>NZ_JAJEJR010000001.1:2845789-3161988 GCF_021390595.1 Paraburkholderia sp. HP33-1 | reverse complement strand
CCAGGCGCATCGCCTGGCTTTTTTGTTTTCGGCGGCAGATTCTTCATGGACGGCGAAGCCAAACCGCAGTGGCCAAATGCCGCGTGGCGCTCTGCGGGGCGGCAGGGCCAAGTGATACGATATCGGGATCGAAATCCTGCGTCGCCGGAGTTTTATGTGAGCGCGAATGTGACCTTGATGTTGACGACGGTGCCAGATGCGGCCGTCGCTCAAAAGCTCGCCGCTGACGCGCTTGCGGCGCGCCTTTGCGCGTGCGTCACGCAGCTAGGTACCGTGCAGTCGAGCTATCACTGGCAGGGCGCGATCGAAGCCGCGCAGGAAATCCAACTGCTGTTCAAGACGAGCGCTGTCCGCGCGCTCGAGCTCGAGCAATTCATTCAGGCGCATCATCCCTACGACACGCCAGAAATCCTTTCATGGCAAGCGACGGCCTCTCCCGCGTATGGCCAGTGGATCACTGCTGAAACCCAACGTCCTCTTCATGTTTAACGGTCTCGACCGGCGTGCACGCGCTGCGATGCGCACCGTATTCTTTCTGCTCGGCTGCGTGCTCCTCGCACAGTTCGGCACGTTCGCGCGCGCCGCGGATGACTTCCTCGACCCTGCCGTCGCGTTCAGGTTCAGCGCGACCGAGCAGCCCGGCGAAGTCGTCGTGACGTACAAGATCGCGGACGGTTACTACATGTACCGCGAACGCTTCGCGTTCGCGACCCGCAACGGCACGGCGACGGTTGGCGAGCCGCAACTGCCGGCCGGTCACGTGAAGTTCGATCAGACTTTCAATAAGAACGTCGAGACCTACCGCCACGAATTGACGATCCGCATTCCGGTCAAGCAGGCTGCCGGACCCTTCGATCTCGCGGTCACGTCGCAGGGTTGCGCCGACGCCGGCATCTGCTATCCGCCGATGGAGCGCGTGTACCACGTGAGCGGTGAGGCATTGCAACCGGCCGGCAGCGCAGTAGCGACCCTAGCCGCCCCAGCCGCGCAACAATCTACCTCCATCGACGACGAACCCTGGTACGAACGCGCGACCAGCGCCGACTACGCGCAGTCGTTGCTGCAGCGTGGTGGCTTCTTCGCGATCGTCGGGCTTTATTTCGTCGCGGGGGCGATTCTGAGCCTGCTGCCGTGCTCGTACCCGATGATCCCGATCCTGTCGGCGATCATCATCGGTGAGGGCCCGAGCGTGACGCGTGGGCGTGGTTTCGCGCTGTCGCTCGCGTATGTGATCGGGATGGCGCTCGTGTATACGGTGTTGGGCGTCATGGCGGCGCTCGTTGGGCAGAGTCTCGGCGCGTGGCTTCAAAATCCATGGGTGCTCGGCGCGTTCGGCGGGCTTCTGACGATTTTCGCGCTGCTGCTGATCGCCGGTGTGGATATCGAACTGTCGCCGCGCTGGCGCGATCGCATGTCGAGCGCGTCAACGGGCGGCTCGGGCGGCAAATTTACCGCGGTCGCCGTGATGGGCGCGCTGTCGGCGTTGGTGGTCGGCGCCTGCATGACCGCGCCACTTTTTGCGGTGCTCGCGTTCATCGCGCATACAGGCAATGCGGTGCTCGGCGGCGCGGCGCTGTTCTCGATGGGCATCGGACTCGGTGTGCCGCTGCTGATCATCGGCCTTGGCGCGGGCACGCTGCTGCCGCGCGCGGGCAAGTGGATGGACAGCGTGAAGGTGTTCTTTGGTGTCGTGCTGCTCGCGGCCGCGCTGTGGATCGTCTGGCCCGTGCTCGGCGGGGCGGCGTCGATGCTGTTGAGCGCGCTTTGGCTACTGATCGCTGCAGTTACGCTCGGCCTGTTTTCCTCATCGGTTGCGGGCGGCTCGGTATGGCGCCGGTTCGGCCGGGCGGTCGGCGTCGTGATGGCTGTCTGGGCTGCCGCGCTTCTAGTGGGCCTCGCGGCGGGTTCGTCGGATCCACTGCGGCCGCTGGCGGTGCTCGCAGAGCGCGCCGGCAATCACGCGACCGTCGCGAATGACGGCTCGAACGCGGCCGCAACGCTGTCACAAAGCGATCTGACGTTCGCCCCGGTACGTTCGTCGGATCAGCTCGACCAGGCCGTCAAAACGGCCGCACAGCCTGCCATGCTCGATTTTTACGCGGACTGGTGCGTGAGCTGCAAGGAAATGGAGAAATTCACGTTCAGCGACCCGCGCGTTCAGGCGAAGCTGAAGCAGATGAGTCTGCTGCGCGCCGACGTCACCGCGAACAATACCGACGACCAGGCGCTGCTCAAGCGCTTCAACCTGTTCGGCCCGCCAGGGATTATTTTCTTCGATCAAGGCGGCAAGGAAGTCTTGCGAGTGGTTGGCTACGAATCGGCGGATAAATTCCTGCGTACGCTGGACCGGGCGAGGGCGTCGGGGGTGTAATCGAACGCCGTTGGGTGTTGCCAGGCCGCAGTGGCGAAAACGACCAGCATAAAAAAACGGAGGCGAAACCCTAGGGTTCCCCTCCGTTTTTTATTTCAACAGGCGCGCGCAAAACCGCGCGCCGGCTCACTTCTGCGAACGCAGAATCCGCGCGGCATCGAGCGCGAAATACGTCAGCACGCCATCCGCGCCGGCACGCTTGAACGCGAGCAGCGATTCCATCATGACCTTGTCGTGATCGAGCCAGCCGTTCTGTGCGGCGGCTTTCAGCATCGCGTATTCGCCGCTCACCTGGTACACGTACGTCGGGAACTGGAACTCGTCCTTCACGCGACGCACGATGTCCAGATACGGCATGCCCGGCTTGACCATTACCATGTCCGCGCCTTCGTTGATGTCGGCCTGCACTTCGCGCAGCGCCTCATTCGAATTAGCCGGGTCCATCTGGTAGGTCATCTTGTTGCTTTTGCCGAGGTTCGTCGCGGAACCGACGGCATCGCGGAACGGGCCGTAGAACGCTGAAGCGTACTTAGCCGCATACGCCATGATGCGCGTGTGAATGTGGTCCTCGCTCTCGAGCATTTCGCGGATCGCGCCGATGCGGCCGTCCATCATGTCCGACGGCGCGACGATGTCGACACCGGCTTCCGCCTGCACTCGGGCCTGATCGACGAGGATCTCGACCGTCTCGTCGTTGCGCACGTAGCCGGTCTCGTCGAGCACACCGTCCTGGCCGTGGCTCGTGTACGGATCGAGCGCGACGTCGGTGAGCACGCCGAGCTCCGGGAAATTCTTCTTCAGCTCACGCACCGCGCGCGGAATCAGGCCCGCCGGGTTGGCGGCCTCGCGCCCTTCGGGGGTTTTCAGTGAGGGCTCGATCGCGGGGAATAGCGACAAAACCGGCACGCCCAGATCGACGCATTGCTCGGCGACACCCATCAGCAGATCAACCGACACGCGCTCGACACCCGGCATCGAAGGCACGGCCTGTCGCACATTGATGCCTTCGACGATGAATACGGGGTAAATCAGATCGTTGGTAGTGAGGATATTTTCCCGCATCAGGCGACGCGAGAAGTCGTCACGGCGCATGCGGCGCGGACGGTGGTGCGGGTAGAAGCTCATATCGAATCGAAGATCGTGGATGGGTGGAGTGGACAAATAGCACCTGGCTCCGCTCCCGGAAACTTTTCGAGACAATGGTATATCATACCGATCGAGCAAGGCGCCTGGCGCTGACCTCCCCGCTTCTCCTCCCTGAGCGGGTGCCTGTCGTTTTTCGATTAGGCTGTTTGACCCGCCGTTCTAGCGGCGGGTTTTTTTATGTGCGGCCGCAAACACGCTTTGATGCGTGCTTTAACGGCATCTCACGCGCGCGGCAGGATTCTGGCACCGATAGACGCTTACCCGGCGGCCGGCGCTTCGCCTGTTTCCCCCGCCGCCTGCGGGATCAACCAGCTCTCGATCAGCTCGTGCGCTTCGTCGAGCCCCGTCCGTTTGAGCGCCGAAAACAGCTGCGCGGTCAGCTCACCGCGATAGCCGGCGGCGCGATATTCGGCCAGTCCCTTCTGCGCGGTGCGCAACGCGTTCGTGCTTTCCTGGCGCGTCAATTTGTCGCATTTGGTGAGCAGCGTATGGATCGGCTTGCCGGTCGGCGCGAACCACTCGATCATCCGTCGATCGAGTTCCGTCAGCGGGCGGCGCGAATCCATCATCAGGATCATGCCGCGCAGTTGCGAGCGCGATTGCAGATACGTGGATAGCAGCGCTTCCCAGTGCGCCTTCGCCGCGCCCGGCACTTCCGCATAACCGTAGCCCGGCAGGTCGACCAGATAAGCGGTCGGCTCATCTGCCTTGCCAACCGAAAAATAATTGATGTGCTGCGTACGGCCTGGCGTCTTACTCGCGAACGCAAGTCGCTTCTGATTGCAAAGCACGTTGATCGCGGTCGACTTGCCCGCGTTCGAGCGTCCCGCGAAAGCGATCTCGGGCTGCGCGGTAGCAGGCAGGTCACGCAGATGATTGACGGTGGTGAAGAAGCGGGATTCGTGGAGCAGGAAGGGCATGGTGGAAGCCAGATTGGAGACGCCGCGGAGCCCACAGCGGGAGCGGGGTCAAGCCCGACTGGCGTCTAAGCGATTAGCGAGTTATTGTACAATACGACGGTTTACTGGAAACCTTAGGAGGCCGCCCCACGTGCCTTGGCGGCTCCTGGTGGTCATTCGGTCGCCGTCGTCGTACTTTGCAGAACCTCTAAAATCCCACAAGACGAGACAGGGTGTGCGAATGAATCGACTGAGCAAGACTCTGATGGTGCTTCATGTAGCGGCAGGTCTTTCAGGTTTGGCAATTCAGGCACGAGCAGCAGATCCGGCAAAGCCGGACATCAATCGGGGGCAGGCAATCGCGGTACAGGTATGCGCGTCATGTCATGGGGCAGACGGCAACAGTGCCGGCGGCGCATATCCGAAGCTGGCGGGCCAGCATCCTGAGTATCTCGTCAAGCAGCTCAGAGATTTCAAGACACAACCGGGCGCGAAACAGCCTGCGCGCAACAATGCGATCATGGCGGGCATGGCCGCCGCGCTTTCCGATCAGGACATGATCAACGTCGCGGCTTATTTCTCGACGCAGACGCCGAAGCCCGGCTATGCGCACAACAAGAACACCGTCGCGCTGGGTCAACAGATCTATCGCGGTGGAATTGCAGACCGCGGCGTGCCGGCCTGCGCGAGCTGCCACGGGCCCGCGGGGCAGGGCATTCCGATCCAGTTTCCGCGCCTGTCCGGGCAGTGGGCCGAGTATTCGGTGACGCAGTTGGGCGCGTTCACGCAAGGTCCGGGCGCTCGCAATAACAACGACGCGATGCATGCGATAGCATCGCGTCTGTCGGACAACGAAATCAAAGCGGTTGCCGACTACATCGCGGGGCTGCATTAAGCGGTTCGCACGCGCGAATCCAACCGGCCCGACGAGGCCGTTGAAAAACAAGAAAAGGGTGAGGGTGTCGTGGTTACGACAGCCCTTCACCCTTTTTTGCTGTTCAGTCGGAGTTTGAATGAGCGTCACCACGTCGGGTCTGCAGTCGAAGTCGGGCAATCGCGTCATGCGCAGCACCATCGAGCTCCTGAGCTCGATGCGTTTCGCCATTGCGCTGCTCGTGATTCTGTCGATTGCCAGCATCATCGGTACCGTCCTCACGCAGGACGATCCGTATCCCAACTACGTCAACCAGTTCGGTCCGTTCTGGGCCGATATCTTCCGTGCGCTGAGCCTCTACACGGTGTACAGCTCGTGGTGGTTCATGCTGATCCTCGGCTTCCTGATGGTGTCGGTGTCACTGTGCGTGATCCGCAATGCGCCGAAGATGCTCGCCGACGCGAAGAGCTGGAAGGACAAGGTGCGCGAAGGCAGCCTGCGCGCGTTCCATCACAAGGGTGAGTTCGCGGTGCACGGCACGCGCGCGCAGACCGCGACCGTGCTCGCCAAACTGTCGGGGAAGCTCGGCTACAAGTTCGTCACGCGCGAGTCGGACGGCGCCACGCTGATCGCCGCGAAGCGTGGCGCGCTGACGAGGTTCGGCTACATCTCCGCGCACCTCGCGATTGTCGTGATCTGTCTCGGCGGCCTGCTCGACAGTAATTTGCCGATCAAACTGCAGATGTGGCTGTTCGACAAGTCGCCGATCCGCTCGAATACGATCATCAACGACATTCCGCCCGAGCATCGTCTGTCGCAGTCGAACCCGACGTTCCGTGGCTACGCATGGGTGCCGGAAGGGGAGCATGTGTCGACGGCGATCCTGAACCAGCCAGACGGTTCGCTGATCCAGGACCTGCCGTTTTCGATCGAGCTGAACAAGTTCATCGTTGATTACTACTCGACCGGCATGCCGAAGCTGTTCGCGAGCGACATCGTCGTGATCGACCACAAGACCGGCGCGCGCGTGCCGGCGCGGGTCGAAGTCAACAAGCCGTTCGAATACGACGGCGTGTCGATTTATCAGTCGAGCTTCCAGGACGGCGGCTCGCAAATGCAGATGACGGCGTACCCGATGTCCGGCCCGAGCGCGAAGACCGCGCCGTTCGGCGGCACGATCGGCGGCAGCGCGCCGTTGAGCTCGGCCACGCCGCTCGCCGGCGGCCAGACCGTCGAATTCACCGACTTCCGCGCGATCAACGTCGAGAACATCTCGAACGGCAATGGCCAGAACGATGCGCGCGGCGTCGCCGCGCAGCACTCGCTGAAGGAAGCCCTCGACGAGCGCCTCGGCTCCGGCGCGAAGACCTCGAAGCCGCTCGATCTGCACAACGTCGGTCCGTCGGTGCAGTACAAGATTCGCGGCAAGGACGGCCAGGCGCGCGAGTACAACAACTACATGCTGCCGGTCGATGTGAACGGCGAGAAGATGTTCCTCGCCGGCATGCGCATGAATCCCGACGACCCGTTCCGCTACTTGCGCATTCCCGCCGACAGCGGCGGCACGCTCAAGGAATGGATGAACCTGCGCGCCACGCTCGAAGACCCGAACCAGCGTGCCATCGCCGCTCATCAGTTCGCGCAGCGCTCGGTGCCGGGCTCGAATGCGGAGTTGCAGCAGCATCTGGAGGAAAGTGCCTTGCGGGTGCTGACCCTTTTTGCGGGCGTCGACCGCAACATGAAGATGCCGAATGAAGAAACGCTCGGCGGCTTCCAGGCGATCGCCGGTTTTATCGACCATTCAGTGCCGAAAGACGAGCAGGAAAAGGCCGCGAGCCTGTTGTTGCGCATGCTCGAAGGCGCGACGTGGGATCTGTGGCAGCTTTCGCGCCAGCAGCTCGGCGAGCCCGCCGCGCCGGCCAACGCAGACACGAGCCGCTTCATCCAGAGTTCGCTCAATGCGATATCCGACAGCTTTCTGTATGGATCGCCGGTCTATTTGCAGCTTGACTCATTCAAGCAGGTGCAAGCTTCGGTATTTCAGTTGACACGCGCACCGGGCAAAAAAGTCGTGTATCTTGGCAGCCTGCTTCTCGTATTCGGCATCTTTTCGATGTTCTACGTCCGCGAACGGCGCCTGTGGTTCTGGCTCAAGGATACGGACCACGGCACGAGCGTCGTGATGGCGATGTCGAGCGCGCGCAAGACGCTAGACTTCGAGAAGGAGTTCGTCCAGACGCGCGACGCCGTGAGCGCCGCACTGGGCGCGAAACTCATCGAAGCAGCCGATGCCACCCCGGCCGCTCAGGCCGCCGCATCGTCGGCAAGCTCAAAGGATTCGACCCGGTAAGATCATGGACTTGACTCAGGTTTCCTCCTCCTCTTCTTCTCCGTCTGCTTCGCGCGCCGACAAGGCGTTTGCGAACAGCACGCCCGAACTCCCGCTCTACGACGAGCGGCCGTTCCTGAAACGGCTCGGGATCGTCGACTGGCTGTTCGCGCTCGCGCTCGTCGGGGGCGCCGGGTTCGCGCTGTCGCGCTATTACCCGTTCATGAACTACTACGACAAACTGGTGCTGGTGTGCTCGGTGCCGGTTTTCGTTGTGCTCGGCTGGCGCTGGAAGCCGGTGCGTCCGCTGATGGCGGGGATCGCCGCGCTGTCGCTGCTCGCGATCCAGATCTACCAGGGGGATCTGAGCCGCGCCGACAACGCGTTTTTCCTCAAGTATTTCCTGTCGAGCCAGTCCGCGATCCTGTGGATGAGCGCGCTGTTCGTGTTCGCGACCGTGTTCTACTGGATCGCGCTGCTGTCGCGCTCGCCGACCGGCGCCGCAATCGGCTCGAAGATGACGTGGGCGGCGGTGCTGATGGGCTTTGTCGGCATGATGGTGCGCTGGTACGAGTCGTACCTGATCGGCGCGGACGTCGGCCATATTCCCATTTCGAACCTCTATGAAGTGTTCGTGCTGTTCAGCCTGATCACTGCGCTGTTCTATCTGTACTACGAGCAGCACTACAACACGCGTGCGCTAGGCGCGTTCGTGTTGCTCGTGATCAGCGCAGCCGTCGGTTTCCTGATGTGGTACTCGGTCTCGCGCGACGCGCAGCAGATCCAGCCGCTCGTGCCGGCGCTGCAAAGCTGGTGGATGAAGATTCACGTGCCGGCGAACTTCATCGGCTATGGCAGCTTCGCGCTGTCGGCGATGGTCGGCGTCGCGTATCTGGCGAAGGAGCGCGGCGTGCTGGCCGATCGTCTGCCGGCGCTCGACGTGCTCGACGACGTGATGTACAAGTCGATCGCGGTCGGCTTCGCGTTTTTCACGATCGCGACGATTCTCGGCGCGCTGTGGGCCGCCGAAGCGTGGGGTGGCTACTGGAGCTGGGATCCGAAGGAGACGTGGGCGCTGATCGTCTGGCTGAACTACGCGGCCTGGCTGCACATGCGTCTGATGAAGGGCCTGCGCGGCGCGGTCGCCGCATGGTGGGCGTTGACCGGCCTGCTCGTCACGACCTTCGCGTTTCTCGGCGTGAACATGTTCCTGTCGGGATTGCATAGCTACGGCAAGCTGTAAGATCCGCCGCGCTGAACCGACTAAGAACCGCCGTGTGCTTTGCACCGGCGGTTTTTTATGGCCGATGGAATATTCATTGCATCGCGGTGTTTGCTGATTGAGTACCTCAGGATGACAGACGCCCCCAAACGGGCGATCATCAACATGGCTCTGCAACGCGCACGACGAGGCGGGCCGGCAAGGAGCAGCACGATGTGGATCAAGCGAAGCGACAGAATCCAACTGACCGGCGATGACATCGCGCGCAGCGAAATCACGCCGCGGCACGTGTTCGAGAACCGCCGACGCATCCTGCAGGCCGCGGGCGCCGTGGCGCTCGGCAGCCTGATCGGCGTGAGCGGCGAGGCGCTCGCCACGTACTCGTCGCCAGATCCGAAAGCGCAGAAGCTCGCGGCGAAAACCAACACCAGGTTCGTCGCGCTCGACAAGATCACGCCGTACAAGGACATTACCAGCTACAACAATTTCTACGAGTTCGGCACCGGCAAATCCGACCCCGCGCAGAACGCGGGCACGTTGCGGCCGCGTCCGTGGAAGGTGAGCGTCGAAGGCGAGATCAAGAATCCGAAGGTTTACGACATCGACGACCTGCTGAAGCTCGCGCCGCTCGAGGAGCGTGTGTACCGGCATCGCTGCGTCGAAGGTTGGTCGATCGTGGTGCCGTGGATCGGCGTCTCATTGTCGGAGCTGATCAAACGCGTCGAGCCGACCGGCAACGCGAAGTACGTGCAGTTCATCACGCTCGCCGATCCGTCGCAGATGCCCGGATTGTCGGCGCCCATACTCGACTGGCCCTACTCCGAAGGCCTGCGGATGGACGAAGCGATGCATCCGCTGACGCTGCTGACGATGGGCCTCTACGGCCAGGTGCTGCCGAATCAGAACGGCGCGCCGGTGCGTGTCGTGGTGCCGTGGAAGTACGGTTTCAAGAGCGCGAAATCGCTGGTGAAAATCCGCTTCGTCGAGAAGCAGCCGTCGACGAGCTGGAACACGTACGCGTCGAACGAATACGGGTTCTATTCGAACGTGAATCCGAACGTCGATCATCCGCGCTGGAGTCAGGCCACCGAGCGACGCATCGGCGAGGACGGCTTTTTCACGCCAAAACGCAAGACGTTGATGTTCAATGGCTACGCCGATCAGGTCGCGTCGCTTTATCAAGGCATGGACCTGAAGAAGAACTTCTGAGGCGCACGCGATGGCTTCCGACACGCAATCTGTCACCCGGAACGAGCCAGCGGCACGGCGCGCGACGTCGGTGTCGGCGGCGAAGCCGCGTTCCGCTGGTGGCGCGCGCTGGGTGGTACCGGCGAAAGTCGTGGTCTTCATCGCGGCGCTGTACCCGCTCGCACGCATAGTGCTGTTCGGCGTGACCGACCGGCTCGGCGCGAATCCGATCGAGTTCATTACGCGCTCGACGGGTCTGTGGACACTCGTGTTCCTGTGCATCACGCTCACGGTGACGCCGCTGCGCCGTCTGACCGGTGTCGCCGCGTTGGTGCGGTTCCGGCGCATGCTCGGGCTCTACACGTTCTTCTATGCCACGCTGCATTTCACCACGTACCTGTGGTTCGACAAGTGGTTCGATGTCGCGGAGATTCTGAAGGACATCGGCAAGCGGCCGTTCATCACGGTGGGCTTCGCCGCGTTCGTGCTGCTGATCGCGCTTGCGGTCACGTCGCCGCGCGCGATGGTGCGCAAGCTGGGGCGCCGCTGGCAGACACTGCATCGCGCGATCTATGTGATCGGCGTGCTCGCGATTCTGCATTTCTGGTGGATGAAGGCGGGCAAGCACGATCTGCTGCTGCCAAAGATTTACGGCGCGGTGATGATCGCGTTGCTGGGGTGGCGGCTGGTGGTGTGGATACGCGAGCGGAGAATGGGAACGCGGCGACGGTGAGCGAGGGATGTCCGCGTTACGCCGCTGCAAAGAAAAATGGCGATGCCACGGTGGCATCGCCATTTTTGTTGCTGCGTCCGACCGAGGGGTCTGTCGGAGGTACTGACGTTTACGCCGGCAGAATCGTTTCACCGGCAAACAGCTGCTTGACCTCTTCGCGCGCGCGAACTACATGCGCCTGTGTACCATCCACCATCACTTCGGCGGCGCGCGCACGGGTGTTGTAGTTCGAGCTCATCACGAAGCCGTACGCGCCGGCCGAGCGAATCGCCAGCAGATCGCCGGGTTCGACCGCGAGCAGGCGTTCGCGGCCGAGCCAGTCGCCGCTTTCGCAGACCGGGCCGACCACGTCGTACACGTGCGCGGGCACGTCGCGCTTCACGACCGGCTCGATGGCGTGATACGCGTCGTACATCGCGGGGCGTGCGAGATCGGTCATCGCCGCGTCGACGATCGCGAAGTTCTTGTCCTCGCCCGGCTTCAGAAACTCGAGACGCGTGAGCAGCACGCCCGCATTGCCGACCAGCGAGCGGCCCGGCTCGAAATAGACTTCGCGGTGACCGTGGCCGCGCGCTTCGATTCGATCGAGCACCGTGCGCACGAACTCGCCAATTTCCGGCGGCGTTTCGTCGTCGTAGGTGATGCCGAGACCGCCGCCGACGTCGATATGGCGAATCGTCACTCCGTCCTGCTCGATCTGCTCGACGAGTTCCAGCACCTTGTCGATCGCGTCGAGATAGGGCGCGACTTCGGTGATCTGCGAGCCGATATGGCAGTCGATGCCGACCACCTCGAGATTCGCCATCGCCGCGGCCGCCTGGTAGGTGGCGCGTGCATCCTCGAACGCGACGCCGAACTTGTTCGTCTTCAGGCCGGTGGAAATGTACGGATGCGTTTTCGCATCGACGTCGGGATTCACGCGCAGCGACACCGGCGCCTTCTTGCCCATCTCGCCGGCCACCGCGTTGAGGCGGTCGAGCTCGGGAATCGATTCGACGTTGAAGCATTTGACGCCGGCCGCGAGCGCGTCGCGCATTTCGCTCGCCTGCTTGCCGACGCCCGAAAACACGGTGTTTTCCGCTTTGCCGCCGGCCGCGAGCACGCGCGCGAGCTCGCCGCCCGACACGATGTCGAAGCCCGCGCCGAGACGCGCGAACACGTTCAGCACCGCGAGATTGCTGTTGGCCTTGACGGCCACGTGCACGCTCGCGCGACGCCCGGCGCAAGCACCCGCATAGGCGTTCCACGCAGCGGTGAGTGCGGCGCGCGAATAGACGTACAACGGCGTGCCGAACTGCTCGGCGAGGGAAACGGCGGACACGCCTTCGGCGTGCAATACGCCGTCGACGTAGTCAAATGCGGATCGAGTCATGCGAAAGTCTTATTGAACGGACGGGACGGCAGAGGCGGGCAGCGGCACTGCGGGAGCCGATGCCGCCGAAGCGGGCGGTGTCGTGAGTTGCTCTTCGGGGGCAAGCGTGAGCGGCGTGCCCGAGGTGTTCGGGATCGAGCCCATGCCGGCCGCGTTGCCGCTAGCCGGTTGCGTCTGATCGGTCGACGGTGTTTGCGTGCGGTTAGCCGGCGGGGCAGGCAGCGGCGGTACGGTCGGCAGATAGAGCGAGCCGCGTTGGCCGCAGCCGGTGAGCGCACAACCTGCGAAAATGGCTAAAACCGCTACAATCGCGCGGCCGGGTGCTGCCGCGCGCATCCGAGTTACGACTCGCATGACTGTCCCTGAATAAATAATCGATGGAGTTTAGCATGTCCGATAGTGATTACCTGACCCGTGCGGAAGCCGTGCTGGCCGCCATCGAGAGCGCGCTAGACGACATCGACGCCGACATCGAGCTCGAGCGCAGCGGCAACGTTCTGACTCTCGAATTCGAGAACCGCACGAAGATCATCGTCAACCTTCAGCCGCCAATGAGCGAGATCTGGATCGCGGCGAAGGCCGGTGGTTTCCACTTCCGTTTCGTCGATGGTGAATGGCGCGATACGCGCAGCGGTTCGGAGTTTTTCGCAGCCCTGTCGCAGTATGCGACGCAGCAGGCCGGTGAGCCGGTGCGGATCACCGCGCAATAAGCTCGAAGCGCTCTCAAAACAGAACCGCCGCGTATCGAACGCGGCGGTTTTTCTTTTCTAACGGGACATCGACGCGGCCTCAGTGCCCGCGGAACAGATTCATGATGTTCTGCTTTTCCTGCTCGCCGACCTGCTCGGGCGCGGCCGTGGTTGCCGCGCTCGCCTCGGCATCGAGCGTCGCCTGACTGACGCCGACCGTCGCGATGAAACCGTGCCCCGGCGTGAAGTCGTCGAAATACAGCTCCGAGCCGATTTCGGCGACGTTGTCGGGGCGTGCCATCTTGTACTCGGGCACGCCCTTCAGCGCGCGTCCCATGTAGTCGATCCACACCGGCAGCGCGAGGCCGCCGCCGGTTTCCTTGTCGCCGAGGCTGCGCGGGTTGTCGTAGCCAATCCACGCGATTGCGGTGAGCGTGTGCTGATAGCCGGCGAACCACGCATCGCGCGAATCGTTGGTCGTGCCGGTCTTGCCGGCGAGGTCGGTGCGCTTGAGCACGTTGCTCTTCGCGCCGGTGCCGCGCTGCGCCACGCTTTGCAGCAGGCTGTTCATCACGTATGCGTTGCGCGGCTCGATCGCGAACGGCGCGCTTTGCCCGGCCACGAGCGGCTGCGCGTGCGCCACGACGATGCCGCGCTGATCGGTGACCTCGGCGATCAGATAAGGATTGATCCGGTAGCCGCCGTTCGCGAACACCGAGAACGCGCCCGCCATCTGCAGCGGCGTCACGAGGCCCGCGCCGAGCGCCATCGGCAGATAGGCGGGATGGCGGTCGGCGTCGAAGCCGAAGCGCGTGATGTATTGTTGCGCGTACTTCGGGCCGATGTGGTTCAGGATGCGGATCGATACGAGGTTCTTCGACTTCTGCAGCGCCGTGCGCATCGTCATCGGACCATCGAAGCCGCCGCCGTAGTTTTTCGGCTCCCACGCCTGGCCGCCGGTTTCGGCGGCGCTGAAAAAGAGCGGCGCGTCGTTGATGATCGTGGCGGGCCCGAGGCCCTTTTCGAGCGACGCCGAATAGATGAACGGCTTGAAGCTCGAGCCCGGCTGACGCCACGCCTGCGTCACGTGATTGAACTTGTTCTTGTTGAAGTCGAAGCCGCCGACCAGCGAGCGGATCGCACCGTCCTGCGGCACCAGCGAGATGAACGCGCCTTCCACCTGCGGCAATTGCGTGATCGACCAGTCGCCGTCGTCGTTCTTCACGAGCCGCACGATTGCGCCGGGCCGGATGCGCTGATTCGCCTGCGCGCGCGGGCCGAGCGCGAATTGCGCGTAGCGCAGGCCGTCGCCCTCGATCGTCGCGACATTGCCGTCGATGAACGCCGCCTGCACCTGCTTCGGGCCCGCCGCCGTGACGACGGCCGCGATGATTTCGCCGTTGTCGGGATGCTCGAGCAGCGCGTCGTCGATAGCCTGCTCGCGCTCGTCGGCGTCGACCGGCAGATCGATGAACGCCTCCGGGCCACGATAGCCGTGGCGGCGCTCGTAGTCCATCAACCCTTTGCGCAGCGCGTGATAGGCGACGTCCTGATCGGCCGAATCGATCGTGGTCACGACGTTCAGGCCGCGCGTGTAGGCCTCTTCGCGATATTGCGCGTACATCATCTGTCGCACCATTTCCGCGACGTACTCCGCGTGCACGCTGTACTCCTTGCCCAGGCCCTTCACGATGAGCGGCTGCCGGCTCGCCGCGTCGTACTGCTCCTGGGTGATGGAACGTAACTCGTACATGCGTTGCAGGATGTACTCCTGGCGCACCTTCGCGCGCTTCGGATTGACGACCGGGTTGTACGCCGACGGTGCCTTCGGCAGACCGGCGAGCATCGCCGATTCGGCGAGCGTCAGGTCCTTCAGATCCTTGCCGAAGTACACGCGCGCCGCGCTCGCGAAACCATATGCACGCTGGCCGAGATAGATCTGATTCATGTACACCTCGAGAATCTGATCCTTGCTCAGCTTCGACTCGATCTTGTACGCAAGCAGCATCTCGTAAATCTTGCGCGTGTAGGTCTTCTCGCTGGAGAGAAAGAAGTTGCGCGCGACCTGCATCGTGATCGTGCTCGCACCTTGCGTCGCATGGCCATTGGTCAGCGCGACGATGCCGGCCCGCGCGATGCCGGTCAGATCGACGCCACCGTGCTCATAGAAGCGCGCGTCCTCGATCGCGAGGATCGCTTTCTTCAGGCTGTCGGGCACGTCCTGGATGTGCACGATGTCGCGCCGCTCCTCGCCGAATTCGCCGATCAGCACGTGGTCGGCCGTGTAGATGCGCAGCGGCACCTTCGGCTGGTAGTCGGTCAATGCGTCGAGCGACGGCAGGTTCGGCGTCGCGACCACGAGTGCATAGCCGAGCAGCAGCGCCACGCACACGATGCCCGCCACGATCAAGCCGATAAAGCCGAGGATGAGCTTCTGCCACAACGGGCGCTTGCGCTTTTTGGGCGCGGGCGGCGGGGACGTAGGAGACGTGACTTGCATAGGAGTACCGGAAAAACAGTCCCGCGATTATAGCCGCCAGACGTTTTTGCTTTCGACTTGCTTACGGATGGCGTGCGATCGACGTGCGTCAGGTGCAAGACGCGAAACGAGCACAGGGCAGGCGCGGGAATGACTTTGCTGTAGTCCCCACTGTAGTCGCTTTGATGGCGCCCGGGGCGGCTTCGCGTGCGCGTTAGCCGTTCGGCCGAATGTCGTTAGGACGTGCGTCTGCCGACAATGATCCTTCGTTACTCGCGTTCGAATGGTTCGTCGCGTGAGTCAGAGGGAGGGCGTGATGGCCTATAAAAATTCGTGGTTTCAGGCAGTGCGGGAAGGCCGGCAGAGTTTCGCCGCCGGCATTGACGTTGGTTCGCAAAACGTGCGTCTGGTTGTGTTGAGTCAGCGCTCGCGCGCACGGGGTGCGCTGCATCTCGAGTATGTAAGCACCGTGCCGCTCGCGGCCGGCGCAATGGCGGGCACCGAGATAGTCGACCGGCAGGCAGTCGCGCGCGCGTTGCGCGATGCCTTCGCCGATTTGCCGCGCGTGTGCGCGACGCACGCGCTGCGCTGCTCGATGGCGGTGCCCGCGTCGGCCACGCTGACGACAACGGTGCCGCTCGCGCGGCTCGCCGCGCAAAGCGACTGCGAGGAGGAGGACGGTGGCGTTGCGCTGGCCGGACTCGCGCCCGCGGTGATGAGCGAGGCGGAGCGCATCGCCGGGCTCGAGCGTCATGCGCTCGCGGTCGACTGGTACGTCGACGAGATACCGGGGCCGGTGCGCTCGGTGAGGATCGCCGCGACCGCGCGTCAGCATCTCGAAGCGCGCATCGAATGCGCGGCGACCGCAGGCATTTCTCTCTCAGCGATCGATGGCGAGCCGCACGCGGCATTGCGCGCGATGCGCTACGCGGCGAGCCGCGAACTCGACCCGAACGAGTCGTACGCGGCAGTGTGGGTCGGCTCCGACGGCGTGTACGGTTGGCGCGTCGTCGATGGCGCGAACGCCAACACGATGCGTTATCCCGCGCCCGAGCATGCCGATCTCGCCGATGCGTTGCGCGACCTCGTGCATGGCCCGGCGGTCGACTGCGCGCTGATCGGCGGTGAAATCGATCTGCTCGACGGCGTCGGCTTTTCGCTCGCCGATGTCGGCGACGCGCTCGGCTGCTCGGTGCTGCCGTTCGAATGCGCGCTGCTCGGCAGCCACGCGCGGCCGCTCGACGACGCATTGCTGCACGAGCCGGCCGGCGCGGTCGCTTTTGGGCTCGCGTTGCGCGGGATGCTGGAATGATCGGCGGTCTGTCGTTCTCGTCCGGCGTGACCGCGGGTTCCGATCGGCGTGATCCGCGCGCCGCACTGCCGTGGCTCGGCGGCTTCAATCTGCTGCCGTACCGCCAACGCAATGAGCGCCTCGCGCGGCGCCGCTGTATGCGCGACTGGGCTGTCGCAGCTTGCATCGGCGTTTCGGGCGTGTTGCTGGTCGCCGGCTGGCAGAGCTTCGCCACAGCGCGGCTCGATGCGCGGCGCGAGGCTGCCGGGCAAGCGCTGGCGCGGCTCGCTGCGCCGCTCGAGGAGCACGCGAAGCTGTCGCGGGCCGAGGAGGAGCGGCGCAAAGCCGCGGCGCGCGCCGCGAGCCTCGCGACGCCGCTCGTGCATCTGCGCGATCTGCTCGACGCGTTGAGCTTCGAGCCCGGCGGTAGCGTCGTGTTGCGTCAGTTGCGCCAGCGCGAGCTCGAGACCGAGGTGCTGGCGACTTCGAGCAGCCATATCGCTTCGGCGGAGTGGCTCAAGCGGCTTGGCTCGATCCACGGCGTGCAGGGCGCGGAGATGCGCGATCTGCATCGGCCGACGGGGCAGGGCGGCGCGTCGATTGAACAGGCGATTGGCGGACCGGTGGAGTTCGATGCGCGTCTGCGCTGGGGCGATCCACCGCCGAAAGCGACACGCGCGTTGAAGGCCGCACAAACGGGAGGTGCACGATGAGTACGACCTTCTTCGAGCCGAACGGTGCGGCGCACGTGTCGGCCGGTTTTTCGCGCTGGGTCAAGCGGGTGCGTGTGCCGCTCGCGGCGTGGAGCGGGCGCCGTCGCCGGCTCGTTGCGGCGACGCTTGCCGCGCTCGTGTTCGGCCTCGGCGCCTACGGCTGGAACGCGGCCGATCTCGCCGGACTGGCCGCGAGCCGCGCGGCGCTCGCGGCCAGTACGCAGCGCCTCGCGGAGGCGCGGCGTGCGCTCGCGCAACTGCCGTCGCTGCGCCGTGCGGCCGCGGCGTGGCCGGCCACGGCGTCGACCTCCGTGTCGTGGAGTTCCGCCGACGACGTGCGCATCGTCTCCGAGCTGGCCACGCAAAGCGGTGTCGCGTTGCTCGCGGTGGAGCCGGGCGCGGCGAGCGGTGAGGGCGTCGAACGGATGCGCGCGCTCCAGCTCACTGCGCGCACGGACTTCGTTCACCTGATGGCGTTCTTCCAGGGGCTTGTGCAACTGCCGGTGCTGATCGTTCCCGTCGACGTGACCATTAAACAGGACGGCAAAGGGCTCGCTGTTGCCGCGACACTGCAGGTATACGACGCGTTGCGGCCGGCGTCCGGGACCGACGCGGCACGCGCAGACGAGCCGGATGACGACGAGGACCTCGTATTCTTCGATCCGTTTGCTCGGCCGCGGATCGTCGCTAGCGGTGAGGCGGGCGACACCGCGCAGTTGCGCCTTGTCGGTTTGCTGCGTGAGCGCAGCCGCGGGCTCGCGTTGCTCGATACGCCGGACGGCACGACGACGGTCACGGCTGGGCAGCAACTGGGCGTCGAGCGGGTCACGCAACTCGACGCGCTCGGCATCACGCTCACGAACGGCGGGGCGACGCGCACGCTGACGCTCGCGGAGGCGTCATGATGAGCGCCCTCAAGCTATGGAGCGGGGCGGCGTTGGGTGCCGGACGCGAGCTCCACATCAGGTTCGGGCTGTGTTTCGGGCTCTACGTCGGTGCGACGCTGGGCGCCGGCATCGCGCAGGCATCGACGCTGCCGCTGCTGCCGCCCTTGCCGACCTACGCGGCGCTCGACGATCCGGCCGCATCGGCCGATACAACCTACGGGACAGCGCCGTTGCCGAGCGGCAGCATCGGCAAAGCGGCGAATCCGTTCGGTGACGCTTCAGCACAAAACGCCGCCCAGGCCCCGGACGTTCACGAGGCAGCCCCGCCTTCGACGATAGCCTCCGACGCTTTCACAGACGACGTCGCCACCACCGGTCCGACACCGCCGCTGCCAAAACAACCCGCCGCCCCGCCTCGCGAAGACACGGCCGGTGCGCCCAGTCTCGAAGGGCCGCCGGTCCCGCTGCCGCCGCCGCTGCGCCTCGCCAATGCTGCGGCCAGTGCCGACTCGGGCCTTCCTGCGGGCAACAAGCCGATTTCGCTGAACTTCCAACGCGCGGAACTCGGCGCGGTCCTGAAAGCCTTCGCCGAGTTCACCGGTCTGAACATCGTCGCGAGCGCCAAAGTGCACGGCGCCGTATCGCTACGGATCGACAAGGTGCCGTGGCGTACCGCGTTCGATACGCTGCTCGACGTCAACAATCTGGCGATGGAGCGCCACGGCAACGTCATCTGGGTCGCGCCGGCCGCCGAACTCGCCGCGCGCGAACGCCAGCGCTTCGAAGCCCATGCGCGCGCCGCTGACCTGGAGCCGCTCGCGAGCCGCACGTTCGAGCTGCACTACGCGCACGCCGAAGACGTGCGCCGTCTGCTGACTGGCTCCGGCACCCAGCGCGTGCTGTCGAAACGCGGCGCCGTCACCGCCGATCCGCGCACCAATCTACTGTTCGTCACCGACCTCGCAGGGCGGCTCGAGCAGATCGCGGCGCTGATCGCATCCGTCGACCGGCCGACCCGTCAGGTGCTGATCGAGGCGCAGATCGTCGAAGGCGACCATGGCTTTTCGCGCAATCTCGGGGTGCGGTTGTCGCTCGCCGGGACGAGCGCGGACGGTACATCGAGAGGGCTGGGCGGCGGCGCGGACGGCACCGTGTACGATCTGTCGGCCCGCCCGATCTCCGGTTTCGACGCCGCGACCGCCGGCCTCACGCTATTCGCGGCGCACGCGACACGGCTGCTGAATATCGAACTCTCGGCGCTCGAATCCGAGGGGCATGGGAAAATCGTGTCGAGCCCGCGAGTCGTCACCGCAGACCGGATGAAGGCAATCGTCGAGCAGGGCACCGAGCTGCCGTATCAGGCCAAGGTCGGGCAGGGCATATCTGGCGTGCAGTTTCGCCGCGCGACGCTCAAACTGGAGGTCGAGCCGCAGATCATGCCGGATGGCCGCGTGGTGCTTGATCTCGACGTCGCGAAGGACAGCGTCGGCGCGCAGACCGACGCCGGGCCCGCGATCAACACCAAGCACGTGCAAACGCGCGTCGAAGTCGAGGATGGTGGTACGGTGTCGATCGGCGGAATTTACGAGACCGGCGACCGGGACGACGTCGAGAGGGTGCCCATCCTCGGCAAAATACCGATTCTGGGGGCGTTGTTCCGCAATCGGACCCATAGCGACACGCGCAGCGAACTGGCGGTTTTCATCACGCCGCGCGTGGTGCGGGACAATTAGGGCACATAGGGTCAGCGCGCGCCGTCGTCCGCCGGCGGCGCGCAGGCTCGACAAGGCAGCCGCTTTGCCAGTAAGCTGCGGCACGAACTACACCGGATTAGCCAGAGGACACCGTTGCAAGCGCGGGACGCACACGCCAATGTTTTTTTCGTAGGGCTCATGGGGGCAGGAAAAACCACTGTGGGTCGGGCGGTTGCGCGCCGTCTCGAGCGCCCGTTCTTCGATTCCGACCATGAAATCGAGGCGCGCACGGGCGCGCGCATTCCGGTGATCTTCGAGCTGGAGGGCGAAGCTGGCTTTCGCGATCGCGAAGCGAGCGTCATCTCCGAGCTGACCCAGCGCGACAATATCGTGCTCGCGACCGGTGGCGGCGCGGTGTTGCGCCCGGAAAACCGCGAAGCGCTGAAAAGCCGCGGTCTCGTGATCTATCTGCGCGCCAATCCGCACGATCTTTGGCTGCGCACGCGGCGCGACAAGAATCGCCCGCTGCTGCAGACGGAAGACCCCAAGGCGCGCCTCGAAGCGCTCTATGAAGTGCGCGATCCGCTGTACCGCGAATGCGCGCATTTCGTCATTGAAACCGGCCGGCCCTCGGTCAACGGACTCGTCAACATGGTTCTGATGCAGCTCGAGATGGCCGGCGTCGCCAAACATCCTGCGCCATAATGGACCGTATGATCACCGTCAACGTCGAACTGGGCGAGCGTGCCTACCCCATCCATATCGGTGCCGATCTGATCGGCCAGACCGAGTTGTTCGCGCCGCATATCGCCGGCAACTCGGTCACGATCGTCAGCAACACCGCCGTCGATCCGCTCTACGGCGACAAGCTGCGTGCGGCGCTCGCGCCGCTGAACAAGCAGGTGTCCACGGTCGTTTTGCCAGATGGCGAAGCGTACAAGAATCTTCAGACGCTGAACCTGATCTTCGACGCGCTGCTCGGCTCGCGCGCCGACCGCAAGACCACGCTGATCGCGCTCGGCGGCGGCGTGATCGGCGACATGACCGGGTTTGCCGCCGCGTGCTACATGCGCGGCGTGCCGTTCATCCAGGTGCCGACCACGTTGCTGTCGCAGGTGGATTCGTCGGTGGGCGGCAAGACCGGCATCAACCATCCGCTCGGCAAGAATATGATCGGCGCGTTCTACCAGCCGCAGGCGGTCATCGCTGACATTGGCGCATTGCGCACGCTACCCGAGCGCGAACTCGCGGCGGGCATCGCCGAGGTCATCAAGACAGGCGCTATCGCCGACGCCGGTTTCTTTGCCTGGATCGAGGCCAATATCGAGGCGTTGAACCGCTGCGAACCGGAGGCGTTGGCCGAAGCGATCAAGCGTTCGTGCGAGATCAAGGCGTCCGTGGTCGCGCAGGACGAACGCGAAGGCGGTCTGCGCGCGATCCTCAACTTCGGCCACACGTTCGGCCACGCGATCGAAGCCGGGCTCGGCTATGGCGAATGGCTGCACGGCGAGGCGGTCGGCTGCGGGATGGTGATGGCGGCGGATCTGTCCGTGCGCCTCGGCCATCTCGACGAAGCGTCGCGCAATCGGCTCGTCGAGGTGGTGCGTGCCGCGCATCTGCCCACCCGGGCTCCCGCGCTCGGCGCGGACCGTTACGTCGAGCTGATGCAGGTCGACAAGAAGGCCGAAGCCGGTGCGATCAAGTTCATTCTGTTGAAGCGTTTCGGTGAGACGCTGATCACTCGGGCGCCCGACACCGACGTACAGGCGACGCTGGCCGCTGCCGTCTAGTTTCATCCCGGCCCTGCAGCCACGCTTCACGCACCCACGTCACGAGGCGCCGCCCATGTTTCGGAGAATCCGGTGACTGACAGGCGCAGCGACGATATCCAGCATGACCCGAGCGCGCGCGCAGCCGCCGTGAGCGGCGCCGTTAGCGGCATCGATAACACAGCCATCGCCGCGGATGCCGCTGCCGCCGTCGCAATACCCGCCGTCGCCGCGCCGACCCAGCAGGCGCTTGAAGCGCATCTCGCGCCGTACGCGGCACACTCGAGCCAGTCGCGCGGGCGTCGCTATGCGGAAGCCGCACCGAGCGCGCGCACCGAGTTTCAGCGCGATCGCGACCGCATCGTCCACTCGACCGCATTCCGACGGCTCGAGTACAAGACTCAGGTATTCGTCAATCACGAGGGCGACCTGTTTCGCACGCGCCTCACGCATAGCCTCGAAGTAGCGCAGATCGCGCGTTCGGTCGCGCGCAATCTGCGCGTCAACGAAGATCTCGTCGAAGCGATTTCGCTCGCGCACGATCTCGGCCATACGCCGTTCGGCCATGCCGGGCAGGATGCGTTGAACGAATGCATGCGCGAGCACGGCGGCTTCGAGCACAACCTGCAAAGCCTCGCGGTCGTCGACGAACTGGAAGAGCACTACGGAGCGTTCAATGGCCTGAACCTGTGCTTCGAAACACGCGAGGGCATCCTCAAGCATTGCTCGCGCGACAACGCGCGGCGGCTCTGCGCATTGGGCGAGCGCTTTCTCGAAGGACGGCAGCCGTCGCTGGAGGCGCAGATCGCGAACGTCGCCGACGAAATCGCGTACAACAATCACGACGTCGACGATGGATTGCGCTCCGGCCTCCTGTCGCTCGAGCAGCTTGCGGAAGTTGAACTCTGGCAGACGCACTGCGAGGCGGCGCGCGGCGACTACCCGCAGATCGAAGGGCGCCGGCTGATTCACGAGACGGTGCGGCGCGTGATCAATACGCTGATCGTCGATCTGATCGAGACGACGCGCGCAAATCTCGCCCGCTACGCGCCGGCATCGCTCGACGACGTGCGTGCGGCGCCGCCGCTCGTCGCGCACAGCGACGCGATCGCTGCGCAGGCGGCAGCGCTCAAGCGCTTTCTGTTAAGAAACCTGTACCGCCACTATCGTGTGATGCGGATGGCTAACAAGGCGCGTCGTATCGTGGTTGGCCTGTTCGACGCGTTCACCGACGACCCGCGACTGCTGCCCCCGGACTACCAGTCGGCCGATGCGGCGCGCCAGCCGCGTCTGATCGCGCATTACATCGCGGGGATGACCGATCGCTATGCGGTCAAGGAGTATCAGCGGCTGTTTGTTATCGACGATAACTAGCCGCTGGCGGCGAGGCGCGGCAACGGGTGTAGCGTTCAGCGTGGCCGCATTCAATGTGGCCATCGAGCCACCGCTGCCAGCACCATCGAGCCGCGCCAGCCAGCGTCACCGCGAGCGCGACGCGAGCAGCACCCCCGCCACCAGCGCAAGGCCACCGACGATCGCAATCGTCTGCCACGGATTTTCATGCACGTAGTGATCGGCGTCCGAGATCGCGACTCCTGCGCGCTCGCGCATCGCGTCGCGTGTGTCGTTCAGCCGCTCGCGCGCGGCGTCCAGTTGTTTGCGCAGCTTGCTGCGCAAGGCCACGGCGTCGGCCTGCGTGCCGTCGGCCAAAGTTGATTCGAGTTCCGACAGCAGGGTGCGCAACTCGACCGCGATGTCTTCGGCCGCATGGCGGCTGTGGCGAGCGATGCGCCGCGCGCGGCGGCTCGCGCTGGTCCAGGATTCGCCGAGGGCGTCTCGCGTATTTGGAAGTGCTGTCATGGTCGCTCCGTCGATGAGTTGAAAGGCCCCGCACATCGTCGCTTGGACACGCTATCCGCAGACGCAGTATCCGGTCGCAGCGTAGGGAACGCCATCTGAACGCAACTTCGATGCCAAAGCGCAACACCGCCCGGAACGTGGCGCACGCGGCGGCGCTGAGAAGACGGGCATGCCCGTGTCGTCAGCAGATATTGCACGTGCGCGCCGAATCCGGGTCATTTTTACAAACGTTCATGCCGCCTGACGCGGCCATGAAGGCGCCAGCGCAAAGCCAAATGAAAACGCCGTCATCGGTTCGATGACGGCGTTCCCCATGCCGCGAAAATTCGACTACCCTAATTCAAGCCACTCGTTTTCGCGAAGCGTTAGAAGCGGTAGCCCACGTTGGCGTAAGTGACGATCGGGTTCAGCCTGATCTTGGTCTGCGATTGGATGGTCAGCGTGCCGACCGGCGTGGTCGACTGCGAGCTCAGCTTCGCGGTCGTGCTGAGCGGGAGGTATGAGATCGACAGGCCGGCGAACCAGTGCTGGTTGAAAGCGTACGTGAAGCCCGCATTAAACACAGGTACCCACGAACTATCCGTCGACACGGTGGTCGGACCATGCAGAACTTGGGCTTCAAAGTCGCTGTTGGTGATCTTCGCATCGGTGAACGAGACGCGGCTCACACCAAGACCGAGATACGGGCGGAGCGAAGCGGTCGGCGCGTTGAAGTAGTACTTGAACAGCAGAGTCGGGCTCCACTGTTTGGCCTGCCCGATCTTGCCGTACTGTTCGAGGCTGCCCGTGCCTTCCAGGTCGAAAGAAGGGGGGACGCCAATGACGAATTCGGTTGCGATGTGGTCGGTGATGAAATAACCGCCGGTGAAGCCGATGGTGTCGGCCGAACTCAGTGAGGCACCGGTGTTGGCTTCGGTGATGTTGGTTGGGCTGCCGCCGATGCTGGTCACGCTCAGCGGTTGGCTGCTCGATTGGGGCGCCAGATGGAACCAACCCGTCGTGAGGAAAAAGGTGCCGGCCGATTGCGCGTGTGCTGCCGTGCTCATGCAGGCGGCTACCGCCATCCCCGTTACGGCCTGTTTTAATTTCATATGTGCTCCTCCAAAAAAGGCCCGCTCATTATGACTACAACGTTTGAAACAAACCATACGCGGCGGTTAGAGTTTTCTCCCTAAGCGCCACGTGGTTTCTGGCTTGGCCGCATGGCGTCGAACATTGCGCGCATGCGGCTCTTTGGACCTTCGGGTATATACCAACGCGACTAATGGACACTCCAGCATGGCACGGCTTGCACGTCTTTATGTCCCCGACCAGCCGCAGCACGTCATCCTCCGCGGGCTCGACCAGCAGCCCGCCTTCGTCGACGACCAGGACTACGAGCTTTTCATCGACTGTCTGAAGGCGGCTTCCCGGGACCATCACCTCTCGATCCACGCTTACGCCTTGATGCCGGGCGCCGTGCAACTGCTCGTCACGCCGACCGAGGAGTCGAGCTTGCCCAAGGCGATGCAGGCCGTCGGGCGGCGCTACGTCGCGCACTTCAACCGGCGCTATGCGCGCCGCGGCACATTGTGGGAAGGCCGCTACCGGGCTACGGTGATCGAAGGCGAGCGCTACTTCCTGCTCGCGAGCCGCGTCGTCGAAATGTGTCCAGTCCGCGCGCAACTCGTCAGCGCGGCGGAAGATTATCGCTGGTCGAGCTATCGTCATCACATCGGCCTTACCCTCGATAGCCTGATTACCGATCACCCCCTCTACTGGTCACTCGGCAATACGCCGTTCGAGCGGCAGCGCGCTTATCGCGAACTGTGCGAGCAGCCGCTCGACGAGCGCGAAGCGAGTCAGCTCCAGCAAGCCACGTTAAAGGGCTGGGTGCTTGGCAGCGACACTTACCGCGAATGGGCGGCGCGCGCCGCGAACCGGCGTGTGTCGCCGCTGCCGCGTGGCCGGCCTCGCAAGGTGCGCGAGACACCGCATACGCAGTGAGGCGGCGGCGAGGCAGCGCGATGGCGTCGCCGATAGAGTCGCTTTAAATCCGAATAAAGTGTTTTGCATCAAGGGGCTATATGAAAACGGCATTTCGTATGTCGTTTTCTTTCGCCTCAAAATGATATGGCACCAATAAAAAATAGCCGCGGTGCACCAATTTGATAATTGGTGCCTGATCACCACGTTTTATTTGCTATTTCATTGATTCGTCGCGTATATTCCGATTTCCGACGCTTTTCGACCCGCGCGGCATTGCTGCGAGAAGAGCGCCGTCGCGGTCGCCAGGCGCGCTGCGGCAAAAAAACAATGGTTTAACGGCCTGTCCGGCCTCCTCACAGACGGTGTCCCCATGAACGACCACCAGCAACCGATTCACCCGGTTCCCGCCGCCCAAGGTCTGTACGACCCGCAGAACGAGCATGACGCCTGCGGCGTCGGCTTCGTCGCTCATATCAAGGGCCAGAAGAGTCACGAAATCGTCCAGCAAGGCCTGAAGATTCTCGAGAACCTCGACCACCGGGGCGCCGTCGGCGCCGATCCGCTGATGGGCGACGGCGCGGGCATCCTGATCCAGATTCCGGACGGCTTCTATCGCGAAGAGATGGCGCGGCAAGGCGTGACGCTGCCGCCGGCTGGCGAATACGGCGTCGGCATGATTTTTCTGCCGAAGGAGCATGCATCGCGTATCGCCTGTGAGCAGGAGCTCGAGCGCACGGTGAAGGCCGAAGGCCAGGTCGTGCTCGGCTGGCGCGACGTGCCGGTCGACCACGCCATGCCGATCTCGCCGACCGTGAAGGCGAGCGAGCCGCTGATCCGCCAGATCTTCATCGGCCGCGGCAAGGACATCATGGTGACCGACGCGCTCGAGCGGAAGCTGTACGTGATCCGCAAGACCGCGAGCCACCGCATCCAGGCGCTCAAGCTCAAGCACGGCAAGGAATACTTCGTGCCGTCGATGTCGGCGCGCACCGTCGTCTACAAGGGGCTGCTGCTCGCGGGCCAGGTCGGCGTGTATTACCGCGACCTGCAGGACGAGCGCACCATCTCGGCGCTCGCGCTCGTGCACCAGCGCTTCTCGACCAACACGTTCCCGGCATGGGAGCTGGCTCACCCGTACCGCATGATCGCCCACAACGGCGAAATCAACACGGTGAAGGGCAACGTCAACTGGCTGAACGCGCGTACCGGCGCGATCGCCTCGCACGTGCTCGGCGACGATCTGCCGAAGCTGTGGCCGCTGATCTATCCGGGCCAATCGGACACCGCATCGTTCGACAACTGTCTTGAACTGCTGGTGATGGCAGGCTACCCGCTCGTCCACGCAATGATGATGATGATCCCGGAAGCCTGGGAACAGCACACGCTGATGGACGAGAACCGCCGCGCGTTCTACGAATACCACGCCGCCATGATGGAGCCGTGGGACGGCCCCGCCGCGATCGCGTTCACCGACGGTCGCCAGATCGGCGCGACCCTCGACCGTAACGGTCTGCGTCCGGCGCGCTACGTCGTCACCGACGACGACCTCGTCATCATGGCGTCGGAAGCCGGCACGCTGCCGATTCCCGAGTCGAAGATCGTCAAGAAGTGGCGTCTGCAGCCGGGCAAGATGTTCCTGATCGACATGGAGCACGGCCGCATCATCGACGACAAGGAACTGAAGGACAACCTCGCGAACGCCAAGCCGTACAAGAGCTGGATCGACGCTGTGCGCATCAAACTCGACGAGATCGAGGCGAAGGCCGAGGACGTCGTGACGGAGCGCCGCGAAGCCGCCGCCCTGCTGGATCGCCAGCAGGCGTTCGGCTATACGCAGGAAGACCTGAAGTTCCTGATGGCGCCGATGGCGCAAGCGGGCGAGGAAGCCGTCGGCTCGATGGGCAACGACTCGCCGCTCGCGGTCATGTCCAACAAGAACAAGACGCTCTACCACTACTTCAAGCAGCTGTTCGCGCAGGTCACGAACCCGCCGATCGACCCGATCCGTGAAAACATGGTGATGTCGCTCGTGTCGTTCATCGGCCCGAAGCCGAACCTGCTCGACACGAACAACATCAACCCGCCGATGCGTCTCGAAGTGTCGCAGCCGGTGCTCGACTTCAAGGACATCGCGAAGATCCGCGCGATCGATCAGTACACCGGCGGCAAGTTCAGCTCGTACGAACTGAACATCTGCTATCCGGTCGCCTGGGGCAAGGAAGGCATCGAAGCGCGCCTCGCGTCGCTGTGCGCGGAAGCCGTCGATGCGGTCAAGTCCGGCTACAACATGCTGATCGTGTCGGACCGCAAGACCGACCGCGACAACGTCGCGATTCCGGCGCTGCTCGCTACGGCGGCAATCCATACGCACCTCGTGCAGCAGGGTCTGCGCACGAGCACGGGTCTCGTCGTCGAAACTGGTTCGGCGCGTGAAACGCACCACTTCGCGCTGCTCGCGGGCTATGGCGCGGAAGCCGTGCACCCGTACCTCGCGATGGAAACGCTCAGCCAGCTCGCAGCCGGCCTGAAGGGCGACCTGTCGGCGGAGAAGGCGGTCTATAACTTCACGAAGGCAGTCGGCAAGGGCCTGCAGAAGGTCATGTCGAAGATGGGCATTTCGACGTACATGTCGTACACCGGCGCGCAGATTTTCGAAGCGGTCGGTCTTGCCGAGGACCTCGTGTCGAAGTACTTCCACGGCACGTCGTCGAAGGTGGGCGGCATCGGTCTGTTCGACGTCGCGGAAGAAGCGATCCGTCTGCACCGCGACGCGTTCGGCGACAACCCGGTCCTCGCGAACATGCTCGACGCGGGCGGCGAGTACGCGTACCGCGTGCGCGGCGAAGAGCATATGTGGACGCCGGATGCGATCGCCAAGCTGCAGCACTCGGCGCGCAGCAACTCGTACCAGACGTACAAGGAATACGCGCATCTGATCAACGATCAGACCAAGCGCCACATGACCTTCCGCGGCCTGTTCGAGTTCAAGTTCGATCCGACCAAGGCGATCCCGCTCGACGAAGTCGAACCGGCGAAGGAAATCGTCAAGCGTTTCGCGACCGGCGCAATGTCGATGGGCTCGATCAGCACCGAAGCACACGCCACACTCGCCGTCGCGATGAACCGCATCGGCGGCAAGTCGAACACCGGCGAAGGTGGTGAAGACGCGAACCGTTATCGCAACGAGCTGCGCGGCATTCCGATCAGGAACGGCGACTCGATGAAGTCCGTGATCGGCGACGAAGTGGTCGTCGACATTCCGCTCAAGGAAGGCGATTCGCTGCGCTCGCGCATCAAGCAGGTCGCGTCGGGCCGCTTCGGCGTGACGGCGGAGTACCTCGCGTCGGCCGACCAGATCCAGATCAAGATGGCGCAGGGCGCGAAGCCGGGTGAAGGCGGTCAGCTGCCGGGCCACAAGGTGTCGGACTACATCGGCAAGCTGCGTTACTCGGTGCCGGGCGTCGGCCTGATTTCGCCGCCGCCGCACCACGACATCTACTCGATCGAAGACCTGGCGCAGCTGATTCACGATCTGAAGAACGTGAACGCGTCGTCGAGCATCTCGGTGAAGCTCGTGTCGGAGTCGGGCGTCGGTACGGTTGCCGCGGGTGTCGCGAAGGCGAAGGCCGATCACGTCGTGATCGCCGGTCATGACGGCGGCACGGGCGCGTCGCCGCTGTCGTCGATCAAGCACGCGGGCACGCCGTGGGAACTCGGTCTCGCCGAAACGCAGCAGACGCTCGTGCTGAACCGGCTGCGCGGCCGTATCCGCGTGCAGGCCGACGGTCAGATGAAGACCGGCCGCGACGTCGTGATCGGCGCGCTGCTCGGTGCGGACGAGTTCGGCTTCGCGACGGCGCCGCTCGTCGTCGAAGGCTGCATCATGATGCGCAAGTGCCATCTGAACACGTGCCCGGTCGGCGTCGCGACGCAAGACCCGGTCCTGCGTGCGAAGTTCAGCGGCCAGCCGGAACACGTCGTGAACTTCTTCTTCTTCGTCGCGGAAGAAGCGCGCGAAATCATGGCGCAACTCGGTATCCGCAAGTTCGACGACCTGATCGGCCGCGCGGAGTTGCTCGACACGAAGAAGGGCATCGAGCACTGGAAGGCGAAGGGTCTCGACTTCTCGCGCGTGTTCTATCAGCCGCAAGTGCCGGCTGAAGTCGCGCGCAAGCACGTCGACGTGCAGGATCACGGCCTCGACCGCGCGCTCGACCACACGCTGATCGAGAAGGCGAAGGCCGCGATCGATAAGGGCGAGCACGTGTCGTTCATCCAGCCGGTGCGCAACGTGAACCGCACGGTCGGCGCGATGCTGTCGGGCACGATCGCGAAGAAGTACGGCCACGAAGGTCTCGCTGACGACGCGATCCACATCCAGCTGAAGGGCACGGCGGGTCAGAGCTTCGGCGCGTTCCTCGCGAAGGGCATCACGCTGGATCTGGTCGGCGACGGTAACGACTACGTCGGCAAGGGCCTGTCGGGCGGCCGCATCATCATCCGTCCGACCAACGATTTCCGCGGCAAGTCGGAAGAGAACATCATCTGCGGCAACACGGTGATGTACGGCGCGATCGACGGTGAAGCGTTCTTCCGCGGCGTTGCGGGCGAGCGTTTCTGCGTGCGTAACTCGGGCGCGACGGCGGTTGTCGAAGGCACGGGCGATCACGGTTGCGAATACATGACGGGCGGCACGGTGGTCGTGCTCGGCGAGACGGGCCGTAACTTCGCGGCTGGTATGTCGGGCGGCGTCGCGTACGTGTTCGACCCGGACGGTACGTTCGGGAGCAAGTGCAACAAGTCGATGGTCGCGCTCGACCCGGTGCTGCAACAGGCCGAACAGGAGCGCACGGTCGACAAGGGCGTGTGGCATCACGGCACGACCGACGAAGCGCTGCTCAAGGGGCTCATCGAGCGTCACTTCCAGTTCACGGGCTCGCCGCGTGCGAAGGCTCTGCTCGAAAACTGGGACGCGGCCCGCCGTCAGTTCGTGAAGGTGTTCCCGACCGAATACAAGCGCGCGCTCGGCGAACTCGCCGCGAAGAAGGCGAATAGCGAAGTGCTCGCCGCCTGAGCCGCCTTCACGGAAGTCACATTCAGACGTACCCGCCGCGTTCCGATCAATCGAAGCGCGGCGGGTCCAGATTACCCCTAGATACAGATAGAGAAGAGAACCACATGGGCAAGGCAACCGGTTTTCTCGAGTTCGAACGTCGCCACGAGACGTACGAGGCTCCGCTCACGCGTGTGAAGCACTACAAGGAATTCGTCGCGGCACTGAGCGACGACGAAGCGAAGATTCAAGGCGCACGTTGCATGGACTGCGGCATCCCGTTCTGCAACAACGGCTGCCCGGTCAACAACATCATCCCGGACTTCAACGACCTGGTGTTCCGTCAGGACTGGAAGAACGCGATCGAAGTGCTGCATTCGACCAACAACTTCCCCGAGTTCACGGGCCGCATCTGCCCGGCGCCGTGCGAAGCGGCCTGCACGCTCGGCATCAACGACGACCCGGTCGGCATCAAGTCGATCGAGCACGCGATCATCGACAAAGCCTGGACCGAAGGCTGGGTCGCGCCGCAAACGCCGAAGCACAAGACCGGCAAGAAGGTCGCCGTGGTCGGCTCGGGCCCTGCGGGTCTCGCGGCTGCGCAGCAACTCGCGCGCGCCGGTCATGACGTGACCGTGTTCGAGAAGAACGACCGCATCGGCGGCCTGTTGCGTTACGGCATCCCCGACTTCAAGCTGGAGAAGTGGCAGATCGACCGCCGCATGCGCCAGATGGAAGCAGAAGGCGTGACGTTCCGCACCAACGTGTTCATCGGCAAGCCGGACTCGTTGCCCGCGCACATCGGCAACACGGCGAGGGAAACCATCACGCCGGCCGAGCTGAACGAACAGTTCGACGCGGTCGTGATCGCCGGTGGTTCGGAAACGCCGCGCGATCTGCCGGTACCGGGCCGCGAGCTCGAAGGCGTGTACTACGCGATGGAATTCCTGCCGCAGCAGAACAAGGTCAACGCCGGCGACAAGGTGCCGAACCAGCTCGTCGCGAAGGGCAAGCACGTCGTCGTGATCGGCGGTGGCGATACCGGTTCGGACTGCGTGGGCACGTCGAACCGCCATGGCGCGAAAAGCGTCACGCAGTTCGAACTGCTGCCGCAGCCGCCGGAAGAAGAGAACAAGCCGCTCGTGTGGCCGTACTGGCCGATCAAGCTGCGCACGTCGTCGTCGCATGAGGAAGGCTGCGAGCGCGATTGGGCGGTCGCGACCAAGCGCCTCGAAGGCAAGAACGGCAAGGTCGAGAAGCTGATCGCCGCGCGCGTCGAATGGAAGGACGGCAGGATGGTCGAAGTGCCGAACTCCGAATTCGAAATGAAGGCCGACCTCGTGCTGCTCGCGATGGGCTTTACGCAGCCGGTGTCGCCGGTGCTCGAAGCGTTCGGCGTCGACAAGGATGCGCGCGGCAACGTGCGCGCCGCGACCGAGGGTGACAAGGCGTACTACACGTCGGTGGACAAGGTGTTCACGGCGGGCGACATGCGTCGTGGCCAGTCGCTCGTGGTGTGGGCGATCCGCGAAGGACGTCAGTGCGCGCGTTCGGTCGATGCGTTCCTGATGGGGCAATCGGAACTACCGCGTTAAACGTCTTCAGCCGGTGTGCGCGGGTTGTTCCGGACCGTGCGCCGGCCTCGATTTGCAGGAAGACGTGGAGACGACAAGGCGCCCCATGAAGGGCGTCGATAGCGGTAAAGCGATGCAGTGAAAAAAGAAACCGGGCTCGCCTGAAAGGGGGAGCCCGGTTTTCTTTTGCGTGGTCGCGGGACGTTATGTCCGGCTCATTTGCGATAGCGCGCGAGCGTCAACCCATCGAGATCAATCTCCGGCTTGCGTTGCGTGATCAGATCCGCAACCACCCGCCCCGAGCCCATCGACATCGCCCAACCCGTCGAGCCGTGCCCGAGGTTCAGCCATAAGTTGTCGATGTTGCATGGACCGAGCAGCGGCGCGCCATCGGGCGTCATCGGCCGGCGGCCGACCCAGAAGTGCGCGGAAGTCGCATTGGCGGCGTGCGGAAACCAGTCGCGCAGCACCGTCAGCAGCGTTTGCAACGCTTGCTCGCGCAGCGTCGTCTGGCGATTACCGAGCTCCGCCGTCCCCGCGATGCGCAGGTTGTTGCCGAAGCGCGTGATCGCAGTCTTCAGCGACTCGTCCATCAGCGCCGCGCGCGGCGCTTTTTCTTCGTCGATCACGGGCAGCGTCGCGGAATAGCCCTTCACCGGATAGAGCGGCACCTTGACGCCGAGCGGCGCGAGCAGCGCGGCGCTATCGACCCCGAGCGCGACGACCACCGCGTCGGCCGGCAGCGTCTGTGCACCGTGCTCGCTTTGAATACGCACGCCGCGCACGGTCGCATCCTCGACATCGAGCGATTTGACGCGTGTGTCGAAGCGAAAGCTCACACCATTGCGCTCGCAGATCGCGCGCAGCTCGCGAGTGAAGCGCGCACAGTCACCGGCTTCGTCGTCGGGCAGATAGAGGCCGGAAAACGGCGCCTGACGTGCCCAGCGCAGGCCCGGTTCGATCTCCACGCATTGCGCGGCGCTGACTTCGCGATGCGTGATGCCCGCGTCACGCAGCACCGCGAGCGCCGGCTGCGCGAGCTCGACGTCGTACTCGCTGCGAAACAGCTGCAGATAGCCTTGGCTGCGGCCGTAGTCGAACGGATGACGGCCGCGGAATTCATGCAGGCACGCGCGACTGTAGTACGCGATGCGCTGCATCCGCTGCTTGTTCACGCTAAAGCGTTCGAGGTTGCACTCGCGCAGCCAGCGCGCAATCCAGCGCCATTGGGCCGGATCGAGCGTGGGTCGGAAGATCAACGGCGAGGTAGGCTTGAACAGGTACCTGAGGATTTTCGTCGGCATGCCGGGGGCGGCCCACGGCGTCACGTAGCCCGGCGCGATCACGCCGGCGTTCCCGAAACTCGTGGACAAGGCGACGTCGGGTTCGCGCTCGATCACCGTCACGTCGCAGCCTTGCTGTGACAGATAAAAAGCAGTGGCGACGCCGATCACGCCGCCGCCGAGAACGATCGTTTTCATGATTGTGGAACTGCGGTTTCAGACGATCTCACACGGCGCGGCGGCTCGCCGCGAGCGCTTTGCCCTTCGGGTCTCCAGGTTTCTTTTGCCTGCGGGGGCTCGATGGTGGGGTGTCCGTATTCTACGAGGATGCGGCATCATGCGGCGGGTTGGGGGAAAAAATGGCATCGGTACGGTAACAGCCGCTAAGGTAACGCAAACGAATGGAAATCAGTGGCACATGCGCGCGGAGCCAGGAATCACGTGCCTCGCGTGCTCGCGCGCCGTCGCGGCCCCATTAGAGCGGCATGGATGAGGCTGAACCGTACCTCTTTTTTTCTTACTAAGCCCTACGATGTAACGCAAAAGTTATTGGCGACCGTTAAACTGCGCCTGCGGCCCCGGCTGCCCCATCCTCTTACTCCTAGACACCTGGCGCCCCCGATGCACGTTACCGCGAAAAACCGTTCGCCTTTCCGCGCCCTTGCGAGCACGACCGTGCCCGCGGCGCGCGGCATGCTGGGCGAACCGTCGGCGCAGCGGCGGCGCTTTCTGAGGGGCTCGGCGGGTGCGGTGCTGGCAGCAGGTTTCGGCAGCACGCTGCTGTCCGCGTGCGGCGGCAGTCTCGAAGCGGATCAGCCGGAGACGCCGCGCCTCATGTCGGTCAGCAATTTCCGCGATGTCGGCGGCGCGGGCGCCGGCTATCTGACCGTCGACGGCAAGCAGATGCGGCGCGGCGTGTTCTATCGCGCGAACGCGCTGACGCTGAGTGGCAAGGACGCCGCGACCCTCGACAAGCTCGGCATCGTGTCGGTCTACGACCTGCGCACGCCCGCAGAAATCTCGCGCAGCGCCGACGTACTGCCGGCCGGCGCGACATCCTCCACGCTGAACGTGCTCGGCACCAACGACTTCGTCGCACCCCCGTTCGATACACCGGCAGACGCCGTCGCGTTCATGCAGGCGCAGGCGCGCGCGTATGTGACGGGCGCCGCGCAGCGAGCCGCGTATGGCGCGTTGCTCGGCGCGCTCGCCAACGGCACGGGTGCGCAGCTGTTCCATTCGACCGCGGGCAAGGATCGCGCGGGCTGGGTCGCGGCCCTCCTGCTCAGCATCGCCAACGTGCCACTCGACGTGATCATGCAGGACTATCTGCTGAGCAACGTCTATCTCGCGCCATCGATCGCCGCTCAAACCACCGCGCTGCGCGCGCAGGAAGGCGAGGCCATCGCGACGGCCAGGGCGCCGTTGCTCAACGTCGACGAGAATTATCTGCAGGCGGGCTTCAACCAGGTGCAGGCGAGCTACGGCACGATGGCAAGCTACCTGACGCGAGGCCTCGGTCTTGCTACGGCGACGGTCGACGCGCTGCGCGATCGGCTCGTGCATTGATGCGCTTCGCTGTCGCGCTTTGCGGACGTTGCGACAGCGCAAAAAAAAAGTCCGCCACAGGGGGTGGACGGACCGAGAAGGGCGGCATCGAGGTTGCCAAGGGTGACTATAAGGTCGCGGCCCGCGAAGTAGTCGGTGCGGTAAGGGCCGGAAAGTGCCCCGGTCCGCGGACCATCGGCTGCGCGCATCCTCACGACAGCGCCGGGTCCGCCGGCAATTCGATCCGTACTTCGAGCCCGCCCCCCGTGTGATTGCGCACGAGGCAGCGTCCGCCGCGATGTTGCGCGAGCCGCGCGACGATCGCGAGACCGAGCCCGCAATGGCCTTCGCCACCGCGCGCGGCGTCGAGCCGCACGAACGGCTTCATCGCCGCGGCGATGCGGTCGTCGGGAATGCCGGGGCCGTGGTCGCGCACGCTGATCGTCCAGTGACCGTCGTTGCGCGCGGTTGAAATTTCCACTGGCGGCATGCCGTGTTCGAGCGCGTTGTCGACCAGGTTCGTCACGAGCCGGTCGAGCAGCGTGCGCGGCAGTGTGAACGAGGGGCCGGCGCTCAGATCGAGCGCGAAGAGCGGGGTTTCAGCGGCTTCGGCGGCTTCGGGGAATTCCGCAACTTCAGCGGCTTGCGCGTCATCGCCCGAGAAAAATTGCTCGCGCAAAAACTCATCGACTTCGACGGGCGGTCCGGCGTCCGCCGATTGGCCCGCGAATTCGAGGAACTGCTGGACGATGTTGGTCAGGGAGTCGACGTCGCGGATCAGGCCTGCGCGCTCGTTTTCGTCGACCAGCACGCTTGCACGCAGTTTCAGGCGCGTGAGCGGTGCCTTCAGATCGTGCGCGACACCGGCAAGCATCACCGCCTGGTCGTCGCCGGCTTCGTTCAGGCGCCGCATCATGTCGTTGAACGAGCCGATCAGATCGCGCAGCTCGCGCGGGCCCTGCACCGGCACGGGCTCGGGCCGGCCGCCCGCGCCGAACGCGCGCGAGGCGTCGGCGACACGCGACAGCGGTCGTTGCATCTGCCACACCGCGAACAACGACAGGATCAGCCCGGCGACCAGCATCGAGACCGATTCGGTCAGGAAGCGCGGCGTCGGCGGTACGTCGACCGGCACGACGACCCAGTTCGATCTGCCCGGAAACAGCACCCACAGCTGCGGCGGATGCAGATCGTCGACGGCGATCTGCGTGCCGGCCGGCAGGTTCTCGCGCAGATGCCGGCTCAGCTCGACCACCATCCGCTCCTGCGGCTCGCGCAGATGCACGCTGGTCGGCATGTTCCAGGTGGGCACCAGATGCACGCGCATCGCGGGCGGGATCGCGGCGCCCTTGAACGGCTCACCGTTGATCGCTTGCAGCACGAGCAGAATGCCGCGCGCGAAGCCGTCGGCTTCATGGCGCGGCGGCTGCATCGTCACCAGCACGAACCAGCTCGCCTGAATCGCGAACAGCACCGCCGCCGACAGCAACGCCATTCTGCCGAATAGCGTGTTCAGCGGATTTTTCATGCGCTCGGGGCGGCCTCTTCCTCGAAGGCCGTGCCGCTGGCGTCGGGTACGAACACGTAGCCTTTGCCGCGCACCGTTTGCACGTAGCACGGATTGGACGGGTCGTCCTCGATCACGCGGCGCAGGCGCCAGATTGGCACGTCGAGGCTACGGTCGCGGAATGCGAGGTTGTCGCGATGCACGAGATCGTGAATCAGCACGCGCGACAGCACCTTGTACGGGTTGTTGACGAAGATCTTCAGCAGCGCGAATTCGCTGTCGCGTAGCGGCAGCTTGGCGTCGTCGCGGGTCAGCGAGCGCGTGGCGAAGTCGAGTTCGAACGGACCGAAGCGATAGCGCTTGCGTGCTTCGGGCGCGCTTGTGGTGGACGGCCCGCGCCGGCGCAGCACGGTCTGGATGCGCACGAGCAGCTCGCGTGGATCGAACGGCTTGGTCAGGTAGTCGTCCGCGCCGAGCGACAGACCGACGATGCGGTCAGCCACCGTGCCGCGCGCGGTCACGAAGATCACCGGGATGTCGTCGCCGGCGGCGCGCAACGCAGTGAGCGCGCGCAGGCCGTCGGTGTTCGGCATCATGATGTCGAGCACGACGACCGACGGCCGTTCGCGCTCGAGGCGACGCTGCAAATGGGTGCCGTCGTGCAGCACGGACGCATCGAAGCCGTTCGACTGCAGAAACTTGCAAAGCAGATCGCGTACGACCGGATCGTCGTCGACGATGAGGACCTGTGGATTCATGGCGAAATTCTAGACTGGCGCGCCCGACGCGCGACCGGGCATTTCCTTACCAACGCTTACTGTGTGCCGTGCGCCGCTGGCGGGCTCGCGTCGGGGGGCAGATCGACGAAAGTTTAGCGCTTACTTTAGCACTGCCTGGCCTCGCTATCTGCAACAACCGGCACGCGATGGCAATAGTTGGCAAGCGCAGGAAAGCACTTGCAAGCGCGCGGAACGATTCGTAACAACTGCGCGAAAGCGTGCTTTGCTTCGCCCATCGTCGGCAATTGCGCGGCGCGATGATTCAACCCGCAGCACGTCGCGCCGCACGCCGAATGAGGCCCGCAGCCTCGGGCGACGGCGCGTAGCGTTCAACCGATTCCGGTGCGCAAAGCGCGCCTTCGCGAGGCCCATCATGACGATCCGCAATACGCTCAGTTCCACGCCTGTCTCCACGCTGGCGAATACGCCGGCCACGGAGAAGGCCTCCAGTTCAGGCTCCTTCGGCGCCGCGGTGAAATCGCTGCAGAGCGCCGCGCTCGCGCAACCGACGCAGCCAGCGGCGGGGACGGGACTCGTCGGCCATCTGGTCAACACCACGGCGTGAGCCGACGAGGTCCGCGTGCCGTTATCAAGAACTCCTGAGCATGCGCGGCGCGCCGTGGCGTGGCTCGTTTTCGGCGCGCTGCTGTTGTCGCTCGGTGGCTGCGGCGCCGCGGCGCTGCCGTGCCGGGTCACAGCGGCGACCCTGAAAGTTTTGCCGGTCGTCGGCCATGCGGCGGCGACGCCTTTCGACATGTGCGCTTCCGCGATCGATTGAATCATGACGCTCACCCGGACGGTATGTGCATTGATGCTGCTCGGCAGTGTGCTGTCGGGCGCCGCGCACGCCCAGCCCATCGCGCGCAATGCGACGGCGGCCGGCGTGGCATCGAATAGCGTTGTCACCGACACGCGCCGGCACGCGCCGGACGCGCCGTTTTCCTTTCGCGGCATCGCGCTCGGCATCACGATCGATGAATTCCGCGCGGGCGCGACGGTGCGCGCGACGCCGGTCGGCAGCGTGCCGATCTGTGAGACGGACGTGCAGGCCGGTACGCTCGGCATGCGGCTGAAGTCGCACGATAGCCTGAGCGTCGCGTGCCGCTGGGCGCATCGCGATGACGAGCGCTGGGCAGTGTCGCAGGCGGTGGTCGATGGCACTCCGGCGCTCGATCATGTGTTGCGCTTCACGCGCATCGACGGGCAGGGCGCGTTGCGTCTCTATGAGATGTCGTTCGTGATCGACGAGCTGACCGCCGAGGATCTGCGCGACATGCTCGAGGACCGTTACGGGCCGCCGCGTCTCGCGACACGCAACGCCGCCGCGCCGGGCGCGATGCCGATGTACGTCTGGGAGAACGCGGTGAGTTCGATCACGCTGTGCTTTTTGCCGGGTACCCGCAACGGCACGCTCACGTATCTGCTGAAGGGCTCGGATGCCTGGATGAAAGCGGTCGTGCGGCAATGGCAGGCGAGCGGCGCCGACGCGGGTTGACGATTGATTGGCATGTCTCGCTATCTGTGCAATCCCAACGGCGAAACCAGGTGGTGTCTGGCAAGCGCCGCCGCGCTTCAACTCCATTTCAACTTTCTCGCCACGGAGCCCGCATGACTGCGCTACGTTTCACCCTCGCGCTCGGCGCCGCGAGTTGTCTCGCGGCCTGTTCGAGCACGCAGACCAAGTCGATCGTCGAAACGCCGATGGCGCCGCCGCTCGTGTCCGCGCCGTTGAACGTCAACACGCAAGGCGCGATCTATCAGGCCGGCGCGCCGCTGTTGCTGTATGAGACGCCGCGCGCACAGCATATCGGCGACGTGCTGACGATCCGGTTGTCGGAATCGTACAGCGGCAACAACAGCGCGAATGCATCGGCGAGCCGCGCGAGCAGCATCACCGCGACCGCCGCGGACCAGTCGACCAGTGCCGCCGCGCGGCTCGCGAAACTGTTCAACATCGGCACGGCCAGCACCGACTACAAGGGGCAGGGCAATCTGAGCGACAACAGCGACATGACCGGCACGCTCGCCGTGACCGTGATCGGCACGGTGTCGGGCGGCAATCTCGTGGTGTCGGGCGAGAAGGTGATCTCGATGAGCGGTAACCGCGACCGTCTGCGGCTGTCGGGTATCGTCAATCCTAAGGATATCGAAGCAGGCAACTACGTCTCATCGAGCAAGGTCGCGAACGCGCGCATCGAACAGGCGGGCATCGGCATGGTGAACGATGCGACGACGATGGGCTGGCTGCAGAGGATGTTTCTGAGCGTGCTGACGTTTTGACCGTCGGTTGCGCCAGCGCGGTGCGCACAACGGCGCGCTGCGCGTCATGTGCGACGCGTAGGTTGCGTCGACTGGCCTCGGTCGATCCGCGCCGCTAGCCGAGCGACGGCGCAAGCCCGCGCTCGGCCGCGCCGATCTCGCCGTCCGGCACGAACACATAACCGCGTCCCCACACCGTCTGCACGTAACGCGGTTCCGACGGGTCCACTTCGATCAGCCGGCGCAAACGCCAGATCGACACGTCGAGGCTGCGATTGCGGTGCGCTTCGCTATTGCCGTGCAGCTTTTCGAGCAGCTGCGCGCGTGTGAGCACGGTCATCGCGTGCGTGACGAATATCTTCAGCATCGCGAATTCGCTTGAACGCAACGTGATGCGCTCGCCGTCGCGGCGCAGCTCGCGCGCGGGGAAGTTCACTTCGAAGCGGCCGAAATGATAGGGCGCGCGCTGCTCGGGCGCGCCCGGCGCAATCGAGCCGCGACGGCGCAGCACGGTGCGAATCCGCGCGACGAGTTCGCTCGGTTCGAACGGCTTGCCGAGATAATCATCGGCGCCGAGTTCGAGGCCGATCACGCGATCGATCGTATCGGCGCGCGCGGTCAGCAGGATGACAGGAATGTCGTCGCCGGCAACACGCAAGGCGCGCAGCGCGCTGATGCCGTCAAGCTCCGGCATCATGATGTCGAGCACGACGAGCGCAGGACGCTCCTGCTGCAATCTGCGCTGCAACGCCAAGCCATTGTCGAGCGTGGCGACCTTGAAGCCGCGCCCGTGCAGATATCCGCTGACGAGGTCGCGTACGACGGGATCGTCATCGACGATGAGGATGGTCTGGTTCATTCAGGTCATCTTAATGATGCGCGCGGGCCGCGCAAAGCGCATGCCGCTTTCCAATCCTTTCCCGTGTAAGGCAGCGCAAGCAAAACCCAGGCTGCGGGTACTCAGTTGGTCGGCGGGAAGGCCTGTGAGGTTTGCAGCGTCTGCGGCGGATGCCGCGCAAAATCGGTCCGATCGACGACCATCCGCTCGATCAGGCCGCCGAGCTTTACCGCGGCCGATGAGAAGCGGTCGGTGTTCAGGCCGCCGGTCTGATAGCGCGCGGTAACGAGAATGCGGCCGCTCTGGATCAGCGTCAGATCGATGATCGACAGGTACTGGATCGTTTCGTCGCTGAACGAGCGGCGACCGTAGTCGATCGCGGCGTTGTAGACGAGCCGTGCCTCGCAGCCGGCGGGCGAGGTGCCCGGATTGTAGACGTCCGAACGAATGCCGCGCCGGTCGAGCGCCAGCTGCAACGCCGGCACGAAATCGCCGACCGACACCGTCGGGTTCACCTCGATGCATACCTGCTGCACATTCGCGGGCCGGCCGTTCACGAAGGTCGGCGACGAGTAGTTCGACGCGATCGCGTAGCCCGCCTGGATCACCGAGCCGGTGGCGTCGGCGGCCTGGATCAGCGTCCATGCGCAGCCGTCGAGCGCGAGCGTCAGCGTTGCGGCGAGCGTGACGAGGGCGGCGCGCGCGCAACGACGCCGCGATATCAGTGCGGCGATCGGGCCGAGGCGCGATCGCCTGGTTGCCGCCGGCGCGCTGCCCGCGACGCTCGTGGACTGTGAGGTATGGGCAACGCACGAAGCATCCGAGGCCCGAAAAGCCCGCGAATCAGCGGACACACGAACGGTCGGCGACGAGGTCATGAGGCAGGGCCCGATGGCGGTCACAAAGAACGATGGGTCATCAACAGCAACGACGGCCGCGCGCTCAGCGCGTGACGCGCAGTCGCAATTCGTTCTGACCTTGCACGCTTGCGGTGACGTTCACGCGCCGCGCGTCGGTGGTCACGATGAAATGCTGGCGCACCGGTGTGTTGACGTCGTGCACGACGCGCGGAAAGCAGGCGGCGATGTCGGCGCCGAGTTCTTCGAGCGGATCGTTGACGACGCCGTCGGCTTGCCAGTGCGCGCGCCAGTGGCAGTCGTACGCGTGCGGGCTGACGCGGCAATCGTCGGCCTGGGAGACGCCCGGCAGTTGCGCGGCAGTCTCACCCGGCAGTTGCCGGAAATCGCTTGCATCGACGATGTGGGTGAGCGCGGCGCAGATGTCGGCGGGCTGGTTGGTCTCGGCCGTTTGCGCGGCATCGACGGCGTTCGTGAGCAGCAGCGCCGCGCCGCAGGCGAGCGCGATGCGCGGGAGCGAAGACGGGAGCGAAGGTAAAAAACGGCGAGCGAATGACATGGGCGAGGAGTCCGAAGAGCGGTTGCGATGAAAGACGTGACTGACATCAACGAAGGCCGGCGCATGGCGCGGCCCGTACGACTATCGTCGCTGCCCGCAGGCTTTTTCAAAGCGCGGAACAGCTTGCCCGCTTCGCAAATGCTTTCAAACTCTTCTCGTGTCTTTCCGGATGTTGCGCCGAGTGGTTGTCGGCGCACTGCAGATGCTCAACCGAGCGGCGTCGCGTCGGCGCCGCTCGCGTCGCTTATGCCGCTACCGCTTCGGCCGAGCGCTCGACGTCCAGCGTTTCGTCATGGAACGCCGCGAGAGATTCGCGATGCGCTACGCTGACGATCGCCGCCTTGGGCAGCCGCTCCGTGAACAGGCGATAGAGCCGCGCCTCGTTTTCCGCATCGAGCGCGCTGGTCGCTTCGTCGAGGAACAGGTAGTCGGGCTTGTGCAGCAGCACGCGTGCGGCGGCGAAACGCTGCTGCTCGCCCGGCGACAGCACGCGGGTCCAGTGCGCCGATTCCCGCAGACGATCCGCGTATTCCGACAGATGGCAGATGACGAGCGCGTCGCGGCATTCGTCGTCGCTATAGGTGTCTGCCGCCGACGGGTACGCGAGCGCCGCCTTCAGTGTGCCGATCGGCATGTAGCTGACCTGCGGGATGAACATCATGCGCGCGTTGACCGGCGCGTCGATCGAGCCATCGCCAAACGGCCACAGGCCCGCGAGCGCGCGCATCAGCGTGCTCTTGCCGGCGCCCGACGGACCGCGCACGAGCCAGCGCGAGCCCGGCCGGATCGCGATATCGCGGATGCGCGACAGCGGATTGCCGTTCGGCAGCGCGAGCTTGAGGCTATCGGTCGTGAGCGTGTTCGAGTCGACGAAGTGCAGGTTGATGCCACCATGTTCGGTGGCCGGCGACACCGATTCCTTCAGACGCGGCGAATGCACGACGCGCTTGAATTCACGCAACCGGTTCACGGTCGCGCGCCATTCGACGAGGCTCGTATAACTATTGATGAACCATGAGAACGAATCGCTGACGGTGCCGAATGCGCTCGAAATCTGCATCAGCACACCGAACGTGAACGCGCCCGCGAAGTAGCGCGGTGCGGCGACGACGATCGGGAAAATGATCGCGATCTGGCCGTAGAAGCTCAGCACGAAGGTCAGGCGCTTCGTGTACTTCATCACTTGCCACCAGTTGTCGCGGATGCGGCCGAACAGCGTGCGCGCGTTCGTCTTCTCGGTGTCCATGCCGTTGTAGAACGCGATCTGCTCGGCGTTCTCACGCAGCCGGATCAGGCCGAAACGGAAATCCGCCTCGACCTTCTGCGCCTGATAGTTGATCGACACGAGCGGATGACCGACCTTCTGCGTGACGAGCGAGCCAACCACCGCATACAGCGCTGCAGCCCACACCATGTAGCCGGGGATGTGCAGCGGCATGCCGCCGAGCGAAATGCTCAGCGCGCCCGCGAGCGACCACAGGATCGTGATGAACGACACGAGCGTGACCACGGTGGACAGCAGATCGAGCGTCAGCGACAGCGTGGTGGTCGCGAACGACTGCAGGTCGTCGCTGATCCGCTGGTCGGGGTTGTCGGCGAGGCGGTCTCGCTCGATGCGGTAAAACGCGCTGTCGTTGAGCCAGTCGTTCAGGTAGCGCGTGGTCAACCACTGACGCCAGCGGAAGCCGAGCATCTGACGGAGATATCGCCCATACACCGCGAGGATGATGAAACCGAACGCGAGCCCGGTGAAAATCATCAGCAGGTGCGGGAAGTCGTGGACGTTCTTCGCCTGCAGCGCGTTGTAGAAATCCGCGCTCCAGCGATTCAGGCGTACGTTGATCCAGACGACGAGCAGGTTCATCACGATGATCGCGACGAGCAGCGTCCACGCGATGCCTCGTTCCTCGGATACCCAGTAAGGCTTGATCAGGCTCCAGGCGGAGACCTTTTCGTCGGGCGGCAGCGCGGGGCTGGCAGAAGTATGTGGTGTCATGAGCGTCTGGATGAAGTGCTGGCCCGAACTGCCGCGGCGGCGTGCGGGTCCGATCTGGTTGACCCATGTCGGGCGATCCCGCGAACAGCCGCCCCCTTTGCGGGGCCGCCGCTGGGGCGGGTCTGCGATACCTGGCCGGACATCGCGCCATCGCGCTCGATGAACGCGAGTCCGGACGGGCGCCCGATTCTGGCGTGACGCCCTTAAGCGAAAATTAATTTTCGCGGTCGAGGTCCGCTCAGGTGCCGCCGCCACGCATGCGGCCAGGAGCGCCGCGCGCGCCGCGTTTTTGCGGCACCGGTCACGGCATTGTGCCAGAGCGCCGGCCCGCATCGCACAGGCTTCACGATGGACCGTGCCAGATCAAAATCGCGGCAGCGACGCCGGAGCGCTGGTTTGCGGGTGCCGCGCCTTTTATGGTCTAATGACCTGCGACGAAACAGGGGTGCTTCGCCCACAGCCGGCATGACTTTCACGCCGGGGCGGCGAGGCTGAGAGAGACCCTTTGCACCCGATCCGGGTAATACCGGCGCGGGAAGTTTCCGGAAGCAGCCGTCTTCCATTCCCCGCCGGGCGGCAAGCGCATCTGACATGCGCGCGCAGTGCCCGGCCGGCTTCACCCGCCGGTTTCGTCCTGGGTACGTGCGTTTTTGGCCGTACGGAAAGGACTCGATGACCGCCTATTCTTCAGATATGTATTTTCCCCGTCGTCACGCCGTCCCGGACGTGCCGTGCCGTTTTGGCATGGCCTACCGCAGTCGAACGGAGCGCGCGCGATGAACCGTCCGGCCCGACCCGATTTCGCCGTGCTCGGCGGCGGCCTGTGCGGCCGGCTGGTCGCGTGGCGCCTGGCTGGCGACGGGCATCGCGTGGCGCTCTACGAGCGCGGCGATGCCGCTGGTTCGCAGGCCGCCGCGTGGGTTGCCGCGGCGATGCTCGCGCCGCTCGCCGAAGCCGCGAGCGCCGAGCTGCTGATCACGCGGCTCGGCGCGAGTTCGCTCGAAAGCTGGCCGCGCGTGCTCGCCGAACTGCCGGAGCCGGTGTTTTTCCAGCGCAACGGCACGCTCGTCGTTTGGCATCACGCGGATCGCACTGAGGCTCCGCTGTTCGAGCGCCGCGTGCGCGCGAACGCACCGGCCGAACTGCTCGACGGCGGCTTCGTCGCGCTTTCGGGCGCGCAGCTAGGCGCCACCGAGCCCGCGTTGGCCGGCCGCTTCAACCAGGGCTGGCTGCTGCCGCGCGAAGGCCAGCTCGACAACCGCCAGGTGCTGTCCGCGCTGGCGGCGGGGCTGGCCGAGCGCGGCGTCGACACGCACTGGAACACGCCGATCGACGACGCGTCGCTGCCCGACGCCGGCATCACGATCGATTGCCGCGGGCTCGGCGCGAAGCCCGTGCTGCCGACCCTGCGCGGCATCCGCGGCGAAGTCGCGCGCGTGCATGCGCCTCATCTGCAGTTGATGCGTCCGGTGCGGCTGCTGCATCCGCGCTACCCGCTGTATATCGCGCCGAAGCAGAACGGCCTCTATGTGATCGGCGCGACCGAGGTCGAGGGCGAGGACATGTCACCAGTCAGCGTGCGCTCGGCGCTCGAGCTGCTAAGTGCCGCGTTTTCGGTGCATCCGGGCTTCGGCGAGGCGCGCATCCTCGAGCTCAATTCGCAGTGCCGGCCGACCTTGCCTGACCACCGCCCCGCGCTATTGTGGGACGGCGCGCGCACGCTGCGCGTGAACGGCCTGTACCGGCACGGCTATATGATCGCGCCCGAAGTGGCCGACGAAGCCGTGCGCTTCGCGAGCGCGCTGCTCGACGGCCGCGTCGGCGACGCCGACGCGTTCGCCGGCTGGCGGCGCGAGGCGCGCTGGAGCGAGCTGTTCCAGCAGGATTTCGCGCGGGAGCCGGCCTGAGCGTAGCGGCCTTCGTGCCGCGCACGCTGCCGCTTCCGCCATCGATTGAACCGTATTCGAACACCATGGACATTCATATCAATCAGAAGCCGCTGTCGCTACCCGAGGGTGCGACTGTCGCCGATGCACTCGCCGCCTTTGGCGCGCGTCCGCCGTTCGCGGTCGCGCTCAACGGCGATTTCGTCGCGCGTGCGCAGCATGCGGCGCGCGCGTTGCAAACGGGCGACCGGCTAGACGTGGTGCAGCCGGTTGCGGGCGGCTGAGCGCGCTCGCGCCAGCCTGTGGCCCACCGAACACCAACCACCGTCGCCGAAAACCCATTGCCGCAACACCGTCGGTGCCCTGCCGCGGCGGCAAACCAGGATGATGCAAATGACTTCTCACGAGACCGCCGACGCGCTGACGCTATACGGTCAAACCTTCGCGAGCCGCGTGCTGCTCGGCACGTCGCGCTACCCGTCGCTGCAGTCGCTGTCCGATTCGATCGACGCCGCGCGCCCCGGCATGGTGACCGTCGCGCTGCGCCGTCAGATGAACGAGGGCAACGCCGAAGCCGGCTTCTTCGATCTGCTCAAGCGCCACGGCGTGCCGCTCCTGCCGAACACGGCGGGCTGTCTCACCGTCGGTGAAGCGGTGACGACGGCGCACATGGCGCGCGAAATCTTCGAGACCGACTGGATCAAGCTCGAACTGATCGGCGACGACTACACGCTGCAGCCCGACCCGGTCGGTCTGATCGAGGCCGCCGCGCGGCTCGTCAAGGACGGCTTCAAGGTGCTGCCGTACTGCACTGAAGATCTGGTGATCGGCCGCCGTCTGCTCGATGCAGGCTGCGAGGCGCTGATGCCGTGGGGTGCGCCGATCGGCACCGGCAAGGGCGTGATCAATCCGTACGGGCTGCGCGTGCTGCGCGAACGGCTTCCGGACGTGCCGCTGATCGTCGACGCCGGGCTCGGCGTGCCGTCGCATGCGGCGCAGGTGATGGAGTGGGGCTTCGACGGCGTGCTGCTGAACACGGCGGTGTCGCAGGCGACGCATCCCGACGCGATGGCCCGTGCGTTCGCGCTGGGCGTGGAAGCGGGCCGGCAAGCGTATCTCGCGGGTCCGATGGCCGAGCGCGAGAGTGCGCACGCGAGCACGCCGGTGGTCGGCATGCCGTTCTGGCATCAGGATGGAGGCGCCGCATGACGCAGTTGTTGACCCTGAAGGACCGCGATCTGTTCTGGCCGACGGCCGACGAACTCATCGAAGCCGCGGAGCGTATTCGCGCCCGTCTCGGCGACTGGCCATCGACGCACGCGCCGTGGCGCATCTGCCTGACCGTGCCCGATGAGCCGAACGGTGGCGATCTGATCGTGATCGCCGACGCGCAGCCGCACGGCGAGCAGGTGGCGCGCTGGCTGACGCGAGGCGCGGGCGTGATCGTCGCCACGGAAAACCGCGCGACGCTGCATCTGGGCGGCGAGAAGTACGGCCTCGAAGGCCATCTGGCGGAAGACTGGATCCCCGCGCTCGCCGCGTTTCTCGACTGCGGCTTCGATCCGCACGACGCGCTGGTGCTCGCGCTCGCGTGGCGCGACGGCGACGAAACCCGCGCTGGCGACGCGTTCCCGTCCGACCTCGCCCGCTTTCCGCGCCTTACCGGCCTGCCGGCCGCGCCCGCCCTGGCATTTCCGCGCTGCCCGGAAAGGCTCGGTCTGTACCCGGTACTGCCGACTGCGGACTGGGTCGAACGGGTGGTCGGATTCGGCGTAAAAACGGTGCAGTTGCGCCGCAAGTCGGCCGAACCCGCTGACGAGCTGAAGCGCGAAATCGCCCGCTGCGTGGCGGCTGGTCGCGCGCACGACGCGCAGGTGTTCATCAACGACCACTGGCAGGCGGCGCTCGAGGCGGGCGCGTACGGTGTGCACCTGGGCCAGGAAGACGTGCATACCGCGGATCTGTCCGCGCTGTCCGGCGCGGGCGTCCGGCTCGGTCTATCGACGCACGGTTTCTACGAGATGCTGAAGGCGCTGCATTTCCGTCCGAGCTACATCGCTTTGGGCGCCGTGTTCCCGACCACGACCAAGTTGATGCCGACCGCGCCGCAAGGCTTGCGGCGCCTCGCACGCTACGTGCGGCTGCTCGACGGGGTGGTGCCGCTCGTCGCGATCGGCGGGATCGATCTGCAGGTGCTGCCGGACGTGCTCGCCACGGGCGTCGGCTGCGCGGCCGTGGTGCGCGCGGTGACGGAAGCGGCCGACCCGGCCGCCGCCGTTTCCGCGCTGCAACACACGTTTACGCAATAATCGTTAGGCATAGTCAAGGAACGGGGCACCTCACGGCAGCTTTTGCATGATGGCCCTATAATTCGGCCTTCCCTGTAAAAGGACTGTCAGTTTGGTGCCTTCCTCCCCCGAGACCTTACTCGAGCTGCGCGACGTCGACTTCGGTTACGGCGACCGGCTCGTCCTGTCGAATCTGAATCTGCGCTTTCGTCGCGGTCAGGTCGTCGCAGTCATGGGCGGCTCGGGTTGCGGCAAGACCACGGTGCTGCGGCTGATCGGCGGCTTGGTGCGCGCGCAGCGCGGCCAGGTGCTGTTCCACGGCCAGGACATCGGCGAGCAGACGCGCGAAGGCCTTTACGCGCTGCGTCGCAAGATGGGCATGCTGTTCCAGTTCGGCGCGCTGTTTACCGACATGTCGGTGTTCGAAAACGTCGCCTTCTCGCTGCGCGAGCACACCGATCTCCCTGAAGAACTGCTGCGCGACCTCGTGCTGATGAAGCTCAACGCAGTCGGCCTGCGCGGCGCGCGCGACCTGCTGCCGTCGGAAATTTCGGGTGGCATGGCGCGGCGCGTGGCGCTCGCCCGCGCGATCGCGCTCGACCCCGAATTGATGATGTACGACGAGCCGTTCGCCGGCCTCGACCCCATTTCGCTCGGCATCACCGCGAATCTGATCCGCACGCTGAACCAGGCGCTCGGCGCGACGTCGATTCTCGTCACGCACGACGTGCCGGAATCGTTCGCGATCGCGGACTACGTGTACTTCCTGTCCAACGGCGGCGTGCTCGCCGAAGGCACGCCGGACGAGCTGCGCGCGTCGACCGATCCGACCGTGCGTCAATTCATCGACGGCGCGCCGGACGGCCCGTTCAGATTCCACTATCCTGCGAAGGCGCCGCTCGCGGCGGACTTCGGCATCGGCGGAGGCCAGTCATGATCAGCACGATTGGTCGCGCGGTGCTCAGCGGACTCGGCACGGCCGGCTACGCGACGCGCTTTTTCCTGCGCCTCCTGCTCGAATTTTTCCCGCTGCTGCGCCGCCCGCGCCTTGTCACGAAGCAGATCCACTTCGTAGGTAATTATTCGCTCGTGATCATCGCGGTGTCGGGGTTGTTCGTCGGCTTCGTGCTCGGTCTGCAGGGCTATTACACGCTGAACCGCTACGGCTCCGAGCAGGCGCTCGGGTTGCTGGTCGCGCTGTCGCTCGTGCGCGAGCTCGGGCCGGTCGTGACGGCGCTGCTGTTCGCCGGCCGCGCGGGCACGTCGCTTACCGCCGAGATCGGCCTGATGAAGGCGGGCGAGCAACTCACCGCGATGGAAATGATGGCCGTCGATCCGGTCAAAGTCGTCATCGCGCCGCGCCTGTGGGCCGGCATTATCTCGATGCCGGTCCTCGCCGCGATCTTCAGCGCGGTTGGCGTTCTGGGTGGTTACGTGGTGGGTGTGCTGCTGATCGGCGTCGATGCCGGCGCGTTCTGGTCGCAGATGCAAGGCGGCGTCGACGTGTGGCGCGATGTCGGGGCCGGGGTCGTCAAGAGCGTGGTGTTCGGCCTCGCGGTGACCTTCGTCGCGCTGTTTCAGGGCTACGAGGCGAAGCCGACGCCGGAAGGCGTGTCGCGCGCGACGACCCGCACGGTCGTGTATGCCTCGCTCGCGGTGCTCGGGCTCGATTTCCTGCTGACCGCACTGATGTTCAGTTAAGACCGCGCAGCGCGCCGGCTGTCGGCGGCTCATGATGCGCCGTGCACAGTGGGAAGTGGCGGCGGCGCGGCGGATTCACTTTGGGATGACGATGAAAAAGAATGCTCTCGACTTCTGGGTCGGCCTGTTTGTGGTGCTGGGTTTCGTGGCGTTGCTGTTTCTTGCGCTGAAGGCCGGCAACATGAGCTCGTTGTCGTTCCAGGCAACGTACCCGGTCAAGCTCAAGTTCGACAACATCGGCGGGCTGAAGGCGCGCGCGCCGGTGAAGAGCGCGGGCGTGACGGTCGGCCGGGTCGCGTCGATCGACTTTGATAGCAACACCTACCAGGCGCTCGTCACGATCGATATCGACAAGCAGTACCAGTTTCCGCGGGATACGTCGGCGAAGATCCTGACCTCGGGTCTGCTCGGCGAGCAGTACATCGGGCTCGAGCCGGGTGGCGACTCGGAAATGCTCAAGGCTGGCGATACGATCTCGATGACGCAATCGGCGATCGTGCTGGAAAATCTGATCGGCCAGTTCCTGTATAGCAAGGCCGCGGATTCCGGCGCGGCGAAGCCCGCTGCATCGGTCCCTGCACCGGCGCCTGGCGCGCCGGCCTCCGGCGCTGCCGGCCAGTAAGGCCAACAAGGAGAACTACGATGCAGACGACACTGCAGACCGGGCGCAGCGGCGCGCGCGTCCTACAGTTCGGCAAGGTCGCGGTGGCGGCTGCGCTGCTAGCCGGTTGCACGACCGTGCAGACACCCACCAAGGGCGATCCGTTCGAAGGGCTGAACCGCACGATCTTCACCGTCAACGACAAGATCGACCAGTACGCGCTGAAACCGGTCGCGAAGGGCTACGTTTGGGCCACGCCGCAGCCGGTGCGCGACAGCGTAACGAACTTCTTCTCGAACATCGGCGACGTCTATATCGCGGCGAACAACCTGCTGCAACTGCGCATCGCCGACGGCGTGTCGGACATCATGCGGATCGTGATCAACACGGTGTTCGGCGTCGGCGGCCTGTTCGACGTCGCGACGCTCGCGAAGCTGCCCAAGCACGAGAATGACCTCGGTCTGACGCTCGGCCACTATGGCGTGCCGCCGGGTCCGTACCTGGTGCTGCCGCTGTTCGGGCCGAGCACGGTGCGCGATGCGGTCGGCTCGATCGGCAACTACTACGTGAACCCGATCAGCTACATCGATCCGCCGGGCCTGAGCTGGGCGCTGTATGGCCTGAACATCGTCAACACGCGTGCGAACCTGCTCGGCGCGGGCGAGGTGCTGGAAGGCGCCGCGCTCGACAAATACTCGTTCGTGCGCAACGCTTATCTGCAGCGCCGTCAGTATCTGCTGTCTGCTGGTGGTCGGCGCCAGCAGGAACTGCCGAACTATGACGAGGAAGCGCCGCTGCCGAAGTACGACGAAGGCGAGACGGGCGCGCAGGGTGCTGCTGGCAATGCGGCTCCGGCATCCGGCGCGGCCGTGCCGCCGCCGCAGGGCGCGTCAGCGCCCGAGCCCGCATCGGGCACCGAAACACCGCCGCTCGACATGAACGGCGGCCCCGAAACCACGCAGATTCCGGCCGGTCAGTTGGTGCCACCCACGCACTTCAACTTCCCGTCCTTCAGATTGCATTGAACGTGCAGCCGTAACAGATCGATACGACTCTCGCAGTTTGCGCATGGATTGCCGTCGAACTCGCGTGATAAGGTCGCTTCAAACCGTTGCACTATTTTTGAGGCAAAGCTCGATATGAAAAAATTCTTCCTGATTCCGTTGTTTGCCGCGTTGTTTTCGTTCGTCAGCGTGGGCGCATCGGCGCAAACCGTGGACACCAACTCGCCTGAAGCGCTGATCAAGACCGTCACCCAGCAGGTGATGGACGCGATTCGCAACGACAAGTCGATCCAGCAGGGCGACATCACGCGCATCACGGCTCTCGTCAACGAAAAGATCCTGCCGTACACCGACTTCCGCCGCACCACGCAGCTCGCGATGGGCCGCAATTGGCGCACCGCGACGCCCGAGCAACAGAACCAGGTGGTCGAGCAGTTCAAGATGCTGCTGATCCGCACCTATTCGGGCGCGCTCGCGCAGGTGCGCGACCAGCAGATCCAGTACAAGCCGTTCCGCATGAACCCGGACGACACCGACACGGTGGTGCGCTCGGTCGTCATGAACAACGGCCAGCCGATCGAACTCGACTACCGCCTGTACAAGACGCAGCAAGGCTGGCGCGTGTATGACATCAACGTGCTCGGCGCGTGGTTGATCCAGGCGTATCAGCAGCAGTTCAACGAGCAGATCCAGCAGAAGGGCGTGGACGGACTGATCCAGTTCCTCACGCAGCGTAATCAGCAACTCGCCGCGGGCAAGCAGTCGTGAGCGACGTGCTGAACCCGGTCGCGAACCGCTTCGACAGTGGTGCGACGCTGACCCACGAGAGCGCGAAGGCCGCGCTCGCGGCGGGTCTGCAACGTATCGCGGCGGGCGCGCGCGGCGTCGATTGCGCGCCGCTCAAGCAATTCGATTCGTCGGCGCTCGCCGTGCTGCTCGCGTGGGTGCGGGTCGCGGCGGCGCGCGGCGGCAAGTTTGAAATCATCAATCTGCCGGCTGGTCTCGCCAGTCTCGCGCAAGCCTACGGCGTCGATACTCTCCTGACTCCTGCCGCATCCAGCATGGTTGCGTCAGCGCGACATTGACGCTCCTCTAGCGTCGTCTCCCTCCTTCCGGCCAGGCCGGGGGCATCAGTTTTTGCCCTATAATCAAACGTTTTTTTGGGGCGTTGAACTGGCCCCTAATCGGCCCCGGTTCCGTTTCTTCCAGCATTTGCTCGTCCCCAGGCTCCATCGGGGCTACTTCGGGCGCCGCGACGCACGCGGCCCATAGTCATGTCAGCCATAGAAATTCGTAACGTCAAGAAGCGCTACAAGGACTTGCAGGCGCTCAAGGGCGTCAGCCTCACGGTCGAAGAAGGCGAGTTCTTCGGACTGCTTGGTCCGAACGGCGCGGGCAAGACGACGCTCATCAGCATTCTCGCGGGTCTCGCGCGCGCCGATGAAGGCAGCATCGCGGTGCGCGGTCACGACGTCGTCGGCGACTTCCGCAACGCGCGCCGCGCGCTGGGCGTGGTGCCGCAGGAACTCGTGTTCGATCCGTTCTTCACGGTGCGCGAAACCTTGCGCATCCAGTCGGGCTACTACGGGCTGCGCAACAACGACGCCTGGATCGACGAGATCATGGCCAATCTCGATCTCACCGAGAAAGCCGACGCGAATATGCGCGCGCTGTCGGGTGGCATGAAGCGCCGCGTGCTGGTCGCGCAGGCGCTGGTGCATCGTCCGCCGGTGATCGTGCTCGACGAGCCGACCGCGGGTGTCGACGTCGAGCTGCGTCAGACGCTGTGGAAGTTCATCTCGCGCCTGAATCGCGAAGGCCACACCATCGTGCTGACCACGCATTACCTCGAAGAAGCCGAATCGCTGTGCGACCGCATCGCGATGCTGCGCCGTGGCGAGGTCGTCGCGCTCGATCGCACCAGCACGCTGTTGCAGCGTTTCGCCGGCATGCAGTTGTTCGTGCGTTTCGCGCAGGGCGTGCTGCCCGCCGAGCTGCGTCCGCTCGAGGCGGAAGGCGGCGCGGCCAACGGCAACGGCCGGCAGCATCTGCTGCGCCTGACGAGCTATGACGACGTCGAGCGCATCCTCGCGCAATGCCGCGCGGCCGGTTGTACATTCGACGAAATCGAGGTCCGCAAGGCCGACCTCGAAGACGTATTCGTTCAGGTGATGAACGGTCCGGAAGTGATCGAGGGGCTTGCATGAGCGGCTACAGTGGATTTAGCACGCTGTTTTACAAAGAACTGCTGCGTTTCTGGAAGGTATCGTTCCAGACCGTGCTCGCGCCGGTCATCACCGCGCTGCTGTACCTGACCATCTTCGGCCACGCGCTGCGCGGCCACGTGCAGGTCTATCCGGGCGTCGAATATACGAGCTTCCTGGTTCCGGGACTCGTGATGATGAGCGTGCTGCAGAACGCGTTCGCGAATAGTTCTTCTTCGCTGATCCAGTCGAAGATCACGGGCAACCTCGTGTTCATGTTGCTGCCGCCGCTGTCGCACTACGAGATATTCGCGGCCTACGTGCTCGCGGCCGTCGCTCGCGGCTTGTGTGTCGGCTTCGGTGTGTTCATCGTGACGATCTGGTTCGTGCCGCTCGCCTTTACCGCACCGCTCTACATCATCGTGTTCGCGATGTTCGGCGCGGCGATCCTCGGCACGCTGGGTCTGATCGCCGGCATCTGGGCCGAGAAGTTCGACCAGCTCGCCGCGTTCCAGAACTTTCTGATCATGCCGCTCACGTTCCTGTCGGGCGTGTTCTACTCGACGCATACGCTGCCGCCCGTGTGGCGCGAAGTATCGCGGCTCAATCCGTTTTTCTACATGATCGACGGCTTTCGCTATGGCTTTTTCGGCGTGTCGGATATCGACCCGCTCGTGAGCCTCGCGATCGTCGCCGGTTTCTTCGTGGTGCTGGCCGTCGTGGCGATGCGCATGCTCGCCTCCGGCTACAAGCTGCGCCACTGACGAGGAGCTTCTCTCATGTTGCCGACCCCGGAACAGGTCAAACAGTACATTGCGGCTGGACTCGCGTGCGAGCACCTCGAAGTCGAAGGCGACGGTCAGCATTTCTTTGCGACGATCGTCTCGCCGAACTTCGAAGGCAAGCGCCTGATCCAGCGCCATCAACTCGTGTATGCGGCGCTCGGCGACCGCATGCGCGAAGAAATCCACGCGCTCAGCATGAAGACGCTGACGCCCGCCGAATGGCAGAACGCGTAATCTGGAAATTTAGTGCGAATTACTCAGGAAGGGCGCGACGCCGCTAGCGGCGCGCCGAACACACTCAAGGCAGGTCCGGGCGCGAACCGGGCCGATCAGGAACCGACAGGCATGGATAAACTCATCATTGAAGGTGGCTACCCGCTCTCCGGTGAAGTTGTCGTCTCGGGTGCGAAGAACGCGGCATTGCCGATCCTGTGCGCGGGTCTGCTCAGCGCCGATCCGGTGCATCTGGACAACGTGCCCGATCTGCAGGACGTGCGCACGATGCTCAAGCTGCTTGGCCAGATGGGCGTGCGTATCGAAGCCGGCGAAGGTCGCGTCGCGCTCGACGCGTCGAAGGTCGACAACCTCGTCGCGCCGTACGAGATGGTGAAGACGATGCGCGCGTCGATCCTCGTGCTCGGTCCGCTCGTCGCGCGCTTCGGTCACGCGCGCGTGTCGCTGCCGGGTGGCTGCGCGATCGGCGCGCGTCCGGTCGATCAGCACATCAAAGGTCTGCAGGCGATGGGCGCCGAGATCACGATCGAGCACGGCTTCATCGAGGCGCGCGCGAAGCGTCTGAAGGGCGCGCGTATCGTCACCGACATGATCACCGTGACCGGCACCGAGAACCTGCTGATGGCAGCGGTGCTCGCCGAAGGCGAGACGATCATCGAGAACGCCGCGCGCGAACCCGAAGTGGTCGACCTCGCGCATCTACTCGTCGCGATGGGCGCGAAGATCGACGGCATCGGCACCGACCGCCTCGTGATCCAGGGCGTCGACAAGCTGCACGGCGCGAAGCACACGGTGATTCCGGATCGCATCGAAGCGGGCACGTTCCTGTGCGCAGTCGCGGCAGCCGGCGGCAACGTCACGCTGCGCAAGATGCGCCCGCTGCTGCTCGAAGCCGTCACCGAAAAGCTGCGCGAAGCGGGCGTTTCGATCGAGGAAGGCGACGAATGGATGCGCGTACGCATGGACAAGCGTCCGAACGCGGTGACGTTCCGCACCTCCGAATACCCGGCGTTCCCGACTGACATGCAGGCGCAGTTCATGGCGCTCAACACGATCGCGGAAGGCACGTCGCAGGTCGTCGAAACGATCTTCGAAAACCGCTTCATGCACGTGCAGGAGCTGAACCGCCTCGGCGCGAGCATCACGATCGACGGCAACACCGCTCTCGTGAACGGCGTCGAGAAACTCTCCGGCGCGAAGGTAATGGCCACTGACCTGCGCGCGTCCGCGAGTCTCGTGATCGCCGCGCTGCGCGCCGAGGGCGAGACGCTGATCGACCGCATCTATCACCTCGATCGCGGCTACGACCGCATGGAAGCGAAGCTCAACGCAATTGGCGCGAAGGTGCGCCGCGTGTCCGGGAGCCAGGCATGAGTTCGATGCCGCAAACGTCGTCGTCGCCGGCGGTGAGCGCGCCGCTCACGCTCGCGTTGTCGAAAGGGCGTATCTTCGAGGAAACGCTGCCGTTGCTCGCGGCGGCCGGCATCGAAGTCGCGGAAGATCCGGAAACGTCGCGCAAGCTGATCCTGCCGACCACCGACCCGAACCTGCGCGTGATCATCGTGCGCGCGACCGACGTGCCCACCTATGTCGAGTACGGCGCGGCCGACTTCGGCGTGGCCGGCAAGGACGTGCTGCTCGAACACGGCGGCAGCGGCCTGTATCAGCCGGTCGATCTGGACATCGCGCGTTGCCGCATGTCGGTCGCGGTCGCAGCGGGTTTCGATTACGCGAACGCGGTGCGTCAGGGCGCGCGTCTGCGTGTCGCGACCAAGTACGTTGAAACGGCGCGCGAGCATTTTGCCGCCAAGGGCGTTCACGTCGATCTGATCAAGCTGTATGGTTCGATGGAACTCGCGCCGCTGGTCGGTCTCGCCGACGCGATCGTCGACCTGGTCAGCTCGGGCAATACGCTGCGCGCGAACAATCTTGTCGAGGTGGAGGAGATCATGCAGATTTCATCGCGCCTCGTCGTGAACCAGGCGGCGCTCAAGCTTAAACGCGCTGCGTTGCGACCGATTCTCGACGCGTTTGCCAATGCGTCGTCGAAAGCCGGCGCCCCGGCGGCCTGACTGACGATGGCACTCTGATCTCGCTGCGACTGAGCGCCTTACCGAAACGGATACCTGTATGTCTATCAAGATTCGCAAACTCGATTCCACCGCTAGCGACTTCCACAAGTCGTTGCACGCGGTGCTCGCGTTCGAGGCGAGCGAAGACGAAGCCATCGAGCGCTCGGTCGCGCAGATTCTGAACGACGTGAAGGCGCGCGGCGACGAGGCAGTGCTCGAGTACACGAAACGCTTCGATCGCATCGATGCGAAAGCCGTGGCCGAGCTTGAGCTGCCGATGTCGGAGCTCGAAGCGGCGCTCGAAAGTCTCGAGCCGAAGCGGCGTGCGGCGCTCGAAGCGGCGGCGGCGCGTGTGCGCGGCTATCACGAGAAGCAGAAGATCGAGTGCGGCAGCCATAGCTGGCAGTACACGGAAGCGGACGGCACCGTGCTTGGCCAGAAGGTCACGCCGCTCGATCGCGCGGGAATCTATGTGCCGGGTGGCAAGGCGGCGTATCCGTCATCGGTGCTGATGAACGCGATTCCGGCGCGGGTGGCCGGCGTGCGCGAAATCGTGATGGTCGTGCCGACGCCCGACGGCGTAAAGAATCCGCTCGTGCTCGCGGCGGCACTGCTGGGCGGCGTCGATCGCGTGTTTACGATCGGCGGCGCGCAGGCGGTGGGCGCGCTCGCGTACGGCACGCGGACCGTGCCTGCGGTCGACAAGATCTGCGGCCCCGGCAATGCCTATGTCGCGTCGGCGAAACGGCGCGTGTTTGGCACGGTCGGCATCGACATGATCGCCGGGCCGTCGGAAATCCTCGTGCTGTGCGACGGCACGACCGATCCGCGCTGGGTCGCGATGGACCTGTTCTCTCAGGCTGAGCACGACGAGCTCGCGCAGTCGATCCTGCTGTGCCCGGATGACGCGTTCATCGCGCGCGTGAAGGAAGCGATCGACGAACTGCTGCCCACCATGCCGCGCCACGAAGTGATCCGCACGTCGCTCGAAAACCGCGGCGCGCTGATCAAGGTACGCGACATGGCAGAGGCTTGCGCGATCGCCAACGACATCGCGCCGGAGCACCTCGAAATCTCGGCGCTGGAGCCGCATCAGTGGGCGCAGCAGATCCGCCACGCGGGCGCGATCTTCCTTGGCCGCTACACGAGCGAGAGCCTCGGCGACTACTGTGCGGGTCCGAATCACGTGCTGCCGACGTCGCGCACCGCACGGTTCTCGTCGCCGCTCGGCGTCTATGATTTCTTCAAGCGTTCGAGCCTGATCGAGGTCAGCGCGGAAGGTGCGCAGACGCTCGGCGAGATCGCCGCCGAACTCGCCTATGGCGAAGGTCTGCCGGCGCACGCGCGCAGCGCCGAATACCGGATGCGGCAGAACAGCAACGAACGCGGCTGAGGCGGATCACCTATAGCGACGGATCGCGCCCATCCGGCCGTTCAATAACTACGATAGAGACCAACCCGAGCGGCCCTGCGCCGACGACGCCCGCTCCGGCGTTCTGCGCACGGGCCGGCCACCGAAGCTATGACGACACCTCAAGACATCATCCGCAGCGACGTGCTCGCAATGACGAGCTATCCGGTTCCGGACGCCACCGGCTTCATCAAGCTCGACGCGATGGAAAACCCGTTTCCGCTGCCGCCGGAACTCGCCGCGCATCTCGGCGAGCGTCTGGCCGGCGTCGCGCTGAATCGTTATCCGGCAGCGCGCCCCGAGCAGCTGATCGAGCGCATCCGTCACGTGATGCGCGTGCCGGCGGGTTGCGACGTGCTGCTCGGCAACGGCTCGGATGAAATCATCAGCATCATGTCGGTCGCATGCTCGAAGCCGGGTGCGACGGTGCTCGCACCGGTGCCGGGGTTCGTCATGTATCAGGTGTCGGCGAAGCTGGCGAATCTCGAATTCGTCGGCGTACCGCTGAAACCCGACTTCACGCTCGACACCGACGCGATGCTGGCGGCGATCACCGAGCACGAACCCGCGATCATCTATCTCGCGTATCCGAATAACCCCACCGGCACGCTGTTCGACGACGCCGCCATCGAGCGCATCATCGTCGCGGCGGGCAAGAGCCTCGTGGTGATCGACGAGGCGTATCAGCCGTTCGCGCAGAAGAGCTGGCTGCCGCGCGCCGACCAGTTCGACAACGTCGTCGTAATGCGCACGGTGTCGAAGCTGGGCCTCGCCGGGATCCGCCTTGGTTACCTCGTCGGCAAGCCCGCCTGGCTGAACGAGTTAGACAAGGTGCGTCCGCCGTACAACACCAACGTGCTGACGCAGGCCACGGCCGATTTTTTGCTCGACCACATCGGCGTGCTCGACGCGCAGGCCGCGCAACTGCGTGACGAGCGCGAGAAGCTCGCGCGGGCGGTGGCCGCGCTGCCGGGCGCCGAAGTGTTCCCGAGCGCGGGCAACTTTCTGCTCGTGCGGGTGCCGGATGCGTCGGTACTGTTCGAAACTCTGCTAACGGCACGGGTTTTGATCAAAAACGTGAGTAAAATGCATCCATTGCTGGCTAATTGTGTGCGTTTGACCGTCGGTTCGCCTGACGAGAACACCCAGTTGCTCGCCGGTCTGAAGCTCGTGTTGCGGTAATCCGCCGCACTGAGCGGCTGCACCGAGCAGCCCGCCATTTTCTCCACCCCACATTACTAGCGCTTTTAAGCCAGATTCGAGGAATTGCCATGCGCCTTGCGGAAGTCGTTCGCAACACCAGCGAAACGCAGATCCGTGTGAAGATCAACCTGGACGGCACCGGCCAGCAGAAGCTGGCCACCGGTGTGCCGTTCCTGGACCACATGCTCGACCAGATCGCCCGCCATGGGCTATTCGACCTCGAGATCGAAGCGCATGGCGACCTGCATATCGACGACCACCATACGGTCGAAGACACCGGCATCACGCTCGGCCAGGCGGTTGCAAAGGCGATCGGCGATCGCAAGGGCATTCGCCGCTACGGTCATTCGTACGTGCCGCTCGACGAAGCGCTGTCGCGCGTCGTGATCGATTTTTCCGGCCGTCCGGGCCTCGAATTCCACGTGCCGTTCACGCGCGCGCGCATCGGCACGTTCGACGTCGATCTGTCGATTGAATTCTTCCGCGGCTTCGTGAACCACGCCGGCGTGACCCTGCATATCGACAACCTGCGCGGCATCAATGCGCACCATCAGCTCGAAACGGTGTTCAAGGCATTCGGGCGCGCGCTGCGTATGGCGGTCGAACTCGACGAGCGCGCGGCCGGGCAGATTCCGTCGACCAAGGGCAGCCTTTAACCGGTTTCATCGCCACCAACGTCTTTAGGCCACTCACCTTCGAGCGATTTCCGTCAGGCAATTCATCGAGCAGGTCCGCGCGAGCCGGCGCGTCGTTCGACGTCGCGCAGCCGCGTCGATCGGTTGAAGGCAGAGCGGCCAAACTTGAAATGAAAACTTCGATAGCGATTGTGGATTACGGAATGGGCAACCTGCGCTCGGTTGCCCAGGCATTGCGCAAGGCCGCGCCGGAAGCGGACGTGGCGATCGTCGATCGTCCCGAAGCGATCCGCGCGGCCGACCGCGTGGTGCTCCCCGGCCAGGGCGCGATGCCCGACTGCATGCGCAGTCTCGCCGAGTCCGGCTTGCAGGAAGCGGTCGTCGAGGCGTCGCGCAGCAAGCCGCTGATGGGCGTGTGCGTCGGCGAACAGATGCTGTTCGACTGGAGCGCCGAGGGCGATACGTCGGGTCTGGGTCTGTTGCCCGGCAAGGTAGTGCGCTTCGAGCTCGAAGGCCAGGTGCAGGACGACGGCTCGCGCTTCAAGGTCCCGCAGATGGGCTGGAACCGCGTGCGCCAGGCGCAGCCGCATCCGCTATGGGACGGCGTCGCCGACAACGCGTTCTTCTACTTCGTGCACAGCTACTACGTGGTGCCGGACAACCCGGCGCATACGTCGGGCGAGACGGTCTATGGCGTGCCCTTTACCTCGGCGGTAGCGCGGGATAACATTTTCGCCACCCAATTCCACCCTGAAAAGAGCGCTGAGGCGGGTCTGCGCGTGTATCGCAACTTCGTGCACTGGAACCCGTGAACGCCTTTCTTTATCCCGTTGCCGCGCGCACGTCGCGCGGCGCCGCGGTCCCGCATCCGATCGGCGCCCCGCTGGAGCGCCGAAAGAGTTGTACTAAACTAGCGGGACGGCGTTGCGGCGGGCTAACTCGCCAGCCGCTGCCGCCGACCTTCAACCCATTCCCAGATAACACCCGATTGCTATGCTGCTGATTCCCGCCATCGACCTGAAAGATGGTCAGTGTGTACGCCTCAAACAAGGCGATATGGACCAGGCGACGATTTTCTCCGAGGAACCGGCGGCAATGGCCCGACATTGGGTCAACCGCGGCGCGCGCCGTCTGCATCTGGTCGATCTGAACGGTGCGTTCGCCGGCAAGCCGAAGAACGGCGATGCGATCCGGGCGATCATCGATGAAGTGGGCGGCGAGATTCCGGTCCAGCTGGGCGGTGGTATCCGCGACCTGAACACGATCGAGCGCTATCTGGACGACGGTTTGTCGTACGTGATCATCGGCACGGCCGCGGTGAAGAACCCCGGCTTTCTGCAGGACGCGTGCACCGCGTTCGGCGGCCACATCATCGTGGGTCTCGACGCGAAAGACGGCAAGGTCGCGACCGACGGCTGGAGCAAGCTGACCGGTCACGAAGTGGCCGACCTCGCGCGCAAGTTCGAGGACTACGGCTGCGAGTCGATCATCTATACCGACATCGGCCGCGACGGCATGCTGCAAGGCATCAACATCGAAGCGACGGTGCGCCTCGCGCGCGCGGTCAAGATTCCGGTGATCGCGAGCGGCGGGCTGTCGAACCTCACGGACATCGAATCGCTGTGCGAAGTCGAAGGCGAGGGCATCGAAGGCGTGATCTGTGGCCGCGCGATCTATTCGGGCGACCTCGACTTCGCAGCCGCGCAAACGCTCGCGGACCGGCTGCGCGAAGCGGACGACGCTTAAGCACGGCTTCGGCTTGCGACGCTCGCTCGAGCGACGGCTTGCCGGTAGCGCGCGTCGCACGATCACGTACCCGGAATCGCTCCAGCTTCCGGCGGGCACCCACTCGCGGCGCGATGCAACCGCTCGCGCCGGCACCGTGCCGCTTGCCTGCAAGCGAGCGGCCTCATCAGCGGTATTGGCAGATTTGCACGATCATGGCTCTAGCTAAACGCATCATCCCCTGTCTCGACGTCACCGCGGGCCGCGTGGTCAAGGGCGTCAACTTCGTCGAACTGCGCGACGCGGGCGACCCGGTCGAGATCGCGCGCCGTTACGACGATCAGGGCGCCGACGAACTCACGTTCCTCGATATCACCGCGACCTCGGATCAGCGCGACCTGATCCTGCCGATCATCGAGGCGGTCGCCTCGCAGGTGTTCATTCCGCTGACGGTCGGCGGCGGCGTGCGTGCGGTCGAAGACGTGCGGCGCCTCCTGAACGCGGGGGCGGACAAGATCAGCATGAACTCGTCGGCGGTCGCGAACCCGCAGCTCGTGAAGGACGCGACCGACAAATACGGCTCGCAATGCATCGTCGTCGCGATCGACGCGAAGCGCGTGTCGGCCGATGGCGAGACGCCGCGCTGGGAAGTGTTCACGCACGGCGGCCGCAAGGCGACCGGCCTCGATGCGGTCGAATGGGCGCGCAAGATGGCCGAGCTCGGCGCCGGCGAAATCCTGCTGACCAGTATGGATCGCGATGGCACCAAGAGCGGCTTCGACCTTGCGCTCACGCGCGCGGTCTCGGACGCGGTGCCGGTGTCGGTGATCGCCTCGGGCGGCGTCGGCAATCTGCAGCATCTCGCCGACGGCATCAAGAGCGGTCACGCGGACGCCGTGCTCGCCGCGAGCATCTTCCACTATGGCGAACACACGGTCGGCGAGGCCAAGCGCTTCATGGCCGACCAGGGCATTTCGGTGAGGTTGTGACGTGACGAACCCCTCGGCAGTGAACTGGCTCGACAAGATCAAGTGGGACGCGAACGGCCTCGTGCCCGTGATCGCGCAGGAAGCGTCGACGAACGACGTGCTGATGTTCGCGTGGATGAACCGCGAGGCTCTCGCGAAGACCGTCGAGACCGGCCGCGCGGTGTATTTTTCGCGCTCGCGCCAGCGCCTGTGGTTCAAGGGCGAGGAGTCGGGCCACGTGCAGAATGTGCATGAAGTGCGGCTCGATTGCGACGAAGACGTCGTGCTGCTGAAAGTCGAACAGGTGTCGGGCATTGCGTGCCACACCGGCCGCCACTCGTGCTTTTTCCAGAAATTCGAAGGCTCAGTGGACGACGGCGACTGGCAGGCCGTCGAACCTGTGCTGAAAGACCCCGAACACATTTACAAATGACGCAATCCACGCAAAACCCGTCGTCCGCCGAGGCTTCCACGCTCGACACGCTGCTGCGCCTCGCGGCGGTGATCGATAGCCGCAAGGGCGGCGATCCGGACATCTCGTACGTTTCGCGCCTGTTCCACAAGGGCGACGACGCGGTGCTGAAGAAGATCGGCGAAGAAGCCACCGAAGTCGTGCTGGCCGCGAAGGACGCGCGCCACGGCGGCGCGCCGAAGGCGCTGGTCGGCGAGGTCGCGGACCTATGGTTCCACTGCCTCGTGATGCTGTCGCATTTCGATCTGAGCCCCGCCGACGTGGTCGCCGAACTCGAGCGGCGCGAAGGCCTGTCGGGCATCGAGGAAAAGGCGCTGCGCAAGAGCCGCGAGCGCGAGGAGAACGGCGACTGAGCAACCGAAGCGGAAATCTGGCGTTTCCGCTTGAAGTCGCGCATGCCGACGCCTATATAGCGGTAACTGCACGTTCGGGAGGACGCAAGCATGGAACAGCCGCAAGGAAATTACCCTCCGCCGGTCTACCGCCACGCGATGGAGCCTGAACGCGAGCGCAGCCTGCGCACGCTCACGCACGTGCTGTACGCGCTCTACGCGGTCCACTGGCTGACCGGCGGGCTCACCATTCTGATCGCGATCATCATCAACTACATCAAGCGGCCAGACGTAGCCGGCACGCCGTACGAAGCGCACTTCGAATGGCAGATCCGCACGTTCTGGCTGGGCCTTGTCGGTTACGCGATCGGCGCGTTGCTGCTGCTCGTCGTGATCGGCATTCCGGTGCTGTGGGCCGTCAGCATATGGATGTTGTACCGTATTATCAAAGGCTGGTTGTACCTGTACGATAACAAGCCGTTCGCGAATCCGGCCGGCTGGGTCTGAACGCTAGCCGGTCCGTATGGGCGGGCCGGCTTTCGGGTCGAACCTGGTCGCGTGCGGCTTCGCTCGCTTAAGTCATATCGCGTCAGGAATACGATGAGTCACGATCCGAACTGTCTTTTCTGCAAGATCGCCGCCGGCGAAATCCCGTCGACCAAGGTCCACGAAGACGACGAGTTCGTCGCCTTTCGCGACATCCGTCCGGCGGCCGAAACGCACGTGCTGGTGATTCCTCGCAAGCACATCGCGACGCTGTCGAATTGCACCGAAAACGACGCGCCTCTGCTTGGTAGAATGCTTGTCCTGACTGCGCGTCTGGCCGAGCAATTGGGGGTCGCTTACTCCGGTGGCGCAACGGGCTTTCGCACGGTAATCAATACTGGTCCGGGTGGTGGTCAGGAGGTGTATCACCTGCACGCGCACATTCTCGCGGGACCGCGCCCCTGGCAACGCATGGGCTGAGCGCAGGTTCGCGTGTCGTGCGTGCCGGGTGAAAGGCAATGCCGCCGCGAGTTTTGGTCGAGGACAATAGTGCTGACGTTGTTTCTACCGCTGTGTAATAACGTCGACGCGATCGTCTGACCAGAATGACAACGGTGGTGACGGCGGCGTCGCGAGCGAGCCGGGGCGGCCTGCGGTAACTTAGAGATACATGGAGACGAAGCGTCCGCGCTTCAGGTTATGCAAATCTGCCGCATCGAGATGCGGTATCGGGGTTAAGGAGAGCAGTCATGGGTTCGCTGAGTATTTGGCATTGGTTGATCGTTCTGTTGATCGTCGCGCTCGTGTTCGGCACGAAGAAGCTGCGCAACATCGGCAGCGATCTGGGCGGCGCAGTGAAAGGTTTCAAGGAAGGCATGAAGGAAGCCGAATCGCCGTCGGCCGACACGCAACAGCAGCAGCGCGAGCTGCCGCGCAACGGCGCGGTGGACGTCGAAGCGAAGGAAAAGGCGCCGCATTCGGGCGACTACCGCTAAGCTGCGGCGTTCGCGCCGTTCCCGCGTTTCTGACGGACATTCCAATTCATGCTGGACCTCGGTCTAACCAAGATGGCGCTGATCGGCGTCGTCGCGCTGGTCGTCCTCGGGCCTGAGCGCCTGCCGCGTGTGGCTCGCACGGCGGGTGCGCTGTTCGGCCGCGCGCAGCGGTACATCAACGACGTGAAGGCCGAGGTCACGCGCGAAATCGAACTCGACGAATTGCGGCGCATGAAGACTGAGTTCGAGAAGGCCGCGACCAATGTCGAAACGGCGGTCCAGGACAATCTGCGCAAGCATGAGAGTGAGCTGAACGAAGCGTGGAATAGCGGTACGTCGGTGTCGCCGAGTATCGCCGGCGGCGCGCTCGAAGACGCTGCCACCGGTAGCACCGGTGCCACCTCGTGGCCGGTCAGCACGCCGGCCGCCACGCCCAAACGCAAGAACTGGCGCGTCCAGCAGAGCGCCACGCCCACCTGGTACAAGCGTGCGAGCCTGCGCCGTACGCGCGTGCAGTCGGGCGCCGCGCGCGTGGCGCGGCATACGCCTGTCAACCTGCGTCGTCCGACGCGGTTTTTCTGATGTTCAGATCGACAATCTCTAACCGAGGGCCGGTGTGAGCGACCCCCAGCAATCCCAGAACGAAGGCACTGAAGAGACCTTCATTTCCCACCTCGTCGAACTGCGTGACCGCATCATCCGTGCGGGACTCGCCGTCATCGTTGTGTTTATCGGGCTCGTGTACTGGGCGCCGGACATCTTCAAACTGCTCGCGCGGCCGCTGATGATGAATCTACCGAAGGACGGCAAGATGATCGTCACCGACGTCACCGGCTCATTCTTCGTGCCGATGAAAGTGACGATGCTGGTCGCCTTCGTGATCGCGCTGCCGGTCGTGCTGTACCAGATCTGGGCGTTCGTCGCGCCGGGACTCTATCAGCACGAGAAGAAGCTGGTCGGGCCGCTCGTCGCGAGCAGCTATACGCTGTTCCTGTGCGGTATGGCGTTCGCGTACTTCGTCGTGTTTCCGACCATCTTCCGCGTAATGGCGCACTACAACGCGCCGCTCGGCGCGGAGATGACGACCGATATCGACAATTACCTGAGCTTCGTGCTAACCATGTTCATCGCGTTCGGCGTCACGTTCGAGGTGCCGATCGTCGTCGTGCTGCTGGTGCGCATGAACGTGCTGACGCTGAAAAAGCTCAAGGAAATCCGGCCGTATGTGATCGTCGGAGCATTCGTCGTGTCGGCCGTCGTGACGCCGCCGGACGTGTTTTCGCAACTGATCCTCGCGATTCCGCTGATTCTGCTCTACGAAGCGGGCATCATCGCGGCGCGGCTGATCGTCGGCAAGCAGCCGGCAGTCGTCGAGGATGCGAGTCCGCCGTCGAGTTGAGGTGTGGCAAGTCGAAATGAAAAGGGCAGTCCAACGCGGACTGCCCTTTTTCGTTGCACGGAGCCTTAGTCACCCTCAACCGCCGTCGTCATCGGGCTGATCGCCGCCGCTATCGTCCGGCGCCTGCTTCGGCGGCGGCGGGCGTTTGCCGATCATCACGTCGATATCGATCTGATGGCCCTTGCGCACCAGATGCACCTTCGCCGACGTGCCCGGCTTGATCTGCGCGATCACGTTCAACAGACGCGTGGTATCGGTGATCTCCTGGCCATTCACGTTCGTCAGGATGTCGCCGGGTTTGATGCCCGCGCGGTCGGCCGGTCCGCTCTTCAGCACGCCCGCGACGATCGCGCCCGACTTCTGATCGAGCCCGAACGACTCCGCGATTTCCGGCGTCACGTCCTGCGGTTCGACGCCGATCCAGCCGCGCGTGACCGTGCCGGTCGTGATGATGCTCTCGAGCACGCTGCGCGCGGTCGACACCGGAATCGCGAAGCCGATTCCGAGCGAGCCGCCCGAGCGCGAGTAGATCGCGGTATTGATGCCGAGCAGGTTGCCGTTCACGTCGACGAGCGCACCGCCCGAGTTGCCGGGATTGATCGGCGCGTCGGTCTGGATAAAGTTTTCGAACGTGTTGATGCCGAGGTGGTTGCGGCCCAGCGCGCTGACGATACCCATCGTCACGGTCTGCCCGACGCCGAACGGATTGCCGATCGCGAGCACGACGTCGCCGACGCGGGTCTGTTCTATCCGGCCGAGCGTGATGGTGGGCAGGTTGGTCATGTTGACCTTGAGCACGGCCAGATCGGTTTCGGGGTCGATGCCGATGACCTTCGCGCTGGCGGTGCGGCCGTCGGCGAGCGCGACCTCGATCTGATCGGCGCCGTCGACCACGTGCTGGTTCGTTAGAATGTAACCTTCCGAACTCACTATCACGCCTGAGCCGAGATTCGAGGCAGGCTGCTCCTGCTGCTTGCGATTGTTCCTGTCGCCGAAGAAGTAGCGGAACAGCGGATCTTTGGCGCGCGGGTCGGGAGGCAGTGAGCCATCCTTGCTGGAGAACACGTTGACGACCGCGGGCATGGCCTTTTGCGCCGCTTCGGCATAGGACGCTTCGGCGTGGCCATGGCTCATGCCCGGCGACACTTCCCGCAGCGCGACGATCGGTTCGGCGAGTTGTCTGCCGAACTGCCCTTGACGCTGAAGCCACTGCGGTTTGAGGGTCGCTATGATGAACATCAGCGCCAACAGCACCGTCACCGCCTGGGCGAATAACAGCCAGAAGCGTCTAAGCATCTGAAGACTAGAGGTCTATATGGATCGGATTGAACTTGAATTGTACTTGAACAATCTCCTTGAAACCGCGCGCTTCAAGGACTATTGCCCGAACGGATTGCAGGTCGAAGGGCGCCGCCGGATCAACAAACTCGCGACCGGCGTGACCGCATCGGTGGCCTTTCTGGAGGCCGCGATCGACTGGGGCGCAGACGCCGTGCTGGTCCATCACGGCTACTTCTGGCGCAGTGAGGCGCCGCAGATCACCGGCCGCAAACATGCGCGCCTGAAGCTGCTGCTCACGAACGATCTGAACCTGTTCGCCTACCATCTGCCGCTCGACGATCACCCCGAATTTGGCAACAACGCGCAGATCGGCGCGAAGATGGGCTGGATCAGCGACGCGCGCTTTGGCGAGAACGATCTAGGCTGGCTTGCCACGTTGCCGATGCCGATCACGCTGTCGCACCTGAGCGCCGAAATCGAGCAGACGCTCGGCCGTACGCCGCTCGTGTTCGGCGATCCGGATCTCGAACTGCGCCGCGTCGGCTGGTGCACGGGCGCCGCGCAAGGCATGTTCGACGCGGCGATCAACGCGGGCGTCGACGTCTACGTGACCGGCGAGGTATCGGAGTCGGTGATGCACACGGCGGCGGAAAGCGGCGTCGCGTTTCTCGCGGCCGGTCATCACGCGACCGAACGCTTCGGCGTGCAGGCGGTGGGCAAGCATCTGTCCGAATCGTTCGATATCGAACACCTGTTTATCGATATCCCTAATCCAGTTTGAATTGCGAATTGCATTCACGAAGAAAAAGGCATGAATACCGCAGAAGGCACTTAAAAGGAGGTGTGAAAAAGTCTGCGATCGGTACGGATAAACCCTGAGTTATCAAGGGCTTCGCACGGTTTTTGGAGATCGGCCCTTGTAAATGGCGACTCCATTCGAGCAAACTAGCGGCGGTAGAAGCGACGTGAAGGAAAAATCCAACTCAGAAGTGGGGCGTGTAATGCGAGACAAAGAAGATGAACGCGTCGATGGCAGCCGCCGTAACTGGCTGGTAGCGACGACCGTAGCAGGCGGCATAGGAGGTGTTGCCGTTGTCGTACCCTTTGTTGGTTCGTTTGCACCATCCGAAAAGGCCAAGGCCGCAGGCGCCCCGGTCGAAGTCGATATCAGCGGTCTGAAGCCCGGCGACATGATGACGGTCGCCTGGCGCGGCAAGCCGGTGTGGATCATCAACCGCACGGACCGCATGCTCGCCGATGTCCAGAAGGCCGATAGCCAGGTGGCGGATCCCCACTCGCTGAATCCGTTCTCGATGCCGCTGCCGGACTACTGCAACAACGAATACCGTTCACGCGCCGAGAACAAGCATCTGCTGGTCGCCGTCGCCGTTTGCACGCATCTGGGCTGCACGCCGACACCACGCTTCCAAGAAGGCGCGCAGCCCAACCTCCCCGACGACTGGCCCGGCGGCTTCCTGTGCCCGTGCCACGGCTCGACCTACGACATGGACGGCCGCGTCTTCAAGAACAAACCGGCTCCGCAGAACCTCGACATCCCGCGCTTCATGTTCACGTCGGCGACGACCCTTGTGATCGGGAAGGACGAAAAAGGAGAAGCGTAATGGCGAGCGAACACGAAGTAGAGACGACCGGGCTGGCTGGTTGGATCGACCAGCGCTTCCCGATGACTGCCGCGTGGAAGAAGCACGCTTCCGAGTACTACGCGCCGAAGAACTTCAACTTCTGGTACTTCTTTGGTTCGCTTGCGTTGCTGGTGCTGGTCAACCAGATCGTCACCGGCATTTTCCTGACGATGAACTACAAGCCCGATGCGACGCTCGCGTTCTCGTCGGTCGAGTACATCATGCGCGAGGTGCCGTGGGGCTGGCTGATCCGCTACATGCACTCCACAGGCGCGTCGATGTTCTTTGTCGTCGTGTATCTGCACATGTTCCGCGGGCTCCTGTACGGCTCGTACCGCAAGCCGCGCGAACTCGTGTGGATTTTCGGCTGCCTGATTTTCCTGAGTCTGATGGCCGAGGCGTTTTTCGGCTATCTGCTGCCGTGGGGCCAGATGTCGTTCTGGGGTGCGCAGGTGATCGTGAACCTGTTCTCGGCGATTCCGTTCATCGGACCGGATCTGTCGCTGTGGATTCGCGGCGACTACGTGGTCTCCGACGTCACGCTGAACCGGTTCTTCGCGTTTCACGTGATCGCGATTCCGCTGGTGCTGGTCGGCCTCGTGATCGCGCACCTGGTGGCGCTGCACGAAGTCGGGTCGAACAATCCCGACGGCATCGAGATCAAGGCGAAGAAGGGCCCGGATGGCGTGCCGCTCGACGGCGTTCCGTTCCACCCGTACTACTCGGTGCACGACTTCATGGGTGTGACGATCTTCCTGCTGATTTTCGCGGCGATCATCTTCTTCGCGCCGGAAATGGGCGGGTACTTCCTTGAGGCGAACAACTTCATCCCCGCGAATCCGCTACAAACGCCGCCGGAAATTGCGCCCGTGTGGTACTTCACCGCTTTTTATGCGATGCTGCGCGCCACCACCGATCCATTCAAGATCGTGCTAATGATCGTCATCGCGCTGCTCGGGCTGCTCGCGCTCGTGCGTGCCCGCGGCACGTGGAAGCTCGGCCTGCCGGTGCTCGCGGTGCTGGTGATCGTCGCGATGGTGTTCACCGAATCGAAGTTCTGGGGCGTCGTGGTCATGGGCAGCGCGGTGATTTCGCTGTTCTTCCTGCCGTGGCTGGACCGGTCGCCCGTCAAGTCGATCCGCTACCGGCCGTTTTTCCACAAGGTTTTCTTCGGAATTTTCGTGATCGCGTTTCTGACGCTCGGCTTCCTCGGTACGCGCCCGCCATCGCCGGCTTCGACGCTGATCGCCCAGATCTGCGCACTGATCTACTTCGCGTTTTTCCTCGGCATGCCCTTCTGGACGCGGCTTGGCAAGTTCAAGCAGCCGCCGGAACGGGTGCGGTTCAAGCCTCACTAATCGCGAGCCAGGAGAATACGAAGATGAAAAAACTGCTTTCGATGTGCGCGCTGGTCGGCGCGACCGTGCTCGCCCTGTTGGCCGCTCCGGTCCACGCGGACGAGAATTTCCCGCTTGATCGCGCGCCGGATAACACAAACAATTTCGCTTCTTTGCAGCGCGGCGCGCAATTGTTTGTAAACTACTGCCTGAATTGCCACAGCGCGAACCTGATGCGCTACAACCGGCTGACCGATCTCGGCATTACGCCGAATGAAATCCAGGCGAACCTGCTGTTCACCACCGACAAGGTCGGCAACACGATGACCGTGGCGATGCGCCCGGAAGACGCGAAAGCGTGGTTCGGTGCGACGCCGCCGGATTTGTCGGTGGAGGCGCGGGCGCGCGGCGCGGACTGGCTGTACACGTATCTACGCAGCTTTTACCGCGACGATACGCGGCCGACCGGCTGGAACAATCTGGTGTACGAAAACGTGAGCATGCCTCACGTGCTGTGGCAGCTTCAGGGGCAGCGTGCGGCGAAATTCGGCGATGAAACCGACGAAAAAACCGGCGAAACGGTACACAAATTCCGTGGCTTCCAGCAACTGACTCCGGGGACGATGTCGCCGGTAGATTATGATTCTGCTGTGGCCGACCTCGTGTCGTACCTGTCATGGATGTCCGAGCCGACGCAGCAAACTCGCAAGCAACTTGGCGTGTGGGTGCTGCTGTTCCTCGGTATCCTGAGCTTTTTCGCCTGGCGACTGAACGCCGCGTACTGGAAACATATCAAATAATCACGCCGTTACACGGTGTGGGGCCGGCGCCAGGAAAGACCTGCTGAACGGTTTTTCCGCGTGCTGGCCCTTCAGCTTTTTGAGGAAACGCAAACATGATGGTTCTGTATTCCGGCACTACTTGCCCGTTCTCCCAGCGTTGCCGGCTGGTGTTGTTCGAAAAGGGCATGGACTTCGAGATCCGCGACGTCGATCTGTTCAACAAGCCGGAAGACATCGCCGTGATGAATCCGTACGGTCAGGTGCCGATTCTCGTCGAACGGGACCTGATTCTGTACGAATCGAACATCATCAACGAGTACATCGACGAGCGCTTCCCGCACCCGCAGCTGATGCCGGCCGATCCGGTGCAGCGCGCACGCGCGCGCCTGTTCCTGCTCAACTTCGAGAAAGAGCTGTTCGTCCACGTCGGCACGCTCGAAAACGAAAAGGGCAAGGCGGCAGAAAAGAATCACGAGAAGGCGCGCCTCGCGATCCGCGATCGCCTGACGCAGCTCGCGCCGATCTTCCTGAAGAACAAGTACATGCTCGGCGAAGAGTTCTCGATGCTCGACGTGGCGATCGCGCCGCTCCTGTGGCGTCTGGACCACTACGGCATCGAGCTGTCGAAGAACGCTGCGCCGCTGATGAAGTACGCCGAGCGCATTTTCAGCCGCCCGGCTTATATCGAAGCGCTGACGCCGTCGGAAAAGGTGATGCGTCGTTGAGTTTGGCTTTGGAGCGCGGGCGCCGCATCGCTTTGATGCGCGCCTGCGCCCGCAAGAGGACTGTTGATGCAAGAGATTTCCACGAAGCCTTATCTGCTGCGCGCGCTCTACGAGTGGTGCACGGATAACGGCTACACACCGCACATCGCGGTCCGGGTCGACAATCAGACGCGCGTTCCGCGTCAGTTTGTACGCGACAACGAGATCGTGTTGAACATCAGCTTCGAGGCGACCAGCCAGTTGCAGATGGGCAATGAGTGGATCGAGTTCAACGCGCGCTTCTCCGGCAAGTCGCACAAGATCGAGGTGCCGGTCGCCAATATTCTTGCAATCTACGCGCGCGAAAACGGCCAGGGCATGGCGTTCCCGGTCGAATCGGCGGGCGGCGAGGCGCAGGATTCGGGCGCGGATGCCGCGGATGAAGCCGACGCACCGGCGCCGCGCGCAGTCGAAACTTCGCCGGCCGACCCAGCCTCGGACGCCAACGCGGACGACAAACCGGAGCCCGACGACGACGGCTCGAAAGGCAGCGGAAGGGCTCGCCTTAAGATCGTGAAATGAAGTAGAATCACGGCCTCATGCCGGCTTAGCTCATCAGGTAGAGCGCTTGACTTGTAATCATGAGGTGGCGGGTTCGAGTCCTGCAGCCGGCACCAAATTGCGTTAGTAGCAGTAACTGGAAATACCGGAAAACCCCGTCGAAGCAGAGGCTTCGGCGGGGTTTTTCTTTTTTCGGCATTCAAATCACCCAGCAAGACGCCGGAGTTCGGCACCAACCGAGACCCCGTAAAGCCAATGGCTTTACGGGGTTTTTTCGTTGTGCGACGCGAGTCCTCGGCGAGCTGAGCCCGGCAGCGACCCAGTCGGGTCGACTTGCTTACGGAAATTTGCCTTGAAAGTTATCATATGTCTAACATCAAGCGGAAGCCGAGGGAAAATCCGTATACCCTGATTTTCGCGGCAGAATCGAAAATTTCTTCGAAAAACGAGCTTGTTTCGCGGCCTTTGCTGCTAAGGTAAACGCCGTTTATTTGTACGTCGTCTTACAAGATGGCGATAAGAATATCCACGCCCGCCATCGCTGCGTGCGCGTCCACACCACATAGAGCGACAGGAGACAAAGGTTTTATGACCAAAAAAGTGGAAGATTTTCTGAACGACGCACAGCAGGCGCGTCCGCAATCGCCGGCTCGCCGCAGCTTTCTGGCGTTCGCCGGCGCGACGGCTGGCGCTGGACTGCTCGCCGGTCTGCCCGGCTGTAGCGGCTCGACTGACACGCCCGCCGCTAGCGGCGGCACGTCGGCCACCACGACGCCTGGAGCCGCGGATGCCGATCCGATCTGGGGTACGAACGGCGAAGCCACCGCGATCATCAACAAGCTCGCCGGCATCACGACTTCGATGTTCCCGTCGGTCGATTTCCAGGTCACGACGTACGGCGCGCAACAGCTGCCCGCGGCTGCGCTGATTCAGTCGACGGCGTGGCCTGGCGGCCTGATTCCCTGGGTCACGGGCGGCAGCGAACAGACCTTATATCCGAGCAACGACCAGCAAAGCCCCGGTTCGAACATCATGGTCCCGTGCGACTACACGGACACCGCATACGACGCATGCTCGGCGTTCAACGCCGCGATCCGCGCCGCGAATCAGGCGGGCGGCGGTCGTGTGGTCGTGCCGGCCGGCAACTGGTATTGCGGCGGCCCGATCGTGATGCTGAGCAACGTGAATTTCCACTTGACCTCGGGCTGCACGATCTACTTCAGCCCGAACCCCGCCGACTACGCGAAGAATGGTCCGTACCCGACGGCAAACGGCAACCTCTACTGGACCCGCTGGCAGGCCAACGACTGCCTGAACTTCGGCTCGCCGATCTACGCGTATCAGCAGAAGAACATCGCCTTGACCGCCGACGACAACACCTGCGTGCTGAATGGTCAGGCAATGACGCCGATGCAGCTGAGCACCCAGACGCCGACCTCGTGCTGGTGGACCTTCAAGGGCACGGCTAACGAGTACGGTTGCACGAGTAAAACGACGACGCCGTCGCAGGGCTACTCGAACCCTCTCAACACCAACAACCCACTGACGACGCTGCCCGCGTCGCAGATCACGAATCCGAAGGCCAACGTGTCGTTCACGAACCAGGACGGCGTGACCACGACGTTGATGACGTTGCTCAGCACGACTTCCGGTTGGGATCAGGATCAGAACTACTTGCCGGCTCTGTCCGAACTCGGCGTGCCGGTTCTGAACCGTGTGTTCGGCAACGGACACTATCTGCGTCCGTGCATGGTCGAGTTCATCGGGTGCACCAATGTGCTGCTGCAGAACTATCACACGCAGAACACGCCGTTCTGGCAGCACCATCCGACCGCCTGCTCGAACGTGGTGATCGACGGTGTGTTCGCCGATAGCGTCGGCCCGAACAATGACGGCTTCGACCCGGATGCGTGCAACACGGTGCTCGTACAGAATGTCCAGTTCAACACCGGAGACGACTGTATCGCGATCAAGTCGGGCAAGTGCCTCGACACCGAATATGGTCCGATGCAGAACATCGTCGTCCAGAACTGCACGATGCAAAGCGGCCACGGCGGCCTGACGATCGGCAGCGAAATGAGCGCGGGTGTCCAAAACGTCTACGCTCGTAATCTGACGATGCAGAACGAGAACTGGGCAAGCAACCCGTTGAACATCGCGCTGCGCTTCAAGACAAACATGAACCGCGGCGGCTTTATCAACAATGTGTGGATCAACGGCGTGACGCTGCCCCACGGTGTCAATCTCGCGCCCAGCAACTACAGCAGCCCGCTAGCGGTTTCGAGCGCGCCGGGTGCGGTGCCGGGCACGGGCACGAACGGACTGGTGAGCAATCCGGCGACGGGCCAGGGCGGCCTGATCACATTTGACTGCGACTACAGCCCGGCCAGCGATGCGGTGCGCTGGAATCCAGCGACGATCAACAACGTCAACATCTCGAACGTCAACGCTACCGACGTTTCAGGCAGCGTCAAGTACACGATGCCTACCGGCTTTACCGCTGGGGCGAATTCGTGCTTCCAGGCGATCGTCGCACAGGGCCCCGTGGCAGCGGACTACAACGGTCCGCTGCCGGTGCCGACGGTCCCGCCAATCACCGGCGTGACGATCTCGAACTGCGACCTGGGTACCCCGGTTTGCGTGGGCCCGGCTTCGTCGACCGTGCCGGGACCGATATTCGTGGTCAACACGAACGGCATCACGCTGAACAACGTGGTGGTCGCGGGTACCACGTACAACTCGGTGCTGACCGGCTGATCGGGCATCGGCGCCGACGGAACGTGGCTCCGTCGGTGCAGGTGTCTGCGCTTTTTGCGGCAGCAAACACGCCTCAATGTGAGCGCCGTCGGATTCGACGGCGCTTTTTTGTCTTTGGCTCGTGCGGGCGAGAGGCAAGAGTGGCGTGAGGTGAGCCGCTCGATGGCTTAAAAATCACGATATCTCTTTCACCTTGTCGATTGTGGACTTTTTGGTCTACAACTGGCGCGTCTAAACTCACCTCATCACCGTCACCGATGCATGTCGCTCTGTGAATCCGCGTGGCGGCGGTACGGTACTATTCGGGCGTCGCCCGGGATGGCAGTCAGCCGTCGGACATGTCGATCCGCTACCGCGGTCCACGTCGCCGGCGACGCCACATCGACTCCATTGCACCATGACTAGCCCCGCAACTCTCACCTGGCCCGAAGCCGACGGCCCGCGCACCGCGCGCTGGCGTTCCGAAGCGGCCGTGCCGCCGCCGAAGCGCGTTGTCGTCGCCGACGACCGCACCACCGCCGATTCGGCCTACCGTCTCGCCTCCGAAGGCACCGCACTGCTGTGGCACGGCGACTTCCAGAACGCGCGCCAACTGCTGCAGGCAGTCACTCGCCGGCTCGAACGCAAGCCGCGCAAGCCGGGAGCGACACCGCTCGACGCGTTCAATCTGCACCGGCAGGCGCAGTCGCAACGAGCGCGCACGCTCGGCATGATCCTGATTCCGCTCGATGCCGACTACGGCATTGCGCTGCGCCGCGCCCCCGACGTGCGGCAGGCCTGCATCGAAGCTTATGGCCCGGCGACCGGCGAGAAGTCGGTGGTGTCGTTGCGCGAGTTGCTCGGCTTGATCGGCGCGCACGAATGGCGCAAGAAAGGCGTCGAGATTGCGGCTCTCGGCGAGCGCATCCATCCGCATTACGGCGTGTTCTCACCGGTGCGCGGCGAGTACGTCGATCTGGTCGCGCGCACGCCGCTGCCGTCACACGACCTCGCGTTCGATATCGGCACCGGCACCGGCGTGCTCGCCGCGCTGCTGGCCAAACGCGGGGTGCGCAAGATCGTCGCGACGGATCAGGATGCGCGCGCGCTGGCGTGTGCTCGTGAAAATCTCGCGCGTCTTGGCTACGGCGAGCAGGTCGAGATCGTGCAGGCGGATCTGTTTCCGGACGGGCGCGCGCCGCTCGTCGTCTGCAATCCGCCGTGGGTGCCGGCGCGGCCCGCGTCGCCGCTCGAATACGCGGTGTACGATCCGGACAGCCGCATGCTGCTCGGCTTCCTGAACGGCCTTGCCGATCATCTGACGCCGGACGGCGAGGGCTGGCTGATCATTTCGGATTTCGCCGAGCACCTGGGGCTGCGCACGCGCGAGTGGCTGCTGGCGGCGATCGATCACGCAGGGCTCAGTGTCGCGGGGCGGGAGGACATTCGTCCCCGGCATCCGAAGGCGAGCGATCAGAACGACCCGCTGTATGTTGCGCGCGCCGCCGAGGTCACGTCGCTGTGGCGGCTCAAGGCGCGGTGACAGCGATTACGCGCGTCACGCCAACGTGCCGCGCGCTTCCAGATACGCGTATGCTCCCTGGCCGGCCACCAGCCCGCTGGCAAAACAGGCGGTCAGCAGATAACCGCCGGTCGGCGCTTCCCAATCGAGCATCTCACCCGCGCAGAAAGCGCCGGGCATGCGCTCGATCATCAGATGCGGGTCCAGCGCCTCGAACGGGATTCCTCCCGCCGAGCTGATCGCTTCCCCGATCGGTCTCGCGCGCAGCAGCCGGACCGGCAGCGCCTTGATCGCATGGGCGAGGCCGCCCGCGTCGGCGAACGCTTCTTTCGACAGAACCTCGTGCAATAACGCCAGCTTGACCCCGCCGATGCCGATCCGCCCATGCAGATGACTCGCGATCGAGCGTGAGCCGCGCGGCCGCGTCACTTCCTCGACGACCCGCTCGAGCGGCAGGCCTGGCGCGAGATCCAGCGCGATCGTGACCTCGCCGTCGGCCAGAATCCGCTCGCGGATCGGCGCCGACAATGCATAAATCAGACTCCCTTCGAGGCCCGTTTCGGTCAGAAGTATTTCACCTTGTCGATTGTGGACTTTTTTGTCTACATCGGTGAGCGAGATCGCGACCGGCTTGATCGGCTGACCGGCGAAACGCTCGCGCAGATAAGGGCTCCAGTCCGCGTCGAAGCCGCAGTTCGCGGGACGCAGCGGCGTCACCTGCACGTCGCGCGACGTCATCAATGGCACCCACGCGGCGTCGGAGCCGAGACGCGGCCAGCTGGCGCCGCCGAGCGCGAAGACCACTGCGTCGCATGCGACTGTGTGCGCGCCATCTGGTGTGTCGAAGCGCAGGCGGTGCGTGGTTTCGGTGTCGCAAGCAGACGACCAGCCGCTCCACTTGTGACGCATATGGAACTGCACGCCCGCTTCGCGCAGCCGATGCAGCCACGCGCGGAGCATCGGCGCAGCCTTCATGTCGGACGGAAACACGCGGCCCGAACTCCCGACGAACGTCTCGACGCCCAGCTCGCGCAGCCACGCGCGAAGTGCGTCGGGCCCGAACGCATCGAGCAACGGCGCGATGTGCTCGCGGCGCGCGCCGTAGCGGTCGAGAAACGGCTCGAGCGGTTCCGAATGCGTGATGTTCATGCCGCCTTTGCCCGCCATCAGGAATTTGCGGCCGACCGACGGCATCGCGTCGTACACATGGACTTGCACGCCGCCCCGGGCAAGCGTCTCGGCGGCCATTAGGCCGGCGGGGCCGCCGCCGATCACGGCGACGCGGACGGAATCGAGCGAGGATGGCATGCGGTTCAGCGGATCAGCGGGGAAAAAAGACGGTGCGCCGTAGAGACCGGGCGCACGGGCGGCGCGAAGGGCGCTATTGTCACACCGCGCGCGGTGCGCGGCAAACGGCGCCGAACGAACGCTGTCCTGCGCAGGCAGACCGGCGGGAATCCGGCCACGCGGCGGGCCTGAGCGTTCCAGGCCGGAGAATACTGGATTCAGTCTTTCTTCCGACCGCTGTGCATCGCGTTCACCGCTTGGCTCGCGCGGCACGCGACCTATACTTTTCAAACACCTTCCATCAGGCGCCGTTCGCGTCGTTCTCCGCGTCAAGCTCCAATCATGTCACTGCCGACGCAGCCGCTGCGGCGCGCCTCACTGCCGCGCGCCGGCAGCCGACGCGCATCGCGTCTTAAATCGGTGGAAGGGTCGATCGTCAGAATCAAGGAGGTTGCCATGGCCCGCAAATATATCGACTGTCGCGAGTTTCCGAGCGAAATGAACTGCACTGTCGCGCTGTCCGCCGACAGCGAGGGCGAACTGCTCGAAGCCGCGGTCCAGCATGCCGTCAGCGTTCACAAGCATGCGGATTCGCCGGAGCTGCGCGCGCAGCTGAAGACGCTATTTCATGAGGGAACGCCGCCCGTCGAGGCGCCGCGCGCGTGAGACAACCGTGGAGGGGGAGTATGGAAGCCTGCGTCGCGAGCGGCATCGAGCCGCCCGCGCGCAGTCGTGTTGCAGCAGTCTTGCCGTGCACGAGAGACGCTATACCTGGCCATCCTAACCAACGTGGCGACGCGCTAACCCGGATAGGCCTCATCGACCTTCAGCCCGGCGAGCTTGAAGATCACCCGCAGCGTCTGCGGCTTGATGTCGCGTCGCGACGCGAGCGTCGTCATGACGAAGTCGAGCACTTTGGCGTACTTGAGCATCGTCAGGCAGGTTTCGAGGTCGACGCTGCCGTCGCGCATGACCTCGGCGAGCCGCAGCATTTCCGTGGAGATGTCGCGCGCCATCTCCAGCTCGAGTTGCTGCTTCTCCGACCACGCCGGCGCGGCGGTGAGCTTCGCCAGCATTTCCTGGAACTTCTGTTCGACATTTCCGTTGGGTACCGTATCCATTGCCGCCTCTTCTCTGATCGTCCGAGCGCGCGACCGGTTGTCGAGCCGGCGCTGCTGGTTACGTAATGTTCGGCCCGTGTTCCGGGGCCGCTCTCCCCCCAATCCATCCGGTTCGCGTGCCCGGCACCAGGGCCGGGCAGCCTCCTGTTTTCAGCGTCGCGGCTCGCACCCGCAGGCTGAGCCGGCGCTAAAGCTATTTTTGGCCTTCCCCGAGACGCTTCTGCACATCGTCGTTCGCGCAGGAAATGTTTCAGTTGAGCGCATGTCTCACGTGATCCGCGCGGCGTCCTCGCTGGGACTGCTGCACTTTGGGTAAACTGGCAGCATCTTTTCTCCTTTTCCGTCATCTGTCGCACGTTCGCGCGGCAATTGATGGCGGCCTACACGATGTCCGGCAAAACCCACGAAATCCGCCCCAACCAGTCTGTCGAACTGCTGAAGGAACTCCACATCCTCACGCGTGACGGCAAGATGAATCAGGACAGCCGTCGCAAGCTGAAGCAGGTCTACCATCTGTTCCAGTTCATCGAGCCGCTGCTCAAGGACCTGAAGGACCAGCAGGGATCGCTCACGCTCGTCGATCATGGCGCCGGCAAGTCATACCTCGGTTTTATTCTGTATGACCTGTTTTTCAAGGAGTTTCAGGACGCCGCTGGTGGGGCTTCCCACATTTTCGGCATTGAAACGCGCGAAGAGCTGGTGACGAAGTCCGAAGAGCTGGCAGCGCGGCTCGGCTTCAAGGGGATGTCGTTTCTGAATCTGTCGGTGGCCGAGTCGATCACGTCGACGCGCCTGCCCGCCGAAATCGACATCGTGACCGCGTTGCACGCGTGCAATACCGCGACCGACGACGCGATCCGCTTCGCGCTCGAAAAGCACGCGAAGTACATCGTCGTCGTACCCTGCTGTCAGGCCGAGGTGGCCGGCGTGCTGCGGCAGAACAAAGGCAGGTCGCTGAAGAACGCGCTGACGGAAATCTGGCGGCATCCGCTGCATACGCGCGAATTCGGCAGCCAGATCACCAACGTGTTGCGCTGCCTGCAACTCGAAGCGCATGGCTATCAGGTCAGCGTGACCGAGCTGGTCGGCTGGGAACACTCGATGAAAAACGAGCTGATCATCGCGCAATACAAGGATCTGCCGCGGCGCCGGCCGGCCGAGCGGCTCGGCGAAGTGCTGGAAACGCTCGGGCTCGATGCGCTGAAAGAGCGGTTTTTCGTGCCGGCCTGAGGCGCGGTCTAGCGCTTCATCAGCGCATCCCAGCCCGCGAGGCCGATGCGCCGCAGCGTTTCCTGATTGCGCTCGTAAATCTCTTCCGCATCGGGGAAGGCCTGCACGGCCCGCTCGATGCTGTCCTCGCGCAGCAGATGCAGGATCGGATAGGGCGCCCGGTTCGTGTAGTTTTCGATATCGTCGGGCGCGCTGCCTTCGAACTGGTAATGCGGATGAAAGCTCGCGATCTGAATGACGCCTTCAAGCTTCAGCTGCTGGATCAGCCGGTCGGCGAAGAACAGGCAGTCATTGAAGTCGAGAAAGTCGCTGAACGCGCGCGGCAGGATCAGCAGCGTCGTGTCGATGTCGGCGGGGTCGGCCGCGACGAGCGTCTGCAGCTCGGCTTCCAGATCGGTTAGGACCGCTTCGAGACTGTCCGCTTCGCTGACCGCGTAGCGAATCTGACCCTTCACATGCACGGCCTTCGCGAACGGGCACAGGTTCAGGCCGATCACGGCCTCCGTCAGCCAGTGACGGGTCGCGGCGATGACGGCATCGTGGGATTCTGCGGGCAACGGCATGGCGGATGGACGCGGCGGAAAAAAACGTAATTTTAATGGACCCGGCTGACGGACTGGCTCAGCGAGCCCGAGTCTCCCCGCAAGCGGCTGCAATCAACTGAGCGGCGACCTTCGGCGCGGCGAGGATCGGCCCGCAGCCCGGCCCGTAAGTCTGGCTCGCCGCATATACGCCCTCGATGAGCAGACCGAGCCCGTCGGAGAGCGCTTGCGGATCGTCGGCGCCGGCCGCTGTCGTGAGTTCGAGCAGGCGTGCCATCAGGTGCCGCTTGTTGCGAAACACGAACTGTCGCGCTGGGTGCGCGGTATCCGAAAACTCCACCGACACGTTCATGAACGCGCAGCCGCGGTAATCGTCGACCGAGGCGCGCACCGCGAGGTCGTCGAAATACTGCTGAAGTTGCTTCGCCGGCTCGCCTGGATGCTTCGCGAGACTCTTCTCGACGTAGCCGAAGAACTGCTCGTCCTTCTGCTCCAGGTACGCCATGACCAGTTCGTCCTTCGACGAAAACTGCCGGTACAGGCTCATCTTGTTCACGCCCGCGCGCTCGACCACCGCGTCGACGCCGACGCAGCGCACGCCTTCGCTGTAAAACAGCTCGCTAGCCGCGCGCAGTAGATGTTGCTGCGCCTGCGGCCCGGCGGTTTGCACGCCGCGCGCGCGCCGGGCACGAGCGGGCTTGAGAGTTTCGCTGCCGGACATGGAAAGTCACCCGAATGGAATTGACGCCTTGACATGTTACCGATCGGTAACTAAGATCGCAACACCATTGTGACCGATCAGTCACAAGTCCTTTACCGAAGCCGTAACAAAGCGAACGACGCCGCCACCCTCGCCGCGTCGATGGGAGAACCGATGAACTGGGCTGCGCGACTGATAGGCGGACGTTTCCACTACGGCTGGTTGACCGTTGCCGTCGTGTTCCTGGTGCTACTCGCGGCGGCGGGTACGCGGGCGACGCCGAGCGTGATGATGGTGCCGCTCGAGCACCAATTCGGCTGGAGCCGCGCGACCATTTCGCTCGCGATCTCCGTGAACATTGCGCTGTACGGGTTGATGGGGCCGTTCGCGGCTGCCGCGATGCAGCGCTTCGGTGTACGTCCGACGCTGCTCACCGCGCTCGGCACGATGGCCGCGGGCGTCGCGCTGTCGTCGCTGATGACGCATCCGTGGCAGATGGTGCTGATCTGGGGCGTGATGGTCGGCGGCTCGACCGGGGTCGCGGCGCTGTCGTTGTCGGCGACCGTCGTCACGCGCTGGTTCACGACGCGCCGCGGTCTCGTGATGGGCATCCTGACCGCCAGTTCGGCGACCGGTCAGCTGGTGTTCCTGCCGCTGCTCGCGGCCATCGCCGAGCATTACGGCTGGCGCCAGGTCGTGTGGGTCGTCGCGCTCGCGGCCGCCGTGGTGATTCCGCTCGTCGCGTTCCTGCTGCCGGAGCATCCGGCCAGCATGCGGTTGCGCCCGTACGGCGAACCGCATGACGCGCCCATCACCACGACCGTGACGAAGCAGAATCCGTTGGCAATCGCGTTCGGCACGCTTGCGTCGGCGAGCAAAACGCGCGACTTCTGGCTGCTGTTCTTTAGCTTCTTTATCTGCGGTGCGAGCACCAATGGCTATGTCGGCACCCATCTGATCGCGATGTGCGGCGACTACGGGATGACCGAAGTGCAGGGCGCCTCGCTGCTCGCGGCGATGGGCGTGTTCGACCTGTTCGGCACGACGCTGTCGGGCTGGCTGTCGGACCGCTTCAATAGCCGCGTGCTGCTGTTCTGGTACTACGGGCTGCGCGGACTGTCGCTGATGTATTTGCCGCACGCGTTCGGCATCGACTTCTTCGGGCTACCGCTGTTCGCGGTGTTCTACGGTCTCGACTGGATCGCCACCGTGCCGCCGACTGTGCGGCTTGCTACCGACGTCTACGGCAAGGAATCCGCGCCGGTCGTGTTCGGCTGGGTGGTGGCGGGCCACCAGCTCGGCGCGGCGTTTGCGGCGCTCGGCGCGGGCATGCTGCGCGCGAGCCTTGGCACTTACACGGTGGCGTCGATGATTTCCGGCGGCTTGTGCCTCATCGCGGCGGTGATCGTGCTGCGCATCAACCGCCCGGCCAAGGCGCCGATGCCACAGGCAATCTGAAGCGCCCTCACGATCCGCGCAGATTCGCCATCGCCGAAGCGACGACGCACGGCCCCACAACGGGGCCGTGTGGTTTTTCGTAGTCAGCGCGCGTAGCGTCGCGCTGCGAGTTGGAGCGCGCGCCGAAAGCCCGTTATCCTATGTGGCCCCGGGCAGCCGCCCGGCGATCATGAATTTCTACCGAGAGAAGCGCATGGCCAACAAACCCGCCTCAACTGAAGTTGCCATTCACGAGCTGATCGCAGGCCGCTGGAGCCCCCGCGCGTATTCGACCGAGCCGGTGAGCCGCGACCAGTTGCGCGCCGTGCTCGAAGCGGCTCGCTGGGCGCCGTCTTCGTATAACGCGCAACCCTGGCGTTTTGTGGTGTTCGATCGCAACGTCGACGAACCCGCGTTCAAAAAGGCTTTCGCCACACTGGTGCCGTTCAACCAGGGCTGGAATGCGCCCGCGCAGGTGCTGATCGCGGTGACCGCGCACACCCTGACCAACAAGGGCGACGTGAACCGCTGCGCGTTTTACGACGCGGGCGCGGCGGCGATGTCGCTGGTGCTGCAGGCGCACGCGCTTGGCCTCGCCGCGCATCAGATGAGCGGCTTCGACGTGAACGCGTTCCGCGCCACCTTCGAATTGCCGAAGGACGTCGAGCCGATCGCGATGATCTCGCTCGGCCACTACGGTGATGTCGATAAACTGGACCCGGTTCTGCGTGAGCGCGAGAAGGCGCCGCGTCAGCGCGCGGCGCTCGCGGACATCGCGTACGGCGGCGGCTGGAAGAAGGCGTTCTGAGCGGCGGATTCGCGGCGCTTGCCGCCTGATTTGGCGCAAAGCGAACCAGGCAGTCAACGGGCAACAAAGCAGTCAGGCACGCGCGGCACGGTCCGCGCGTTTTTCATGGTGCGCCGTCAACGCCGTTCCCCCCGTCCGCGACGCTCGACAGCGGCGTCGCCACATGTTCGAGCGATTTGCGCTCCGCGTCGACACCCCAGATCGCCGCGACGAGCGCCGCCGCGAGCATCAACGCCGACCCGACCAGATAGCCCGAAAACACCTCGCTGCGTTGATGCGTGTCGATCAGCCGGCCGAAAAACGCCGGCCCGATGATGCCGCCGAGCGCGGTGCCGAACGCATAGAAAACCGCGATCGCGAGTGCGCGGATTTCGAGCGGAAACGATTCGCTCACGGTCAGATAGGCGGAGCTCGCGGCTGCCGACGCGAAGAAGAAAATCACCATCCAGGCGACCGTCTGCATGACGACGGTGAGCAGTTGCTGCTCGAACAGATAGCCGGACAGCGTCAGCAGGATCGCCGACATCGCGTAGGTCGAGGCGATCATCTTGCGTCGACCGATCACGTCGAACAGCCGGCCGAGCACGAGCGGTCCGAGGAAATTGCCGAGCGCGAAAGGCAGCAGGTACCAGCCGATGTCGTCGCCCGGCACGTGATAAAAGTCGGTCAGGACGAGCGCGTAGGTGAAAAAGATCGCGTTGTAGAAAAACGCCTGCGCGGTCATCAGCGTCAGGCCGACCAGCGCGCGGCGCCGGTGCACGTCGAACAGCACATGGAACACCTCGCGCAACGGCGTATGGTCGCGCGCGCGCAGGCGCAGGCGCGTGAGGGCGTCGTCGGCGAGCGAGTGACCGTCGTGGCGAAAACGTGTCTCGATCCTCTCGACGATCGTGCGCGCGTCGCGCTCGTCGCCGTGCGTAAGTAGCCAGCGGGGGCTTTCGGGCACCCACATGCGCATCGGCAGAATCGCGAGCGCGAGCACCGCGCCGATGAAAAAGCACGCGCGCCAGCCCCAGTCGGCCGGTAGCAGATGCGGATCGAGCAGCACCAGCGAGCCCGCGGCGCCGAGCCCCGCGCCGATCCAGAACGTGCCGTTGATGCCAAGGTCGGTCCAGCCGCGTACGCGCGCCGGCGTAAATTCCTGGATCGTCGAGTTGATCGCCGTGTATTCACCGCCAATACCCGCGCCGGTCAGGAAGCGAAACACCATGAAGCTCATCAGACTCCACGACAGCGCGGTCGCGGCAGTTGCGGCCAGATAGACGGCCAGCGTGATGAAAAACAGCTTGCGGCGGCCGAGACGGTCGGTCAGCCAGCCGAAACCGAGCGCGCCGAGCACCGCGCCGGCAATGTATGCGCTGCCCGCGAGACCGACGTCGGCATTCGAGAAGCGCAGCGCCGGGCTCGTTTTCAGCGCGCTTGCGACCGCGCCGGCCAGCGTCACTTCGAGCCCATCGAGCAGCCACGTCACGCCGAGCGCGACCACGATCAGCGTATGGAAGCGGCCCCAAGGCAGGCGGTCCAGCCGCGAAGGCAGATCAGTTTCGATCAGCGTGGCGTGGCGGTTATCGATGGCGGCGGCGGGCGGCAGGCTCATGACGCGGAGTCTCCTCGACGGCGAAAATGGGGCGGCATATCCGGATCAACTCAGCAATATCCGTACCGCGCCATGATTTTCAAACGATGTCGCGGCCATCCCGACAGCTTCAGTTGATGCCGCCGGAGTTTTCGTGATACAAAGCCGCTCCCCTTTCTGTGCGCGCCAGCCGTGAGCGGCGATTCCTGCCATGAACTATTGCGCGATTGACTTCGGTACTTCCAATTCGGCTGTCGCGGTCCCGGACGGTGCGCAGCTGAAGCTGGCGCCGGTCGAGGGCACGTACACGACGCTGCCCACCGCGGTATTCTTCAATACCGACGAAAACACCAGCGAATTCGGGCGAGCGGCGCTCGCGGCCTACATCGACGGCTTCGACGGCCGGCTGATGCGCTCGATGAAAAGCATTCTCGGCTCACCGCTTGCCGAGAATACGACCGATCTCGGCGACGGCAGTGCGATCAAGTACACCGACGTAATCGCGACGTTCCTGACTCACCTGAAGCGCTCGGCCGAGGCGGCTGCGGGCGGCGCGATCGACCGCGCGGTGCTGGGCCGCCCAGTGTTTTTCGTCGACGAGGACCCGCGCGCCGACCAGATGGCGCAGCAACAGCTCGAAGCCGCCGCGCGCGCGGTCGGCTTGCGCGACATCCACTTTCAGTATGAACCGATCGCGGCCGCGTTCGACTACGAATCGCATCTGAGCGCCGAGGGGCTCGTGCTCGTCGCCGACATCGGCGGCGGCACGTCGGACTTCTCGCTTGTGCGCGTGGGGCCGGAACGGATGAAGCGCGTCGAGCGCAAGGACGATGTGCTCGCGCATCATGGCGTGCACGTCGCCGGCACGGACTTCGACCGCCGCGTCGAACTGGTGACGATCCTTCGCGAGCTCGGCTATCAGTCGCTCGATCCGCAGGGGCGTGAAATTCCGAACCGGATTTATTTCGATCTCGCGACCTGGCACCTGATCAACACTGTCTACACGCCGAAGCGCGTCAGCGAACTCGCGCTGATGCGGCACCTTTTCACGGAGACCCGGCACCACGACCGGCTGATGCGCGTAGTCGAGCAGCGGTTCGGGCACGCGCTGGCCGCGCATGCGGAAGAGGCGAAGATCGGGGTAGCGGCGGGCGGCGAGACCGTCATCGATCTCGACGAAGTGGAAGAGGATCTGCGCCTCGCGTTCGACGAAGCGCAACTCGTCAAGGCCGGCGAGGAAGAAACGCGACGTATTGTCCAGGCGGCGCGCGACACGGTGCAGGCGGCGGGTGTCGCGCCGCGCGACGTGGACGCGATCTATTTCACGGGCGGCTCGACGGGCCTCGCGTTTCTTTCGGGCGCGCTGGCCGCGGCGTTTCCGGACGCGCAGGCGGTGTTCGGCGATCGTCTCGCGAGCGTGGCGACCGGTCTCGGTATTCACGCCCGGCGCGTGTTCGGATAATCGCGATTAATCAGCAAATAATCCGCCGCGAATTGCGAAGTCATGCGAATTTAATCGGTGGATTATGGAATTGCCGCCGATAATAAAAAACCCCGCCGAGGCGGGGTTTTTTTGCGTCCAGAAGGAAGCGCGGAGCTTACACCGGCTTGATGTTAGCCGCTTGCTTGCCCTTCGGGCCCGTCTTCACTTCAAACGTGACCTTCTGGTTTTCTTGCAGCGTCTTGAAGCCGTCGACGCGAATTTCCGAGAAATGCGCGAACAGATCTTCACCGCCGCCGTCCGGAGTGATGAAGCCAAAGCCCTTAGCGTCGTTGAACCACTTGACGGTACCGGTTTCCATATTACTTTTTCCTAAAAATGGTGAATAAGGCCGAAGCCCGGGGGTGCATGAAAATCAAGGAAGGGGTAATGGGACCAACCGGAGTACCGTTGATGGGCGACCTACGAAAGAACCACTTCACTCGCCGCTTGAAATCCTGCTCGGACGTTATACGGCGAAATCGGACGAACGTCAACTGTCCGCACGAAACTTTGCCCGACGGACACGAAGATTTCTTACAAAGCTTGCGCATTTGGCAAACTTTATGCCAGGGAGAACCCTTGGTTGGGCGGCGGTTTCACTGCAGTAACACGGTGCAACCGTTAAACTACGCGCCGCGCGTCGGTTGCACCTATTGAGCACACTGGACGCGCTTTCATGCGCGTCACCCGTTCCCACCGCCACAAGCGATGTCACGCGGTGCCGACATGGTTCTGATTTAGGAGAAGACGTGAAAAGTTCTATACAACGGAACATCGGGCCGTTCGCGCTGTTGCTGACTGGCCTCGGCTCGATCATCGGATCGGGCTGGCTGTTCGGGGCGTGGAAGGCCGCAAAGATTGCCGGGCCGGCCGCGATTTGCGCATGGATCATCGGCGCGGTCGTGATTCTTGCGATTGCGCTGACCTACGCTGAACTCGGCGCGATGTTTCCGGAATCCGGCGGGATGGTGCGCTATGCGCGCTACTCGCACGGCGCACTGGTTGGTTTTATCAGCGCGTGGGCCAACTGGATCGCGATCGTGTCGGTGATTCCGATCGAGGCCGAAGCATCGATCCAATACATGAGTACGTGGCCCTATCCCTGGGCGCATGCGCTCTTCGTCGACGGGTCATTGACTACCAACGGCCTGCTGTTGTCCGCAGGGCTCGTGATCATTTACTTCCTGCTCAACTACTGGGGCGTCAAGGTGTTCGCGCGCGCCAACTCGGCGATCACGATCTTCAAGTTCCTGATCCCTGGCGCCACGATCGTCGGCCTGATGATGACCGGCGTCCATACCGAGAACTTTGGTCAGACGACCACGTTCGCGCCGTACGGCTGGTCGTCGGTGCTGACCGCGGTCGCGACAAGCGGCATCGTATTCGCGTTCAACGGTTTCCAGAGCCCGATCAACCTTGCCGGTGAAGCACGCAATCCGGCCAAGAGCGTGCCGTTCGCGGTGATCGGATCGATCCTGCTCGCGCTCGTGATCTACGTGCTGCTACAGATCGCGTATATCGGCGCGGTGAACCCGGCCGACGTGATGAAGGGCTGGAGCCACTTCAGCTTCGCTTCGCCGTTCGCGGAGCTGGCGATCGCGCTGAACCTGAACTGGCTGGCGATCCTGCTGTACGTCGACGCGTTCGTGAGCCCGAGCGGCACCGGAACGACCTATATGGCGACCACGACGCGGATGATCTACGCAATGGAGCGCAACAACACGATGCCGAAGATGTTCGGCCAGGTACATCCGTTCTACGGCGTGCCGCGTCCGGCGATGTGGTTCAACCTGTTCGTGTCGTTCGTCTTTCTGTTCTTTTTCCGAGGCTGGAGCGCGCTCGCGGCGGTGATCTCGGTCGCGACGGTGATCTCGTATCTGACCGGCCCGATCAGCCTGATGGCACTGCGCCGCGCGGCAACCGATCTCGAGCGCCCGCTGCACATCGCCGGCATGAAGGTGATCGCGCCGTTCGCGTTCGTCTGCGCGTCGTTGATCCTGTACTGGGCGAAGTGGCCTCTGACCGGCGAAATCATCCTGCTGATGGTTGTCGCGCTGCCGGTGTACTTCTACTTCCAGGCCAAGCAGGGCTTCGAGGGCTGGGGACGCGATCTGAAGGCAGCGTGGTGGCTGGTCGCGTATTTGCCGATCATGGCGCTCCTGTCGCTGATCGGCAGTAAGGAGTTCGGCGGCCTCGGCATCCTGCCGTACGGCTGGGACATGCTCGTCGTGATCGCCTTCTCGCTGATGTTCTACTACTGGGGCGTCAACAGCGGCTATCGTTCTGAGTATCTCGACGAGCGACTCGTGCATGACGAAGTGCTCGAAGGCATCGGCGCGCACTGAGCGCCGTGCGAGTCTGACGGATCCGCTAAAGGCGGATCCACGTCAAATAAAAAGCCCGCCTGAAGTGATCAGGCGGGCTTTTTTCTTTGGCTTTCTGGCAGGTTCAGGGCTGGATCAAGGGGTACCGAACACATAGTTCGTCATCGCGAGCGAGCGCTGGTAGGTGCCGAGCGACTGAATCGCGAGCGAGTAGTCGTCGTCGGCGGCGCCGAGCGCGGCGAACACCGGCAACAGATGCTCGTCGGTCGGATGCATCAGCACCGCGTGCGGCGCCTGGCGGCGATAATCGAGCAGCGCGTCGATATCGCGCGCGACGAGCTTCTCCTCGAACCAGTTGGTGAATTCGCTCACGCGCGGATCGGCATCTTCGGGGCGCGCGGAGAAATCGGCGGCGCGCAGATTGTGTGTGATCTGGCCGGAGCCGATCACCATCACGCCTTCGTCTTTCAGCGCGCGCAGTGCGCGGCCGACGCGGAAATGATGTGCGGCGTCCTTGTGCGGCTGGATCGACAGTTGCGCGATCGGCACGTCTGCCTGCGGGAACATCAGCAGCATCGGCACCCACGCGCCGTGGTCGAGTCCGTGCGGCTGCACGTCGGCGACGATACCGCTCGCACCGAGCAACGCGGCGGCGCTGCGCGCGACGTCGGGCGCGCCCGGTGCCGGGTATTGGATTTCGTAGAGCTGCCGCGGAAAACCGTAGAAATCGTGGATGGTTTCAGGCGCCGTCGCGATGCTCGCGAGCGGCTGCGCGGTGCCCCAGTGCGCCGACAACATCAGGATGGCCTCAGGGCGCGGCAATTGCGTGCTCAGTGCGCCGAACTCGGCGGACGGCATCGACGGATCGATCGGCAGCGTGGGTGCGCCGTGGGACAGGAAAAGCGACGGTAAGCGGTTCATGACAGCGATGCGGCCGGGCGAACACGGCACGGGAAATTGGGTTACTACCAATATAGGTCCGCACGCCGGTTTGATAAATGGGTCCGGTCGGAATTGATTGTGTCGCGACTGTTGTTAATGGGCGGTGTGGCGTTTATTCCTGCGCGCCGCGCAACCCTTCCCACGCGGGCGACAGCGCCGGCCCCAGCGCAAATAGATCGAGCACGCGCGCGACCGTGTGGTCGACCATCTCGTCGATCGAACCAGGCTGGTTATAAAACGCAGGCAGGGGCGGGAAGATCACGCCGCCCATTTCGGTGACGGCCGTCATATTGCGCAGATGCGCGAGATTGAACGGCGTTTCGCGCACCAGCAGCACGAGGCGGCGACGCTCCTTCAGCGTTACGTCGGCGGCGCGGGTGATCAGGTTATCGGCAAAACCGTGCGCGATGCTCGCGAGCGTTTTCATCGAGCAAGGCGCGACGATCATGCCGTCGGTCGCGAACGACCCGGACGCGATGCTCGCGCCGACGTCGCGCACCGAATGAACGACATCCGCGAGCCGATGCACATCGTCCTTGCCCAACTGGAGTTCGTGCTGGATGTTGAGCCAGCCTGCGCTCGAAATCAGCAGATGGCTCTCGACGCCGCCCAGCCGGCGCAACGTCTCGAGTAGCCGGATGCCGTAGATGGCGCCGGTGGCGCCGGTGATCGCGACGATCAGCCGGCGGGGCGCCGCAGCGTGGGTTTGCAGCATGGCTCGCGGCGCCTGATGAAGCGAACGAAGCGAAGAACGCTCAGGCTGCGGCGAACAGCTGCTGCAGCTCGCCCGATTCGTACATCTCCATCATGATGTCCGAGCCGCCGATGAATTCGCCCTTTACGTACAACTGCGGAATAGTCGGCCAATTCGAGAACACCTTGATGCCCTGACGGATTTCGTCGTCTTCGAGCACGTTCACGGTCTTGATTTCACCGACGCCGCACGCCTTCAGGATCTGGATGGCGCGGCCGGAAAAACCGCACATCGGGAACTGGGCCGTGCCTTTCATGAAGAGAACGACGTTGTTGTCGTCGACGATTTGCTTGATGCGTTGTTGCGTATCCATGACTGACCTTGCGGTTCCGATAGAGGAAGGGAATAGGCTGAAATGATAGCGGATTTCGCTGCGGGCGGCCGCAGCCGCGTCGCGGCAAGGGTTTTAGCCGCGGCGACGGCGCTTATGCCGAGGCGCCACGCAACACGCCTCCGCTGATCCGCTCGATGCCGGCGAGATCGCGTTCCGAGCGGACCTCGGCAAAACCCCGCGCGCTGAGTAACGCACGCACCGCTTCGGCCTGGTCGTAGCCGTGTTCGATCCACAACGCACCGTCGGCGGCAAGTCGCTCGGGCGCGCCGGCGACGATTGCGCGGATCGCGCTCAGGCCGTCGGCTTCGTCGGTGAGCGCGCCGCGTGGCTCGAAGCGCAGATCGCCTTCGCGCAGATGCGGGTCGCCGCTCGCGATATACGGCGGATTGCTGACGATCGCGTCGAAGCGCAGCGCCGCGTCGAGCGAGCCGTACCAGTCGCTGTGCAGGAACGCGACGGTGCCGCCCGGGCGCTTCGCGTCGAGCAGGCGAGCGCCGTTGCGAGCGGCGACCGCGAGAGCGTCGGCCGAGCGGTCGAGCGCCCAGACCTGCGCGTCGGTCCGCATCGACGCGATCGCCACCGCGATTGCGCCGGTTCCGGTGCCGAGATCGAGCACACGCGGACGCGGCCGATGTTCGATCGCCGCAAGCGCGGTCTCGACCAGCAGCTCGGTTTCGGGACGCGGAATCAGCACATGCGGCGTGACCTCGAACTCGAGCCCGAAAAACTCGCGCGCACCGACGAGCTGCGCGACCGGCTCGCCGGCGAGGCGCCGCGCTTCGAGCGCGCGATAACGCTCGATGCGGTCGCGCTCGAGCGGCTCCTCGCCGCGCGTGATTAGCTGCGTGCGCCGCCAGCCGAGCACGTGCGTGAGCAGAATCCGCGCTTCGAGCGGCGGCAGTGGCGACGCGCGCAACAGCGCATCGGCCGTGGTGGGCGAAGCGGAGGGATCGAGCGGGGCTGGGGAGGCGTCGATCATTGCCGGAGCGTCAGTCCGCGTCACCGAGCGAGGCCAGCAGTTCGGCCTGATGCTCGCTGACGAGCGCCGCGATAAGTTCATCGAGATCGCCGTCCATGATCGCGTCGAGGCGATACAGCGTCAGGTTGATGCGGTGATCGGTGAGGCGCCCTTGTGGGAAGTTGTATGTGCGAATGCGCTCCGAGCGGTCGCCCGAGCCGATCAGGTTCTTGCGCGTCGCCGCTTCCTTCGCCTGCTGTTCGTGCGCCTGCTTGTCCTTGATGCGCGCGGCGAGCACCTTCAGCGCGCGGTCCTTGTTCTTGTGCTGCGAGCGGTCGTCCTGACATTCGACGACGATGCCGGTCGGCAAGTGCGTGACGCGCACCGCCGAGTCGGTCTTGTTGATGTGCTGACCGCCCGCGCCCGATGCGCGGAACGTGTCGATCCGCAGATCGGCCGGATTGATCTCGACTTCGCCGATCTCATCCGCTTCCGGCATCACTGCGACCGTGCACGCCGACGTATGGATGCGGCCCTGCGTTTCGGTGGCCGGCACGCGCTGGACACGATGTCCGCCCGACTCGAACTTCAGCTTCGAATACGCGGCGTCGCCGGCGATCCGCACGATCACTTCCCGGTAGCCGCCAAGATCCGATTCGCTCGCCGACATCATCTCGACCTGCCAGCGGTTGCGCTCGGCATAGCGCAGATACATGCGCAGCAGATCGCCCGCGAACAGCGCGGATTCATCGCCGCCGGTGCCCGCGCGGATTTCGAGGAAGATGTTGCGCTCGTCGTTCGGGTCTTTTGGAAGCAGCATTTTCTGCAGCTCGACGCCGAGCGTTTCCATGCGATCACGCGCCGCACGGATTTCCTCTTCGGCGAAATCGCGCATCGATGCGTCGGTGAGGAGCTCCTGCGCGGTGGCCGCGTCGTTCTGCGCCTGGCGCCAAAGCCCGTACTGCTCGACGACCGGGTCGAGCTCCGCGTGTTCGCGAGTGAGCTTGCGGTATTGGTCGAGGTTGGCTGTGATGTCCTCGCGGCTCAACAGGTCGTTCAGTTCGGCCAGCCGGATGGTCAGCTGGTCGAGCTTGCGTTGCATGCTCGTTTTCATCGGGCGGGTAGCGGAGCGGACTCCGGAAAGGATGCGGCCAGGGGAACGGGCTGACGCCCGGGGCGGAAGCACTTCGCGAGCCACAGCGGTGACGCGCGGGGTGCGGCGAGCACTGCGCCGCTAACGCTCGGAGGAGCCGGAGTGTTTATAGAAGCCGCTCATCAGCTCGATCAGCTTGTCGCGGTTGTCGCTGCCCGCGCGATTCAGCGCGTGCGTGGGACCGTGGATCAGCTTGTTGGTGAGCGATTGCGACAGTGCTTCGAGCACCGCGGCCGGGTCGTCGCCGCGCGCGAGCATTTTCTGCGCGCGTTCGACTTCCGAGCGGCGCAGCGCGTCGGCTTGCGTGTGCATGTGGCGGATCACCGGCACGATGCTGCGGGCGTCGAGCCACTGCATGAAGGTCTGCACGCGCGTTTCGATGATCGCTTCGGCCTGCGCGACCGCGGCCTGGCGCGACGCATTGCCTTCCCGGACGATCGTGCCGAGGTCGTCGACGGTGTACAGGAATACGTCTTCGAGCTGGCCGGCTTCAGGTTCAATGTCGCGCGGCACCGCGAGGTCGACCATGAAAATAGGCCGGTGACGGCGCGCCTTCACCGCGCGCTCGACGGCGCCCAGACCGATGATTGGCAACGTGGACGCCGTGCATGACACGATGATGTCGAATTCGTGCATCCGCGCTGGCAACTCGGAGAGCGGAATAGCGTGGCCGTTGAAGCGCTCGGCGAGCCGCGTGCCGCGCTCGGCGGTGCGATTCGCGACGACGAGCTCACGCGGATGCTGTGCGGCGAAATGGGTGGCGCACAGTTCGATCATTTCGCCAGCACCGATGAACAGCACCCGCTGGTTCGCTATCTTGTCGAAAATGCGTTGCGCGAGGCGAACCGCGGCAGCCGCCATCGATACCGACTGCGTGCCGATTTCGGTCGTGCTGCGCACTTCCTTCGCGACGGCGAAGGTGCGCTGGAACAGCTGGTTCAGATAGGTGCCGAGCGCGCCGGCCTCGGACGCGGTACGCACCGCATCCTTCATTTGACCTACGATCTGTGTTTCACCGAGCACCATCGAGTCGAGCCCCGACGCGACGCGGAACGCATGCCGCACCGCTTCGGACTGCGGCAGCGCGTAGAGGTGCGGCGCGAGTTCGTCGATGGGTAAGTGGTGATACCTGGACAGCCACTGGATCGCGGCTTCGCGCGCGGCGAGGTCGTCGGTCGCGCAGTAGAGTTCGGTGCGGTTGCAGGTGGACAGAATTGCCGCTTCGGGCGCATTGGGGGCCATGCGGCCCAGCCAGATGCCTTTGAAGGTGTCCAGTGCGGGCTTGATCTGTTCGAGCGGAAACGCCACGCGTTCGCGCAAGGCGACAGGCGCAGTGTGATGGTTGATTCCGATCGTTAGAAGCTGCATTTGGGGGAGCTATCGTTCAGCCCTATATTATAGCGTTTCCACGATTCTCACATCCTGCACGCCGTATTCCCCGCATGCGTTAGCTCGGGCCTGTCAGGCTCTCCAGCGGAATCGCGTCCAGCTGATAACCGTAACCATAGACTGGCGTCAGCACGTAGCCAAGCTCCGGCCGCAGTTGCAGCTTGCTGCGCACGCGCGACGCGTGGGTGTCGATGGTGCGCGACTTTACGTCGCGGCGGCGCGACCACACGGTTTCGAGAATATGCGCGCGCGACACCGGCCGTGCCAGATTGTTGAACAGCAGCAGCGCAAGGTGGAATTCCTTCGGCGTCAGGGTGACGGTCAGCTCGCGGAAGGTCACGGCGAAATTCGCTGCGTCGAACGTGTAACCGCCGATCACGTCGCGCCGCCGGTTGGCGGGTCGCCGCACTCCCGCGCGGCGCTGCAGCGCCTCGACGCGCGCGAGCATTTCTGGCCCGCGCACCGGCTTGCTCAGGCAATCGTCGGCGCCTGCATGCAGCGCGGCGACAATCTGGCTTTCGCGCGGTGCCGTCATCAGCATCATGACGGGCAGGCCAGGCAAAATGGAGCGGGCACGCGGGATCACGTCTTCGGCGCAATGGTCGCCGGCCCAGCTTTCGGTGATCAGCAAGTCGAAAAATTCGTCGGCGGCGCGCTGCAAGAAGGTGGCGCTGGTGGTGAAGTGCAGACATACATGGCCGCCGGCAAAAATGAGCCGGTCGACCAGTTTGGCGTGTTGCACGTCCGGTTCGATAAGGGCGATGCGCATGGCGCGGCGTCAGCCTGGCAACGGGCGGAGTACAGGCGTTCTCATCAGACTTACAACTTGCCTAAGCACACCCCGACCCCTAAACTCAACCGCTATGCGGAAAGCGCCGTGCTGAACTTCTATAGTTAAGGAGGCAAAAATGCTAGCCTTGGCTGCTTCTTCCGCCTATGAGACGAATCTGAATTTGATTTTGCCGTGTCTCAGATCCCAGTCTGGAGCCCACGCCTGATGGGTTGGCCAGGCATTCTCGCGCTCGGCGTCATGATCGGCCTCGCGGGCTGGTGGTTGCACCCGCTGCGCCGTGCGAGCCGCGCCCGCTGGTGGGCCGCGCTGTTGGCCGGCGTGCTTGGCGCCAGTGTCACGCGCATGGCCGGCAATGTGACAGGTCTCTTCCATGACGGCGACATGCTCGAATGGCCGCTATGTACTGCCGTTGCGCTCGTCGCCGTCGGCGTGACGGTCGGCCTCTTTTCGCGCCGATCAATCCGTCGATGAATCCTTGCAGGTAACTCCATGAACGCCCGACTTCCCGAAACCTCCTCCATTCCCGAGCGCCTCGCGAGCTTGCGCGCCGCGATGGCGCGCGAAGGCATCGCCGCTTACCTCGTGCCGTCGGCGGACCCGCACCTGTCCGAGTATCTGCCCGGGCGCTGGCAAGGTCGCCAGTGGCTGTCTGGCTTCACCGGCTCGGCCGGCACGCTGATCGTCACCGCCGATTTCGCCGGCGTCTGGACCGACAGCCGCTACTGGGAGCAGGCGAGCGCGCAGCTCGCCGGCACCGGAGTCGAGTTGATGAAGATGACCGGCGGTCAGCTGACCACGCCGCATTTCGAATGGCTCGCGCGGAACGTCGCGAGCGGCGGTACGGTCGGTGTGGACGGCGCGGTGCTCGGTGTCGCGGCGGCGCGTGCCTTGAGCGCGGCGCTGAACGCGCGCGGCGTGCAGCTGCGCACCGACGTCGACCTGTTCGACGCGATCTGGGCGCAGCGCCCAACGCTGCCCGCCGACGCCGTCTTCGAGCACGCCGCGCCGCAAGCGGGCGTCGCGCGCGCGGAAAAGCTCGCGCAGGTGCGCCGCGCGATGGCCGACCGAGGCGCGCAGTGGCATTTCATTTCGACGCTCGACGATCTCGCGTGGCTGCTGAACCTGCGCGGCGCCGATGTCAGCTACAACCCGGTGTTCGTCGCGCATGCGCTGATCGGGGTGGATCGCGTGTCGCTCTTTGTCGCAGACGGCAAGGTGTCGCCGGCGCTCGCCGACGTGCTCGCGCGTGACGGCGTCAGCATCGAGCCGTACGCGAAAGCCGCCGACGCGCTCGCCGCGCTGCCGGCCGGCAGCACGCTGCTGATCGATCCGCGCCGCATCACGTACGGCTCGCTGCAGGCGGTGCCGTCGTCGGTCAAGGTGGTTGAGGCGGTCAATCCGTCCACTTTCCTCAAGTCGCGCAAGACCGCCGCCGACGCCGCGCACGTGCGCGAGACGATGGAGCAGGACGGCGCCGCGCTCGCCGAATTTTTCGCGTGGTTCGAAAGCGCGCTGGGCCGCGAGCGCATCACCGAGCTGACGATCGACGAACATCTGACGGCCGCCCGCGCGCGCCGTCCGGGGTTCGTGTCGCTGAGCTTCGCGACGATCGCGGGCTTCAACGCGAACGGCGCGATGCCGCACTATCGCGCGACCGAGGAGTCGCATGCGGTGATCGAGGGCAATGGCTTGCTGCTGATCGATTCGGGTGGCCAGTACCTGAGCGGCACGACCGATATCACGCGCGTCGTCCCGGTCGGCACGCCGAGCGATGAACAGCGGCGCGATTTCACCGTCGTGCTGAAGGGCATGATCGCGCTGTCACGCGCGCAATTCCCGCGCGGCATCCGCTCGCCGATGCTCGACGCGATCGCGCGCGCGCCGATCTGGCAGGCCGGCGCCGACTATGGCCACGGCACCGGTCACGGCGTCGGCTACTTCCTGAACGTGCACGAAGGCCCGCAGGTGATCTCGCACTATGCGCCGGCCGAACCGTGGACCGCAATGGAAGAGGGCATGATCACGTCGAACGAGCCGGGTCTGTATCGGCCGGGCAAGTGGGGCGTGCGCATCGAAAACCTCGTGCTGAACGTGGCCGCGGAAAAAACCGAATTCGGCGATTTTCTGAAGTTCGAAACGCTGACACTGTGCCCGATCGACACGCGCTGCATCGAGCTGTCGCTGCTGCGCGACGACGAGCGCGCGTGGCTCAACGCGTATCACGAGACGGTGCGCACGCGGCTCGCGTCGCATGTGTCGGGCGACGCGAAGGCGTGGCTCGAGCTGCGCACGCAACCGATCTGAGCGCAGCGACGACCTTCCAAACGGAGCGGGCATGGCAATCAAGGCAGTGGTGTTCGATTTCGGCGGCGTGCTGATCGACTGGAGTCCCGAGTACCTGTACCGCGAGCTGATTCCCGACGAAGCCGAGCGCCGCTGGTTCCTCACGCACGTGTGCTCGATGGACTGGGTGATCCGCCAGGACGGCGGCCAGCCGATCGTCGAAGCCACCGACGAGCTGATCGCGCGGTTTCCCGATCACGAACCGCTGATCCGGGCGTTCTACGATCGTTGGCACGAGATGGTGGCGGGCGTGCTCGATGACGGCGTCGCGCTGATGGAAAAGCTCGAAGCGGCCGACGTGCCGCTCTTCGGGCTCACCAACTGGTCGGCCGAGACTTTCCCGTACGCGTGGGAGCACTATCCCGTGCTGCGGCGGTTTCGCGACATCGTCGTGTCGGGGCGCGTCAAGCTCGTGAAGCCCGATCCGGCGATCTTCGCGGAAATGCGCCGGCGCGTCGAATTGCAAATGCCCGGCGTTGAGCCGGCCGAACTCGTCTTCATCGACGACAACGCGAAGAACGCCGAAGCCGCGACGGCGCTCGGCTGGCACGGCGTGCATCATACGAGCGCCGCGCAAACGGCAGCGAAGCTGCGCGAGTTGGGCTTGCCGGTTTGAGCTGACCGCTACTGTCCCAACAGATTCTTCAACGCGTTGCCGAGACCCTTGACGGTCTCGCCCGCGCCCTTCGCGACGCCTTCGACGCTAACCCCCAACGCCTTTGCAAACCCCTCGCCGATGCGCGCGAGAATCCCTTCGCGCACTGAGAACTTCGGATCGCGCAGATCGCCATCCAGAACGAAATGCAGCGCAATGTCGCCGTTATGTGTCTTCAGCGCGGCGACGGCGGCGCGGGTCGGAATCGACATAAACGTTTCGAGTGGATTGTCCGTTTCGGCGAGCTGGAGATCGTGGACCATCACGGTGCCGGGCGCATGCAGGTGATAGTCGCGCACCGTCGATTCGATGCTCAGATCGACGGTGCCCCCCGTCACCTGCGCTCGCGTGCCGGCCTTCTTCAGCAGATAGGGATCGAGTATCGCGACATCCACGCCTTGCAGCGTGGTCGTCGTCTGTGAATCGAGGCTGGCGATTTTGATCCAGCCGTCGAATGTGATCGTGCCCGTATGCGCCGGCCCCTTCAGCGAGCCGCGGGCGCTGATGTTGGTCCGCTCGGTGAGCGACGGAAGATGCAGATTGTCGACCGTCGCGTTGACGTTACTCACCGTCACCTTGAACGGCGGCGGCCCGACGGTCATGTCGTAGAAGTGGAAGTTGCCCTGCTCGAAGCGGATATGGTCGACCTGTTCTTCGCGCGGGGTCGGCGCCGCCGTGCCGGCGCCACCCTGCTGATCGCCGCGGTTCATCGTTTCGCGCAGGTTCGGCAGCAGATTCAGCGAGCCGTCCTTCGTGCGCAGCACGGCCATGTCGAAGCCGCGCACGACGACTTCGCGGATATGCAAGCGCCGCGCGATCAGATCGCGCACGTCGGGGGTGATCGTGATTTCGTCGGCGCGTAGCGGTTCGCCCGCCGGCCAGCCGGGCGGCGCTTTCAGCAGAACGTGGGTGAGGTGAACCGAGGTGAGGCCGACGTCGATGCTGTCGGCGCTGCCGAGCGGGCCGAGCACCGCGTTCACGCGATTCTTGACTTCCTGTTGTGCGAATTGCATCGCGCCGATCGCGATCAGAATCAGCGCCAATAGCGTTGCGCCCACGACGGCGATCCAGCGCCTGCCCCTCGACATCGCCATGCTTGTCTCCTGTCGACCCGAGTTGGCGCTTCAGCGCTTACTCGGGTCCCATGCAAGGCCGTCACCGCTTCGTGCGGCGTTGTGTTGACCGTCGGTCGCGTGCGCGGGATTTTCACGCGCCGGCCCACCATGTGATGGCTAGCAACGCGCGTGCCCCGCGACCCGTCCGGCATTGCACCAGACGGGCCGTTGTTCCCCGCTTCTTAACGCGAGATCGGCTTGTAGCGCAGACGCTTCGGCCGCGCACCTTCCTCGCCGAGGCGAGCGCGCTTGTCTGCTTCGTATTCCTGGTAGTTGCCGTCGAAGAACGTGACCTGCGAGTCACCCTCGAACGCGAGGATGTGCGTCGCGATACGGTCGAGGAACCAGCGATCGTGCGAGATCACCATCACCGAGCCCGCGAATTCGAGCAGCGCGTCTTCGAGCGCGCGCAGCGTTTCGACGTCGAGGTCGTTCGACGGTTCGTCGAGCAGCAGCACATTGCCGCCCGCGATCAGCGTCTTCGCCAGATGCAGACGACCGCGCTCGCCGCCGGACAGATTGCCGACGATCTTCTGCTGGTCGCCGCCCTTGAAGTTGAAGCGGCCGATATACGCGCGCGACGGCGTTTCGTACTTGCCGACCGTCAGCACGTCCGCGCCACCCGAGATTTCCTCGAACACGGTCTTCGTGCCTGCAAGCGCTTCGCGGCTCTGGTCCACGTAAGCGAGCTTGACGGTCGGGCCCTTCACGATTTCGCCCGAATCGGGTTGCTCGCGGTCGGTCAGCATGCGGAACAGCGTGGACTTGCCGGCGCCGTTCGGACCGATGATGCCGACGATCGCGCCCGCCGGAATCTTGAAGCTGACGTTATCGAGCAGCAGACGATCGCCGTACGACTTGCTGACGTTCTTGAACTCGATCACTTCATTGCCGAGGCGGTCACCGACCGGAATGAAGATTTCCTGCGTTTCGTTGCGCTTCTGGTAGTCCTGGCTGTTCAGCTCCTCGAAGCGGGCGATACGCGCCTTCGACTTCGCCTGGCGGCCCTTCGGGTTCTGGCGCACCCACTCGAGTTCCTTCTTGATCGCCTTCTGGCGCGCCGATTCCGACGCTTCTTCCTGCTTCAGGCGCTCTTCCTTCTGATCGAGCCAGCTGCTGTAGTTGCCCTTCCACGGAATGCCGTGCCCGCGGTCGAGTTCGAGAATCCACTCGGCGGCGTTATCGAGGAAGTAGCGATCGTGCGTGACGGCGACCACGGTGCCCGGGAAGCGCGTCAGGAACTGTTCGAGCCATTCGACCGATTCCGCGTCGAGGTGGTTGGTCGGCTCATCGAGCAATAGCATGTCGGGCTTTTGCAGCAGCAGCTTGCACAGCGCCACGCGGCGCTTTTCGCCGCCAGACAGATGCTCGATCTTCGCGTCCCACGCCGGCAGACGCAGCGCGTCGGCGGCGATTTCGATCTGCTGCTCGGCGCTGCCGTCGGTCGTCGCGAGGATCGCTTCGTACTTCGCCTGCTCGGCGGCGAGAGCGTCGAAGTCGGCGTCCGGCTCGGCGTAGGCCGCGTAGATTTCGTCGAGCTTCTTCTGTGCGTTGAACACGTCGCCGAGGCCTTCCTCGACCGCTTCACGCACGGTCTTCTGCGGGTCGAGCTGCGGCTCCTGCGGCAGATAGCCGATGTTCAGGTTCGGCATCGGCGTGGCTTCGCCTTCGATTTCCGTGTCCACACCAGCCATGATGCGGATCAGCGTCGACTTGCCCGAGCCGTTCAAGCCGAGCAGGCCGATCTTCGCGCCGGGGAAGAACGACAGCGAGATGTCTTTCAGGATCTGGCGCTTGGGCGGCACGATCTTGCCGACCCGGTTCATGGTGAAAACGTATTGGGCCATTTGCTTGCAATAGACGTTGACGACGCCGGCCGCATGCGGGCGGGCAGTCGAGGGTGAATGGGTAATCGGTGTGAGGGCCGGGCGGAACACCCGGCGCCGGCCGGCGCTGCGTCGGACTCAGACGATGCTGCCGCGCGCGGCGTTTGGTTCAGGTGGCATTGTACTTCGCGGCGAGGGCCGGGCGGCGGGGGAGTTCCGGCGGCGGGGCGGGTGGCGGGCAGGCCGCGGCGCCCCGCTGGCGTCTCAGTTGGCGCGACGCCCCGTCGCCGGATCGAAGAAGTGCAGATGCTGCGCGGGCAGCGCGACCTGCAGCGCTTCGCCCGCCGCAGGACGATGCGCGTGCGGCAGACGCGTTGTCACGTCGTGTTTGCCCCAGCGGCCGTGCGCGAGGTTGTCCGCGCCGAGCAGTTCGCAGGAATCGACGGTCAGCGTCGCGGACGGAGCGTTGGCCGCGCCCGGGCTCATATGCTCGGGGCGGATGCCGAGCGTCCATTCGCGGCCTGTCGCGACTTCGCGGCCGATCGACGGTACGCCCGCGAGCGGCAGCTTCGGGCCATTGCCGGCGACGTCGAACGTCGAGCCGTCGTCGGCGACGCGGCCTTCGAGCAGGTTCATCCCCGGCGAGCCGATAAAGCTCGCGACGAACACCGTGGCCGGCCGTTCGTAGACCTCGGTCGGCGCGCCGATCTGCTCGGCGTGGCCCTTGTTCATCACGATCACGCGTTGCGCCAGCGTCATCGCTTCGATCTGATCGTGCGTCACGTACAGGCTCGTGGTCTTCAGGCGCGCATGCAGACGCTGGATTTCGAGGCGCATCTGCACGCGCAGACGCGCGTCGAGATTCGATAGCGGCTCGTCGAATAGAAACACGGCCGGCTCGCGCACGATCGCGCGGCCCATCGCGACACGCTGTCGCTGCCCGCCCGACAGCTCGCGCGGCTTGCGTTGCAACAGCGCGCCGAGTTCGAGAATCTGCGCGGCGGCTTCCACGCGCTTCGCGATCTGCGCACGGTCGACGCCCCCGATCTTCAACGCGTAGCCCATGTTCTCGGCCACGCTCATATGCGGATACAGCGCGTAGTTCTGGAACACCATCGCGATGTTGCGATCCTTCGGCTCCAGCTCGTTGACGACCTTGCCGGCGATCGAAATGCTGCCGTCGGAGATGCGTTCGAGCCCGGCGACCATTCGCAGCAACGTCGATTTGCCGCAGCCGGACGGACCGACCATCACGACGAATTCGCCGTCGGCGATGTCGACGTCGATGCCGTGCAACACGAACTGTTTGCCGTCGTAGGTTTTCTTAACGCTTTGCAGAGTCAGTGCAGCCATACCGTTCTAGCCTTGTCTTTTGAGTGCTTGTTGCAGTTCGCCATGCCCGGTCATTTTTCCGAATCGACGAGGCCGCGCACGAACCAGCGCTGCATCGTCAGCACGACCACCAGCGGCGGCAGCATCGCGAGCAGCGTGGCCGTCATCACCAGATGCCATTCGGTCGCGGTGTCGCCCGAGGCGATCATCCCCTTGATGCCGATCACCGCAGTGGTCAGCGACTGCTGGCTCGTGATCAGGATCGGCCACAGATACTGGTTCCAGCCGTAGATGAACGTGATCACGAAGAGCGCCGCCATGGTGGTGCGCGACAGCGGCAGCACGACGTCCCAGAAGAAGCGCACTGCGCCCGCGCCGTCGATGCGCGCGGCCTCCATCAGTTCGTCCGGCAGCGTCTTGAAGAACTGGCGGAACAGGAACGTCGCGGTGGCCGACGCGATCAGCGGCAGCGTCAAACCGGTGTACGTATTGCTCAGATGCATCGACGACACCACTTGCACGGTCGGGAAAATGCGCACTTCGACCGGCAGCATCAGCGTGACGAAAATCAGCCAGAACGCGAACGTGCGAAACGGAAAGCGGAAGTAGACGATCGCGTACGCGGAGATCATCGACACGGCGATCTTGCCGATCGCGATCACGAGCGCCATCACGAGGCTGTTGAACAGCATGCGATTGAACGGCGCCGCCGCGTTGCCGGTGCCGTGCGTCCAGATCGTGGCGATGTTCTCGAACAGATGCGTGCTCGGCACGAGCGACAGCGGCACCGTGAACACTTCGTGCTCGCTCATCGTAGCCGCGCAGAACGCGACGTACACCGGAAACACCACCAGCGCGACGCCGACGATCAGCACCGCGTGACAGAAGAGGTCGAAACCGCGTCGGTTCTCGATCATGAGTATTGAACCCTGCGTTCGATGAAGCGGAATTGCACGACGGTCAGCACCACGACGATGATCATCAGCACGACCGACTGCGCGCCCGAGCTGCCGATGTCGAGCCCCTGGAAGCCTTCGGCGAAGATCTTGTAAATCAGTGTGCGGGTGGCCTGACCGGGGCCGCCGCCGGTCGCCGCATCGATCACCGGGAAGGTGTCGAAGAACGCGTAGGTGATGTTGATCACCAGCAGAAAGAACGTTGTCGGCGACAGCAGCGGCAGGGCGATGCCGAAGAAGCGGCGCACCGGACCGGCACCGTCGATCGCCGCCGCTTCGATCAGCGAGCGCGGAATCGCTTGCAGGCCCGCGTAGAAGAACAGAAAGTTATAGCTGACCTGCTGCCAGACGGACGCAAGCACGACGAGGAACATCGCCTGACCGGGATTCAGCGCGTGATTCCAGACGATGCCGTATTTCGCGAGCGCATACGTGACGAGCCCGATGCTCGGGTTGAACAGGAACGACCACAGCACCGCGGCGATCGCGGGCGCGACCGCGTACGGCCAGATCAGCAGCGTTTGATAGGCCTTCTTGCCGCGCGTCACGCGATCCGTGCAGACCGCGAGGAGCAGCGAGATCACGAGGCCCGAGACGGTGACGAGCGCGCAGAACACGATCGTCGTGTTGAACGACGCCAGATAGAGCGGGTCGGCGAAGAGCTGTTTGAAGTTCGCCAGTCCGACGAACTGGCTCGACGTGCCGAACGCGTCCTGGCTTTGCGTCGATTGCCAGAGCGCTTCTCCGGCCGGCCACAGGAAGAAGACCAGCGTGATGAGCAACTGCGGCGCGACGAGCAGGTAGGGCAGCGCGCTGGTGCCGAAGTAAGAGCGCTTTTCCATCGGGATTCTCGGGGGTGTGTTGCAACGACATCGGGTTCCGGCGCAAGAGCGCCGGAACCCCGCCAGCGGACGATGCTTAGTTACCGGCTTTTTCGAAGCGGCGCAGCAGATCGTCGCCGCGCGCGACGGCCGAGTCGAGCGCCTGTTGCGGCGTCTTCTTGTCCGCCCACACCTGCTCGAGTTCTTCGTCGATCACGGTGCGGATCTGCGGCATGTTGCCCAGACGCAGGCCCTTCGTGAACGGCAGCGGCGGCTTGTTCATCATCTGGCGGATCGCGGTGTCGCTGCCTGGGTTCTTTTCGTAGAAGCCTTGTTGGCGCGTCAGATCATACGCGGCGGTCGTGATCGGCAGATAGCCGGTGTCCTGATGCCACTTCGCGGCGACCGGAGGCGTGGCCAGATACGCGAGGAACTTCGCGACGCCCTTGTAGACGGCCGGGTCCTTGCCCGACAACACCCACAGGCTCGCCCCGCCGATGATTGCGTTTTGCGGCGCGCCCTTCACGCTGTCGTCGTACGGCATCATGCCGGTGCCGAAGTTGAACTTCGCGTATTTCTTGATCGTCGCGAGCGAGCCCGACGAGTTCGTGATGATGCCGCAGTCGCCGCTATAGAACTTCGAGATCGGTTCGTCCTTGCGGCCGACATAGGTGAACGTGCCGTCCTTCGCCATGCTCTGCAGGAACTGGATGTGCGCGACCTGCACCGGCTTGTTGAATTCGAGCTGTGCGTCCATGCCGTCGAAGCCGTTGTTACGCGACGCGAACGGCACGGCATGCCACGCGCTGAAGTTTTCGAGCTGAATCCAGCTCTGCCAGCCCGACGAGTAGCCGCACGACATGCCCGAGGCCTTCAGCTTCTGCGCGTCGGCGTGCAGTTCGGCCCAGGTCTTCGGCGGCTGATTCGGATCGAGGCCAGCCTTCTTGAACGCATCCTTGTTGTAGTACAGCACCGGCGTCGAGCTGTTGAACGGCATCGAGATCAGTTCACCGGTTTTCGAGTCGCTGTAGTAGCTCGCGATGGTCGGCACGAAGGCCTTCTGATCGAGCGGCACGCCCGCGTCCTTGAAGACCTGCGTGACCGGGACGATAGCTTTCTTCGCCTGCATCATCGTCGCGGTGCCGACTTCATAGACCTGCAGGATGGCCGGCGCGTTGCCGCTGCGATAGGCGGCGATGCCGGCGGCGAGGGTCTGGTCGTAGGTGCCTTTGAAGACCGGCACGATCTTGTAGTCGCTTTGCGATTTGTTGAAGTCGTTCGCAATGTCGTTCAGACGTTCACCCAGTGCGGCTTCCATTGCATGCCAGAACTGGATTTCGGTCGCGGCGTGAGCCGCCTGGCTGACGCCGATGCTCAATACAGCGGCGACGGATAGTGAACGGAACAGCGGCTTGAAATTCATCGATTTGTCTCCGGTTCGGAAGAGTGCGGACGCGAAACGCGCGATTCTATTTGTGTTCGATGACATTCCGGCGTCGGTGGCAGGGCGGCGCGGACCATGGGTGGCGGCGCGCCGGAAGCCGCAATTTAGCATCGGCTGTCGGGGAAAGGAAATAAACGGGGGGCGGTTCGGGGAGATCGTCAGCGATGCAGATCGGGGTGCATGCCGTTTATTGACGAGCTGCCGAAAGACGACAAGACCAAAGCATTGCGCGCTGTTTCGGCAGTCACGACTGCAAATCCGCACATCAAGGCTCGTTGTCTCGATGCGTTGCGTAAGTCGTAGCGTGCAAATGAAAAAAGCCCGCAACGCCTGAGCGTTCGCGGGCCTTACTCGCGCAGCGCAATTGCAGCTGCTTCGCGCTTAGACGTTAAACAGGAAGTTCATCACGTCGCCATCGTGCACAACGTATTCCTTGCCTTCCGCGCGCATCTTGCCGGCTTCCTTCGCACCTTGCTCGCCCTTGTAGGTGATGTAGTCGTCGAAGCTGATCGTCTGCGCGCGGATGAAGCCGCGCTCGAAGTCGGTGTGGATCGCGCCAGCTGCCTTCGGCGCCGTATCGCCGATGTGGATCGTCCACGCGCGCACTTCCTTCACGCCGGCCGTGAAGTAGGTCTGTAGGCCGAGCAGCTTGAAGCCCGCGCGGATCACGCGGTTCAGGCCCGGCTCATGCATGCCCATGTCCTCGAGGAACACTTCCATGTCGGCTTCGTCGAGGTCGGCGATTTCCGCTTCGATCGCCGCGCACACGGCCACGACCGGCGCGCCTTCCGCGGCCGCGAACTTCGTGACCGCGTCGAGGTGCGGGTTGTTCTCGAAGCCGTTTTCCTTCACGTTGGCGACGTACATGGTCGGCTTCGCGGTGATCAGGCAGAACGGCTTGAGCGTGGCCTTCTCTTCATCGGTCAGTTCGAGCGCGCGGACCGGTTTCGCCTGGTCGAGTTGTGCGCGGACCTTCTCCAGCACCGCCACATTCTTCACGGCTTCCTTGTCGTTGCCCGACTTGGCCGCCTTCGAATAGCGCGCGAGCGCCTTCTCGACGGTGCTGAGGTCGGCAAGCGCGAGCTCAGTGTTGATCACCTCGATGTCCGACAGCGGATCGATCTTGTTCGCGACGTGAATCACGTTGTCGTCCTCGAAGCAGCGCACGACGTGCGTGATCGCATCGGTTTCGCGGATGTTCGCGAGGAACTGGTTGCCGAGGCCTTCTCCCTTGCTCGCGCCGGCCACCAGACCCGCGATGTCGACGAACTCGACCACGGCCGGCAGGATGCGCTCAGGCTTGACGATTTCGGCGAGCGCCTTCAGGCGCGCGTCCGGCACCTCGACGATGCCGACGTTCGGCTCGATCGTGCAGAACGGATAGTTTTCGGCGGCGATGCCCGCCTTGGTCAGCGCGTTGAACAGGGTGGACTTGCCGACGTTAGGCAGGCCGACGATGCCGCATTGGAGGCTCATGGAAATCCTTCAGTGAATCAGTAGGTTGGGTGATGCGCTCGACGCTGCGCGCGGATTCGGAAAGCCGTCGCGTAGGGCGTGGTGTAGCAGGTTCAGCGGAGCGGACAAGTCACCGGATCGGGGCGCTGGCTCGACGATTGAGTGCGAGTTTTCACGGAAAGCGCAATTGTAACCCGTTCGCCCGGGCGGACTGGCCGGCGCATTTGCGTCAAGCCACTGTAGAATCGTCCGTTCAGAGCCGACAGAGCTCAATTTCCGGGGGAACAGCGTGCGAATCATGAGATGGGTCGGAATCGGCGTCGTCGTTGCGATCGTGGCGGGCGTGGTCGTGACGTGGGTTGCGCCGGATTTCGACGAAGCACAGGCCACCACGGACCGTCAGACGATCGACTGCCTGACGACCCGCCTCACGCGCGAAGATCGGGCCGACATCGCGCGGTTCGCCGACAGGAACGACAACGACTCGTTGTGGCGCGTGTATGACCGCGTGTTCCCCGACTGCGCGGTGCGTGGCGATCAGCGTGATCGCAAAGGGCAGCTCGAGGCGTCCGCGTGGCGGATCCTGTCGTCCGATCCCGATTTCATGCGCATGCGCGAGGCGAATGCGGCGCTGGCGGCGCGCGCCGCGGGGCATTAGCGCGGCGCGCGAGGCCTTATCCACCAGGCCCAAATGCCGCGCCGGTCGATCCGTCCCCAGCACCCCCCGCGGCTATAATGCGCGCATGAACGCACACCACCAGACCTTTGATGCCGTCGTGATCGGCGGCGGGCTCGTCGGCAAGACCGCGGCGCTCGCGCTCACGCAAGGCGGACTGCGCGTCGCACTGCTCGCGCAGCGTTACGCGGCGCTGCCTGCCGGTGCCGTCTTCGACTCGCGCGTCTATGCGCTGTCGTCGAGCTCGCAGGCCTTGCTCGAACGGCTGCGGGTCTGGCAAGCGCTCGATCACACCCGGCTCGGTCCCGTCTACGACATGCGTGTCTACGGCGATGCGCACGCCGAGCTGCATTTCTCCGCGTTTCAGGCATCGGTGCCGCAGCTTGCATGGATCGTCGAGTCGTCGGTAATCGAGCGCGCGCTCGATGCCGCGCTGGGCTTCCAGTCGAATCTCACGTGGATCGATACGCGCGCCCAGGCGCTCGATTTTTCCGCCGACAGCGCGAGCGTCGGCCTCTCGAACGGCAGCGTGCTCGAAGCGGACCTGGTGGTCGGCGCGGACGGCGCGCATTCGTGGGTGCGCGCGCAGATCGGCTCGAAGATGGTGCGGCGCGACTACAGGCAGACAGGTGTGGTGGCCAATTTCAAGGCGGCGAAGCCGCACGGCGAAACCGCGTATCAATGGTTCCGCGACGGCGAGATCATCGCGTTGCTGCCGATGCCGGACGGCCATGTGTCGCTGGTCTGGTCGGCGCGCACCGAGCACGCCGAGCAGTTGCTTGCGCTCGACCCTGAGCGGCTCGCCGCCGAAGTCGAGCACGTGAGCGGCGGCCAGTTCGGCGCGCTCGACTGCGTCACGCCCGCGCAGGGCTTCCCGCTCGCGCTACAGACCGTGGATCGGCTCGTCGCGCCGCGCGTCGCGCTGATCGGCGATGCAGCTCATCTGATTCACCCGCTTGCAGGGCAGGGCATGAACCTCGGCTTGCGCGACGTCGCCGCGCTCGCGAGCACGATCGGCGGCAAGGAGTCGTTTCGCGATCTCGGCGACATGGTGCTGCTGCGTCGCTACGAACGCGCGCGCCGCGAAGACATCCGCGCACTGATGATCGCCACCGACGGCCTGCAGAAACTGTTCTCGGTGCCCGGTCCGCTCACGCGCGCCGTACGCAATACCGGCATGGCTTTCGTCGGCGCGCAGCCGTTCATCAAGCGCTGGCTCGTATCGGCCGCGCTGGGGTAAACGGCAATGGGGCGTCGCGCGGATAGCTGATGGCAGGTCGCGGGTGCCCGGGACAGGTATCATGAGCGGATCGACGGGCTGCGCTCCGACCCCGACAGGCGGACGAAACGCGCGGCCGGCACGTGAAAAAATGCGCACGATGCGCGACTGAACTCAGGACTCCAGCATGAAAAAGACTTTCCGCATCGCCGCCGCCGCGCTTGTGATCGCCGCCGCTACGCTCGGCTCCTCGGCGCAGGCCGACCAGACCACCGACAAGCTCAAAGCCACTCTGCAAACGCGTCTTGCCGACGTGACGGTCAAGAGCGTGTCGAAGACGCCGATCGCGGGCCTGTATGAAGTGAACCTCGGCACGCAGATCATCTATAGCGATGCGAACGGCGACTACCTGATGCTCGGTGACCTGGTCGACGCGAAGACCCGCAAGAATCTGACCGAGGCACGCCTGTCGGAAACCAACCGCATCGACTTCGCCAGCCTGCCGTTCGGCAACGCGGTGAAGGTCGTGCGCGGCAACGGCTCGCGCAAGATCGCGGTGTTCTCCGACCCGAACTGTCCGTACTGCAAGCAGCTCGAAAAGACGTTGCTGTCGATCGACAACGTGACGGTCTACACGTTCCTGTACCCGGTGCTGTCGCCGGATTCGACGGCCAAGTCGAAGTCGATCTGGTGCTCGGCCGATCGCGCGAAGGCGTGGGAATCGTGGATGCAGGATCATCAGGCGCCGACCGCCGCCGCCACCTGCGACACCGCCGCGATCGACAAGAATCTCGCGCTCGGCCATTCGATGAACGTCGAGGGCACGCCCACGGTGTTCCTCGCCGATGGCCGCCGTCTGCCCGGCGCGGTGCCGGCCGACCGGCTCGACAAGGAACTGTCGGCAGTGCACTGAACAGCGCGCCGCACCTGGCGCGATGCACGCCACCGGGCGCGCAACCGATGCAACACGTAGAGGAAAGGAGGCGCACGCAGCGCCTCCTTTCGCATCGAGCCCCGAACTTCTCCGCCTCACTCTCCTGACACTCCCAAGCGCCGCCGATGAAGCCGATCCGCTACACCATCGTTCCGAGTAACCCCGCCGCCCACCTGTTCGAAGTCACCGTGACCGTCGCCGATCCCGATCCGGCCGGCCAGCGTTTCATGCTGCCGGTGTGGATTCCGGGCAGCTACATGGTGCGCGAGTTCGCGCGCAACATCGTCACGCTGCGCGCGCTCAACGAGGCGGGCCGCAAGGTACGCGTCGAGAAGATCGACAAGCACACCTGGCAGGCTGCGCCGGTCAAGGGAGCTTTGACGCTGCGCTATGAGGTCTACGCATGGGACCTGTCGGTGCGTGCCGCGCATCTGGACGACACGATCGGCTTTTTCAACGGCACGAGTGTGTTCCTGTCGCCGCTCGGCCATGAAGACGCGCAGTGCGTGGTCGATATCCAGAAGCCGCAGGGCGCCGCGTATCGCGGCTGGCGCGTCGCGACCGCGCTGCCGGAAGCGCGCGGCACGAAGCGCTACGGCTTCGGCGAGTACCGCGCGCAGAACTACGACGAGCTGATCGACCATCCCGTGACGCTCGGCGAATTCGCGCTCGCGACGTTCAAGGCGCATGGCGTGCCGCACGACGTCGTGATCGGCGGTCGCGTGATCGGGCTCGACCTGGAGCGGCTGTGCAAGGACCTGAAGCGCATCTGCGAGGCGCAGATCGCACTGTTCGAGCCGAACTCGAAGAAGGCACCGTTCGAGCGCTACGTGTTCATGACGCAGGCTGTCACCGACGGCTACGGCGGCCTCGAACATCGCGCATCGACCGCGCTGATCTGCAATCGCACCGATCTGCCGGTGCAGGGTCGCGAGGCGATGAGCGAGGGTTATCGGACCTATCTCGGTCTGTGCAGTCACGAGTATTTCCACACGTGGAATGTGAAGCGCATCAAGCCGGCCGTATTCGCGCCGTACGACCTCGGCGTCGAAAACTATACGTCGCTGCTGTGGCTGTTCGAGGGCTTCACGTCGTATTACGACGACCTGATCCTCGTGCGCAGCGGCGTGATCACGCCGGACGACTATTTCGGCCTGCTCGGCAAGGTTATCGGCGGCGTCAAGCGCGGCAGCGGGCGCCTGAAGCAGAGCGTCGCCGAAAGCTCCTTCGACGCGTGGGTCAAGTACTACCGGCAAGACGAGAACGCGCCGAACGCGATCGTCAGCTATTACACGAAGGGCTCGCTGATCGCGCTCGCATTCGATCTGACGATCCGCGCGCAGACCGGCAACCGCAAGTCGCTCGACGACGTGATGCGTCTGCTGTGGCAGCGCTTCGGCCGTGACTTTTATCGCGGCAAGCCGGTCGGCGTAGCCGAAAGCGAGATCGAGGCGATCTTCGCGGAAGCGAGCGGCGCACAACTGGCCGAGCTGTTCGCCGAGGACGTGCGCGGCACCCGCGATTTGCCGCTCGACGCGCTGCTGGCGCCGTTCGGCGTAACTCTTGCGCCGGACTTCGACAAAAACGGCAAGCCGTCGCTCGGCGTGCGGCTGCGCGGCGGCGCGGACTGCACGCTCGCGACGGTGCACGAAGGCAGCGCCGCGCAGAAGGCGGGCCTGTCCGCCGGCGACGTGCTGATCGCGCTCGATGGCCTGCGCGTGACCGGCGGGAATATCGATGCTTTGCTGTCGCGCTATCAGCCGGGCGCGAAAGTCGACGTGCACGCGTTCCGCCGCGACGAGCTGCGCGTCACGCAGGTCAAGCTCGACGGCCCCGAAGTGGCGCGCTACAAGCTCTCCGTCAGCGATAACCGGTCCGCCGCGCGCAAGGCTCGCGAGCGCTGGCTGGCGAAGTGATTGGTGAGGTGGTGGGCCGCACCGGACGGCCCACCGATCGTCGCCCGTTCCGTCGTCAATCGGCGGACGAGGGCGGCGGATTGTTCTACCCATGCAACAATCCGTCGCCGCCGGATGGCTTTTTCGGCGGCCGATAAAAAAACACAATGGCTCCACTCGCGCAACACTGCGCGCCCCCTACTGGAGTCAACCATGACCACGATCCTGCAAATCAACTCGGCAGCCCGTTCGCAAGGCGCGAACTCGACGCTGCTCGTCAACGAGCTGACCGCAAAGCTGCAACAGTCGAATCCGGGCGCGCAAGTCGTCGTCCGTAACCTGCAAGCCGAACCCCTGCCGCACCTCGACGACGCCGTGCTCGGCGCGTTCTTCACGCCGGCCGAGCAGCGCACCCCGGAACAAGCCGAGATCGCCGCGCGCAGCGAAGCGTTGATCGCCGAACTGCAAGCCGCTGACGTCATCGTGATCGGCGCGCCGATGTACAACTTTGGCATCTCGTCGCAATTGAAGACGTACTTCGACTTCATCGCACGTGCAGGCATCACGTTCCGCTACACCGCGAACGGCCCGGAAGGCCTCGTGACGGGCAAGAAGGTCCACGTCGTGTCGGCGCGCGGCGGCAAGTATCTCGGTACGCCGAACGATAGCCAGACGCCGTACCTGAAGAGCTTCCTCGGCTTCCTCGGCATGACCGACGTTAGCTTCATCTACGCCGAAGGCCTGAACATGGGCCCGGACGCCGCGAACGCCGCGCTGAGCGCAGCGCGCGAAGCGATCGCCGCGGTTTAAGCGGGTTCGTTGTCCCACATTGCGCTGCTTCGATGCGGCGCAAGCGGTGAAATGAAATACGCCACGGAAGGGTTCCCCCTCCGTGGCGTATTCGCTTTGCAGCTCAATCTTCCGACGCCGCTGTCACGCGAGCATTTGAGCATCGTCCGGCAGGCGCCAGTCGATCGGCTCCCGGCCGTGCTGCTCCAGAAATTCGTTCGCCTTCGCGAAATGCCCGCAACCGAGAAAGCCGCGATGCGCGGACAGCGGCGACGGATGCGGCGCCTCCAGCACGCAGTGCGACTTGCCGCCGAGCAGCGCGCGCTTCGCCTGCGCATGCGCGCCCCACAGCATGAACACGAGGTTCTGATGCCGCGTCGCGAGTTCGTGGATCAGCGTGTCCGTGCATTTCTCCCAGCCGCGTTTCGCGTGGCTCGCGGCGCTGTCGCGCTCGACGGTCAGCACCGTGTTCAAGAGCAACACGCCCTGTTTGGCCCAGCTGTCCAGACAGCCGTGCTGCGGCGTTTCGTGACCGAGACTCGCGGCGATTTCCTTGAAGATGTTGCGCAGCGACGGCGGCGGGCGCACGTGCGGCGCGACCGAAAACGCGAGGCCATGCGCCTGCGGCGTGCCGCGGTCTTCGCCGTGGTACGGGTCCTGGCCGAGGATCACGACTTTCACTTCGTCGGGGCTCGTCAGGCGCAGCGCGCGGAACACGTCGGCCGGATAAATGGTTTTGCCGGCCGCGCGTTCGCCGTCGACGAAGCGGCACAGCGGCGCGTAGGTGTCGCTGTCGATGAATGGTTTCAGATGCGCGCGCCATGCCGCGGGCAGCGCGGCGAACTGGGCTTCGAGGGTGGGCGGCGCGGCGGTCGTGTCGGCCGGGGTCTCGGCGGAGACTGGCACGGCATCGTCGAACAACGATGCTTGCGGCGAAGTGGGGCGGGTACGGGAAGCGGAGGTCATGGCGGGGAAGTGTCGCAGCAAACGCTGGCTAGCTCAACCCGCGCGCAACCGATACCCGCGCTGCGCCTTGCTGATGTCATCCGGCGCAAGGCCGGAGATTCGCTCGCCGAGCTCGGCGGCGAGCCCACGAAGCGCCGCTTCGTCGCCTGACTTCAACTCGAGCTCGATCTCCGAGATCGGCGCGCGGCGCGCTTCGCCGTCGACTTCAGCAAGCACGTCGCCCTGATCGATCGCCGCTTCGATCTGCGCGCCCTCGGTGTCGAGTTGCCATAGAGTGCGTGTGAAATTCGTGCGGAACAGCGCGATCAGCGATGGCGCGGCCAGTTTCAAAGCGTCTGCGGCGGCCGGTTCGTCGCAAGCGCGCAGCATTGCTTCGATTTCGAGCTTCGCGCCCGCGACCGGCATTTCCCATTCGTGCCGGCTATGCAAACCGTTCGTCGCGGTGCCGACCGTCTTGAACGTCTGCAGCCAGCCGTCCGGCGTCTGCCGCAGACGCAGCGCGCTCTTCGACGACGCCAGCGTCAACTGTGGCGTGTCGAAATAAACGTTCACGAGCTTGATCGCATGTCCGCTCGTGCCGGCGCGCGCGACGAACCATTGCGTCGCTGCCTGCACCTGCGACGCCGGCAGCGCCAGCTTGATTTCGCGTTCAATGCCCAAAATGCGATTCCTTGTTGCGGGTGTTTATCTGCGTCGATACGCCGAGGCGGTGATCAGAAAAACATCCGCGCAAGTTCCACGCCGGGCTCGTCCGCCCGCATGAACGCCTCGCCGACGAGAAACGTATGCACGTTGCGCGCGCGCATGCGATCGACGTCGTCGCGCGACAGAATGCCTGACTCGGTCACGACGATGCGATCGTCGGGAATTGCGTCGAGCATGCCGAGCGTCGTGTCGAGCGAGGTTTCGAACGTGCGCAGATTGCGGTTGTTGATGCCGATCAGCGGCGTCTGCAGCGTCAGCGCTTCCTTGAGTTCGTCGCTGTCGTGCACTTCGACGAGCACCGCGAGACCGAGCGAATGCGCGAGCGCTTCGAGGTCCTGCATCTCCGAAGTTTCGAGCACGGCGGCGATCAGCAGGATCGCGTCGGCGCCCATCGCGCGTGCTTCGACGATCTGGTACGGATCGACGATGAAGTCCTTGCGCAGCACCGGCAACTGGCACGCGGCGCGCGCTTGCTGCAGATACGCGACGCTGCCCTGGAAGAACTGCACGTCGGTCAGGACGGACAGACATGCGGCGCCGTGCTTTTCGTACGAACGCGCGATGTCGGCCGGCACGAAGTGTTCGCGCAGCACGCCCTTCGACGGGCTCGCCTTCTTCACCTCGGAGATCACCGCGGCAAGACCCGCCGCGTGCCTGGCGCGCAACGCGCCGACGAAGTCGCGGATATCGCGCGACGACGCTTCGAGCCGCAGTTCCTCGAGCGGCACGCTTTGTTCGGCCGCCCGGACTTCTTCGCGTTTGACCGCGACGATGCGGTTGAGGATGTCGCTCATAAATGTCTCGTTACGTGATTACTGCTTGAATTGCTGGGTGAAGCGCACCAGTTCGTCGACCTTCGCGCGCGCCTTGCCGCTCGCGATCGCTTCGCGCGCGAGCTCGATGCCGTCCGCGATCGTGGCCGCGACGTTCGCCGAATAGAGTGCCGTGCCCGCGTTCAGCGTAACGATTTCGCGCGCGACGCCGGGCTTGTTGTCGAGCGCGTCGAGCAGCATGACCTTCGACTCGCCCGCGTTGGCGACTTTGAGCGTGCGATTCGACACCATCTGCATGCCAAAGTCTTCCGGATGGATCTCGTACTCGCGGATCTCGCCGTCGCGCAACTCGCCCACCAGCGTAGCGCCGCCGAGCGACACTTCGTCCATGCCGTCCATACCGTACACCACGAGCACGTGTTTCGCGCCGAGACGCTGCATCACGCGCACCTGAATACCGACGAGGTCGGGGTGGAACACACCCATCAGCTGATTCGGCGCGCCGGCCGGATTGGTCAGCGGCCCGAGGATGTTGAAGATCGTGCGCACGCCGAGTTCACGGCGCACCGGCGCAACGTTTTTCATGGCCGGATGATGATTCGGCGCAAACATGAAGCCCATGCCCGTTTCCGCGATCGATGCCGCAACCTGCTCCGGTTGCAGATCGATGTTGACGCCGAGCGCTTCGAGCACGTCCGCGCTGCCCGACTTGCTCGACACGCTGCGATTGCCGTGCTTCGCGACCTTCGCGCCCGCCGCGGCCGACACGAACATCGTCGCGGTGGAAATGTTGAACGTGTGCGCGCCGTCGCCGCCGGTGCCGACGATATCGACGAAGTTCGAGTTGTCCTGCACATCGACGTGCCGGGCAAATTCACGCATCACCGTGGCGGCTGCGGTGATTTCGCCGATGGTCTCTTTTTTGACACGCAGCCCGGTGATGATCGCCGCCGACATCACGGGCGAGAGTTCGCCGCGCATGATGAGGCGCATCAGGTGCAGCATTTCGTCGTGGAAAATCTCGCGGTGCTCGATGGTCCGCTGCAAGGCTTCCTGGGGCGTAATGGACATGATTTCGTCTCTCATCGGGTCAGGAATTGCGAGGCGCCGCGTGATTCGAGGCCTTGCCGGCGACGGCGAGCTTCGATTGCTTGACGAAGTTTTCGAGCAGCGCGTGGCCGTGTTCGGACAGGATCGATTCCGGGTGGAACTGCACGCCTTCCACTGCGAGCTCCTTGTGGCGCACGCCCATGATTTCGCCGTCTTCGGTCCATGCCGATATTTCGAGGCAGTCGGGCAGCGATTCGCGTTCGATCGCGAGCGAGTGGTAGCGCGTCACGGTGAAATGCTTCGGCAGGTCCGCGAACACGCCCTTGCAGTCGGTTTCGATCGTGCTCACCTTGCCATGCATGATGGTCTGCGCGCGCACGACGCGGCCGCCGAACGCCTCGCCAATCGCCTGATGGCCGAGGCACACGCCGAGAATCGGCGTCTTGCCGGCGAATTCGCGCAATACGTCGAGCGTGATGCCCGCGTGCTGCGGGTTGCTCGGCCCCGGCGACAGGCAGATGCGCTCGGGATTCAGCTTCGCGATTTCATCCAACGTGATTTCGTCGTTGCGGTAGGTGCGCACGTCTTCGCCGAGTTCGCCGAAGTACTGCACCAGGTTGTAGGTGAACGAATCGTAGTTGTCGATCATGAGCAGCATGGTGTGTCTCCGGTCAGAAGTCGCTATCGAGGCCGTCCTGGACCTGCTCGGCCGCGCGCAACACCGCGCGCGCCTTGTTCTCGGTCTCCTGCCATTCGGATTCCGGCACCGAATCGGCGACCACGCCCGCGGCCGCCTGCACATACAGATTGCCGTTCGCGATCACGCCGGTGCGGATCGTGATGGCCAGATCCATCTCGCCGGTGAACGACAGATAGCCGACCGCCCCGCCGTACAGCCCGCGCTTGACGGGCTCGAGCTCGTCGATCAGCTCCATCGCGCGGACCTTCGGCGCACCTGACAGCGTGCCGGCCGGAAAGGTGGCGCGCAGCACGTCGAAATTGGTCATGTCGGGCTTCAGCTTGCCTTCGACCGAGCTGACGATGTGCTGCACGTGCGAGTACTTCTCGATCACCATCTTGTCGGTCACGACGACCGAGCCGATCTGCGCGATGCGGCCGACGTCGTTGCGCGCGAGGTCGATCAGCATCACGTGCTCGGCGATTTCCTTCGGGTCGTTCAGCAGCTCGGTCGCGAGCGCGGCGTCGCGCTCGGGCGTGTTGCCGCGCGGTCGCGTGCCGGCGAGCGGGCGGATCGTGACGAGGCGGTCCTCGCCGCGTTTTTCCTGACGCACCAGAATTTCCGGCGACGCGCCGACCACGTGGAAGTCGCCGAAGTTGTAGTAGTACATGTACGGCGACGGATTCAGCGAGCGCAGCGCGCGATACAGCGACAGCGGATTGTCGCGATACGGCTTGGTCAGGCGCTGGCCGACCTGCACCTGCATCAGCTCGCCGGCGGCGATGTATTCCTTCGCCTTGCGCACGGCGGTCAGGTAATCGTCTTTCGCGAATTCGCGGTAGATCTCGGTGCGTACGCTGGCCGACACGACGGGCGGCTCGACGGTGGCGTGCAGCCGCTGGCGCAGTTCGCGCAGACGTTGCTTCGCTTTCGTGTAGGCCTCGGCCTGGGTCGGGTCCGCGTAGACCACCAGATAGAGCTTGCCCGCCAGGTTGTCGATGACGGCGACTTCCTCGGTCAGCAGCAGCTGGATGTCGGGCAGGTTCAGATCGTCCTTCGGCGCGCTGTACGCAAGCTTCTTCTCGATGTAGCGCACCGCGTCATAGCCGAAGTAGCCGGCGAGACCGCCCGTGAAGCGCGGCAGTCCCGGGCGTTGCGCGACCTTGAAGCGCGCCTGGAACTGCTGGATGAACGCGAGCGGATCGCCGTCGTGCGTTTCGACGACCTTGCCGTCGCGCACCACTTCCGACACGCCGTTGCGCGTGCGCACGAGAGTCCGCGCCGGCAGGCCGATGAACGAATAACGCCCGAAGCGTTCGCCGCCCACCACCGACTCCAGCAGGAACGAGTTCGCGCCGTTGCGCTCGCTCTGCGCGAGCTTCAGGTACAGCGACAGCGGCGTTTCGAGGTCGGCGAGTGCTTCGGCGATCAGCGGGATGCGATTGAAACCCTCGTTGGCGAGGGACTGGAATTCGAGTTCGGTCATGTTCCGATCCTGTACGGTGGTCCGGCGGCTGCAAGCGTTGGGCAAAGCGGGGCTAGGCGCCTCCGGTCAGGGCGTGAGTCGACGTTCGCGACATGATGATACCGACCGGCGCGGGTCTTCCATCGGCGCGTGCGAGCGGTGCGGGTGCGCAGCGGTACTTTGCAGGTACGCGCAGGCCCAATCAGCCGATGCAGCAGCGCAACAACAGAACGATGGAAAAAGCGCGTGAGCGCAGCGAAGTAAAAAACGATTGCCGAAGACGAGCTTCAGCGTACCTCAGGCGAGGTTAGCGCGACCAGCGACGCCAGGGCCAGGCTCCCCGGTCGATGCTAATCAGACTCCGTTTTTTATTCAGAAACATGAGGATGAAGGACTGTTCAAGTCGTGGATTGGTGCGCTGCGATCGCCTTGGCGGCGTCGAGCAGCGAGGCAACTATACCATCGGATTTTATCGTTTGTATAGCTTGGCCGTGGTTGTAGCCGTAGGGTACCGTCAGGGTCGCCATGCCGGCCGCGCGGCCCGCCAGCGCGTCGTTTTCCGAGTCGCCTATCGCGACCGTGGCGCTCGGCTCGACGCCGAGTTGCGCGGCGGCGGTCAGCATCGGCAGCGGGTCCGGCTTCTTCTTCGCGAGACTGTCGCCGCCGAGCACGACGCTGAAATACGGCGCAAGCCGGTACTGCTGCAGCAGCTCGAGCGCGAAGCGGTGCGGCTTGTTGGTCACGCAGGCGAGCTTCAGGCCCGCGTCGCGCAGCGCGCGCAGACCGGCTTCGACGTCCGGATAAAGCCGCGTGTGCAGACCGTTGATCTTCGCGTACTCGGCCTGATAGATCGCGAGCGCTTCATCGAAGCGCTCTTGCGCATGCTCGGCTTCGAAGCGCGGTGCGAGCACGCTGCGGATCAGATGCTCCGAACCCTTGCCGACATAGCCGACCACTTCCTCGCGCGTGGTTTCTTCCGCGTCGAGCTGAGCGAGCATGCCGTTCAGGCCGGCGGTGAAGTCATCGGCGGTGTCGATCATCGTGCCGTCCAGGTCGATGATCGCGGCTTCGAGGCGCGGGCCGGTGAAGGTCGGGGGCGGATATGGAGCGGTCATGAGGCGCGGGTTTTAGCGCTGGACGGAGGCGAGGGCGGTGCGCATCTTGTCGATCACGACCTTGTGATCGGGTTGGCCGAAGATTGCCGAGCCGGCCACGAACGTGTCCGCGCCGGCCGCCGCGATTTCCGCGATGTTGTCGACCTTCACGCCGCCGTCTACTTCGAGATGGATGTCGCGGCCGGTGCGCTCGTTGTAGGCGTCGATGCGCTTACGCGCTTCGCGCAGCTTGTTGAGCGCCTCGGGGATGAACGACTGGCCGCCGAAGCCCGGGTTCACCGACATGATCAGCACGAGGTCGACCTTGTCCATCACGTGATCGAGATAGCTCAGCGACGTCGCCGGATTGAACACGAGGCCGGCCTTGCAGCCGTGGTCGCGGATCAGCGACAGCGTGCGGTCGATGTGATCCGAGGCTTCCGGGTGAAAGCTGATCACATTCGCGCCGGCTTTCGCAAAGTCCGGCACGATGCGGTCGACGGGACGCACCATCAGGTGCACGTCGATCGGCACGTTCACGTGCGGGCGGATCGCTTCGCAGACGAGCGGGCCGATGGTCAGGTTCGGCACGTAGTGGTTGTCCATCACGTCGAAGTGGATCCAGTCGGCGCCGGCGGCGACGACGTTGCGGACCTCTTCGCCCAGACGGGCGAAATCGGCGGAGAGAATGCTGGGGGCGATGCGAAATTGCGTCATGACAGGGGCTGGCTGCAAGCGGGAAAGCGTCATTTTACCGTTTTTGCGCGCGCTGACCGGGGCGCGGGCGGCGGCTGGCGTGGCGAAATCGCGCGATGAACCGGTGCAAAAAGCAGGCGCAAAGAGCCGGCGCAAAATACGGCGTAGTGAAGCGGCGCGGCAAAGCAGCCATGTCCCAACATCCTGGACGCTCCTGGCCGAAAGACGTGTCTGGTTGCGGCCATGCCGCGCATCAAGCAGAATGCCATTCGATGAGCGCCGCATCGCCGCTGCACCCGCAGACCATTGGCGTTTGGGCCTTCCACGATTTTTCACACCCGTTTGATCAGACCGGAATCACGATGAGCCAGTACGAATTCAGCGTCTCGGCGCAGGTGCAATACCTGCCTGAAGAATCGGACCCGGAGCGTCGCCAGTACGCCTTTGCCTATACGTTGACGATCCGTAACACTGGCCAGGTGCCTGCGCAGTTGATCGCGCGTCACTGGATCATCACCGACAGTGACAACACCGTGCAGGAAGTCAAAGGCCTGGGCGTGGTCGGTCATCAGCCGCTGCTCAAACCGGGCGAGCATTTCGAATACACGAGTTGGGCAATGATTGCGACGCCGGTCGGCACGATGCGCGGCGATTACTTCTGCGTGGCGGAGGATGGCGAGCGCTTCGAGGCGGCGGTGCCGGAGTTCGTGTTGCGCATGCCGCGGACGTTGCATTGAACCGGCGCTGCGCTGTTCGGTCTTTATTGACTTTGTATGGGCGTGTGGCGCAGCGAGCGGATGAGCAGTGCGGTGAGCAGTTCGCCGGTTACGGTCACTGCGGCTTTTGCGATTGGGACTCTTTCACCGACTTGGCACGCGCCGCTTTTTTCTTTCCGGACGACGTCCATACAACGATAAAGACGAGCAGGAAGAGCGCAAGCAGCGATTCCAGCGCGAAGATGAGCATCGGGTATTCGTCGAACAGATCAGACATGGCGGTTTCCATCAAGAACGAACATTGTATGCGTTTTGTCCGCCGGGCCGGTGCCTGGCTCGGTGCACTGTCGGTTGCGGTGTTGCTTGCGTCCTGCGGTGGCGGCGGCGCGATCCGGCCTTCACCGCCGACCGGCGCGGCGGTCATCCCTGGCCAGATCGCTTCGGCGCGCCTGACCGCGGTTGCGTGGCAGCAGGTGCCGGGCTGGCAGGACGACTCGCTGATCGGCGCGACGGCCGCGTTGCGGCAAAACTGCTTGAGGCTCGCGCGTCAGCCGAACTGGTCGCGTGCATGCGCAGCGGCCGCGCAGATCGACGATCTCGACGTCACCGGCGCGCGCGCTTTCTTTGAAGCCTATTTCACGCCGTTCCAGCTCGCGAATAGCGACGGCACGCTCGACGGTCTGGTCACCGGTTACTACGAGCCCCTGCTGCGGGGCTCGCGCACGCAGCACGGCGTGTATCAGACCGCGCTATACCGTTGGCCCGGCGGCTATCGCGCGGGGGCGCCGTTGCCGGCGCGCGCGCAGCTCGAGCGCTCGGGCGCGCTGAGCGGCAACGAACTCGTCTGGGTCGACGATCCGATCGAAGCGTTCTTCCTGCAGGTGCAGGGCTCGGGGCGGATCGTGATGGAAGACGGCAGCGTGATGCGCGTTGGCTTTGGCGGTACCAACAATCAGCCGTACAAGTCGATTGGGCGCTGGCTGCTCGATCACGGCGAGATCACGCCCGCGCAAGCGACGATGCAAGGCATCAAGGCATGGGCGCGCGCGAATCCGACGCGTGTGGATGGCCTGCTCGACACCAATCCGCGCTTCGTGTTTTTCCGCGAGATGCCGTCGGCCGAAAGCGTACCTGGCGGCGGCGCGGACGGTCCGATCGGCGCGCTCGGCGTACCGTTGACGCCGGAGCGCTCGATTGCGGTCGACCCAAGTGCCATCCCGCTAGGCACGCCGGTGTTCCTGCAGACTACGCGGCCGCTGACGAACTCGCCGATGAACCGCCTGGTGTTCGCCCAGGACACGGGCACCGCGATCAAGGGTGGCGTGCGCGCCGACTACTTCTGGGGTCTCGGCGACGATGCCGGCGATCTGGCCGGCAAGATGAAGCAAGGCGGCCGGATGTGGCTGCTGTTGCCGAATTCGTGAGGCGGCGGGGCCGCGTCACGTCGGAACAGGATCCGTGCGTGACGCCGTTTTTGGCTGGGTTGTTACGTTGCCCGCCGCCCACCGCCCGTCGCTCGAATCAGAGCCCCGACCTGCGCTTGTCCACCACGCGCCGCGCCTTGCCCACGGAGCGCTCGATTCCATTCACCGCCAGCACGTTCACCACCGCGCTCACGCCGATCAGGGCCTTGATGTCGTAAGCCAGCGCGTTTTTCGCGGCGATGAGCGCGGACGTGTCGGGCGCGCTTTCGGGGCACGGTTCGACGTTCAGCGTCAACACGTCGAGCGGCCCTTCCTTCGTCAGCACGATCTGATAGTGCGGTGCGAGCGCGTGCTGCTTGAGCAGCAGTTCTTCGATCTGCGTCGGGAACACGTTGACGCCGCGCACGATCATCATGTCGTCCGAGCGGCCGGTGATCTTTTCCATGCGCCGCATCGTGCGGGCGCTGCCCGGCAGCAGGCGCGTGAGATCGCGCGTGCGGTAGCGGATGATCGGCAGCGCTTCTTTCGTCAGCGACGTGAACACGAGTTCGCCGAGTTCGCCATCGGGCAGCACCTCGCCCGTTTCGGGGTCGATGATCTCGGGATAGAAATGGTCTTCCCAGATCGTCGGGCCGTCTTTGGTTTCGACGCACTCCGAGGCGACGCCTGGGCCCATCACTTCGGAGAGACCGTAGATGTCGACCGCGTCGATGCCCATGCGTTTTTCGATCGCCTCGCGCATATCGTTAGTCCACGGCTCAGCACCGAAGATGCCGATGCGCAATGAGCAGCTGGCCGGGTCGATACCCTGGCGTTCGAGTTCGTCGGCGATCGACAGCATGTAGCTCGGCGTCACCATGATGATGTCCGGCCGGAAATCCTGGATCAGCTGCACCTGCTTTTCTGTCTGACCGCCGCCGAACGGGATCACGGTGAGCCCCGCGCGCTCGGCACCGTAGTGCGCGCCGAGGCCGCCCGTGAAGAGGCCGTAGCCGTAGCTCACGTGCACCTTGTCGCCGCGCTTCGCGCCGGCGGCGCGTATCGAACGGGCGACGAGGTTCGCCCACGTGTCGATGTCGCGCGCCGTATAACCGACGACGGTCGGCTTGCCGGTCGTCCCGGACGACGCATGGATTCGCGAAATCTGCTCCTGCGGCACGGCGAACATCCCGAACGGATAGTTGTCGCGCAGATCCTTTTTCGTCGTGAACGGAAAGCGTGCGAGGTCCGCGAGCGACTTGACATCGCCCGGATGAACGCCGGCTTCGTCGAACTTGCGCCGATACACCGGCGAATTTTCGTACGCATGGTTGAGCGACCATTTGAGCCGCTCAAGTTGGAGGGCGGCGAGCTCGTCGCGGCTGGCGGTCTCGATCGGATCGAGCGGAAGGGCGGTGCTCATCGAATGTCTCCTTGCTGCATCAGTATCTGAGTCTGATATGCGGCGCGTTGGCGCCAGAAAACCAGGCGGACGCTTGTCCGTGAGGGCGGCTCCGGTTGGCCGCCGCTAACTGTTAGTCGTCGGCGGAAATCAGGTTGCCCTTGATTTGCGCCGATTTGCCGCGAAACATCGCGACGGTTTCACCGGCGCGATTCGTTACGCGGATATCGTAGATGCCGGTGCGCCCGTTCAATGTCTGCTCGAGCGCTTCGGCACTGAGTACGTCGCCGCCGCGGACCGGCCGCAGAAACTCGATCGAGCAGCCGGCCGCGACCGTATTGATGTTGTAGGTGTTGCAGGCGAATGCGAAGGTCGAATCGGCGAGCGTGAAGATCAGGCCGCCGTGGCAGATTTGATGGCCGTTCAGGAAGTCATCGCGTATCGCCATGCGCAGCCGCGCATAGCCGGGGCGCACTTCGAGAATCTCGAGCCCGAGCGCGCGACTGCAGGCATCGTTTTCGTACATTGCGGCGGCCGTCGCGCGGGCGAGTTCGTCGGGCGTCATCTGGTCGGGGCGGGTGGTTTGCGTGGACATCTCAACGCCCCTCGAAGCGCGGCGCGCGCTTTTCGATAAATGCCTGCACACCTTCCGCGTAATCGTCTGAGGCGCCGAGTTTGCGCTGCAGATCACGCTCGAGATCGAGTTGCTGGTCGAGCGTTTGCGTCGCGCCCGCGCGCATCGCCTGCTTGATCGCGGCGATCGCGCGCGTCGGTTGCTGGGCAAGTTGGGTCGCGAGTTTCGCCGCAGCCGGAGCGAGTTCCGCGTCGTCAAACACTTGCCAGATCAAGCCCCAGCTTTCGGCTTTGTCGGCACTGAGCTTGTCGCCGGTGATCGCGAGCCCGAGCGCGCGTGCCATGCCGACGCGTTGAGGCAGGAACCACGTGCCGCCCGAATCCGGCACGAGACCGATCTTCACGAACGCCTGGATGAAGTTCGCGGAGCGTGCCGCGAGCACGAGGTCGCAGGCCAACGCAAGATTGGCGCCCGCTCCGGCGGCCGTGCCGTTGACCGCTGCGATCACCGGAAGGGGCAGCGCCTGCAGACGACGGATTAGCGGATTGAAGTATTGGTCGATCAGGCCGCCGAGGTCGGTCATGGCGCCCGGCGTGAAATCGAGGTCGGCGAGGTCCTGGCCGGCGCAGAAGCCACGGCCCGCGCCGGTCAACACGAGCGCACGCGCGCCAGACGTTTCGACCCGATCGAGCGCGGCGCAGAGTTCCTGATGCATCGCGCGCGTGAAGCTGTTGAGCTTGTCCGGGCGATTAAGCGTGATCGTGGCGACGTGGCTCGATGAGTCGATGTCCAGCCGGATCGCTTCATATGACATGGGGTGTCTCCTCAGAGTCTCGTTGACCGATGGGCACGGTTGCACGACTACGTCGGCGCGTGATGCCGATCCGATGTTCGATGTTAGTGAGAGCGCACGATCTGGTCCATCTGCCGAAAGGCATAGGACGAAATCGTGCGCTGTACTGACGCTGTGTCTTATGCCATTCAGCCAGCTACCGCCGGCGCCGTTTTCGGTTCAACATGAACGCGGCTTTGAACGACACGGAAGCGATTGGCGACGAAAGCGGCATCGGCCAGCGCGGCATTGGCGGCCGGGTTGGCGCCGGTGCCGTGAAAGTCCGAGAACGCCGCGGACTGGTTGACGAACACACCACCGGTCAGATTGATCGACAACGCGACGCCGCCGCGAATCGACGCTTCGTGCGCGGCGTCGAGCACCCCGTCGTCCGTGCTGTAGACCGACAGGGTCAGTGCTCCGTGCTCGGCGGCAATTTCGCCCGCGAGGTCGAGCGACTGCGCGGTCGAGTCCGTCGCGATGACGAACGAAATCGGCCCGAACCATTCTCTCGTGAACTGGGCACGGTCGGTCGCGGCGTCGAGTTGCAATACGAGCGGCGTGCGAACGCGAGCGCCCGGAAAGGATGAATGCTCGAGCGTCTGGCTCGCGACGAGAACGCGGCCGAGCTTGGCGGCTTCGTCGACGCGTTGCACGACGCTTTCATTCTGGATCGCGCCGAGCAGTTCGACGACGCGGGCCGGATCGGCGACGAGCTTTTGCACCGCACCGGCAAGCGCCTGGGCGACATCGTCGAAGCTGAACGTGCCGTCCGCGGTGCCAATGCCGTCGCGCGGCACGTAGATGTTTTGCGGCGCGGTGCACATCTGGCCCGAATACAGCGCCAGCGAGAACGCGATGTTGCGCGCGGCCGCCTTGATGTCCTCGACCGAGTCGATCACGATCTGGTTGACGCCGGCCTTCTCCGTGTAGACCTGCGCCTGATGCGCGTTGCGTTCGAGCCAGGTGCCGTTCTGGGTGCTGCCCGTGAAGTCGATTAGCTTGATCTCGGGGCGCAGGGCCAGTTGCTGGACGAGGGCGCCGTCGTTCGGGTCGGTGGCGAGCAGCATGACGACGTTCGGATCGAAGCCCGCTTCGCGCAACACCTCACGCGCGATGCGCACCGTCAGCGCGAGCGGCAGGATCGCGCCCGGATGTGGCTTGACGATGACCGTGTTGCCGGTTGCGAGATCGGCGAACAGGCCCGGATAGCCGTTCCACGTCGGGAATGTGCAGCAGCCAAGTACGAGGCCGGTGCCGCGCGGCACGACGGTGTAGCGCTTGTGCATCGCGAGGGACGGATTCTTGCCTTGCGGCTTTTCCCAATGCGCGTTGGCTGGAATGCGGCGCAGCTGGTCCCAGGCGTACGCAACCGCTTCGAGTGCGCGATCTTGTGCGTGTGGGCCGCCGGCCTGGAAGGCCATCATGAACGCCTGGCCGGTTGTGTGCATCACGCTGTAGCCGATCTCGAAGCTGGCGCGATTCAGACGCGCGAGGATTTCGAGGCTCACGCCGATCCATGCCTGCGGGCCGGCCGCGCGCCAATCGCGTTGCGCCTCGGTGGACGCGGCGATGAGCGCGTTCGGGTCGGCTTTCGGGTAACGCACACCGAGCGGAAAGCCAAACGGCGAGACTTCCGCGCCGACGGTTTCTCCAGTCGACGGTTGGTCCAGGTCGAACGTCTTGTTGAGAAGCGCATTGAACGCGGCTTCGCCGTCCGCGTTGGCTGTTTCCCCGTACACTTTCGGACTAGGCATCTCGACGAACGGGCTCCAGTAGCCGCGCGTTTCGAGCGCGGCGAGCGCTTTGTGCAGCGTGTCTTCGTGCTTGGTGAATAGCGGATGTGTCATGGCAAAGAAGGGCTCGACTGTGCGTTGGGGAAAACCTGTCGAATAATTGACCGACCGGTTGGTTGGCGAATGGTAGCATCACTATGAACGATGCGCGAAGCGTTTTTGGCGTGCGATTAACCCTTACGGAGGCGGCATGGCTTATGAAAACATTCTGGTTGAAACGCGGGGGCGGGTTGGACTGATCACGCTGAATCGTCCGAAGGCTCTGAATGCGCTGAACGACGCACTGATGGACGAACTGGGCGCCGCGCTGCGTGGGTTCGACGCCGACGAGGCGATTGGCGCAATCGTCGTGACGGGCAGCGAGAAAGCGTTCGCGGCCGGCGCGGACATCGGCATGATGGCGTCGTACACCTATATGGATGTATACAAGGGTGACTACATCACGCGCAATTGGGAAACGGTTCGCTCTATCCGTAAGCCGATCATTGCCGCAGTGGCGGGCTTTGCGCTCGGTGGCGGCTGCGAACTGGCGATGATGTGCGACATCATTTTCGCTGCCGACACTGCGAAGTTCGGTCAACCGGAGATCAAGCTCGGCATCATGCCGGGCGCTGGCGGCACGCAGCGGTTGCCGCGCGCGGTGTCAAAAACAAAGGCGATGGACCTTTGTTTGACAGCCCGCTTCATGGATGCCGCCGAAGCGGAGCGCGCTGGACTGGTTTCGCGCGTGATCCCGGCGGCATCGCTGCTTGACGAAGCGGTCGCCGCGGCCACGACCATTGCGGAGTTCCCACTGCCGGCAGTGATGATGATCAAGGAGTCGGTCAACCGCGCCTATGAAACGACGCTTGCGGAGGGTGTGCATTTCGAACGCCGTTTGTTCCATTCGCTCTTCGCTACCGAAGACCAGAAAGAGGGCATGGCGGCGTTCGTCGAGAAGCGCAAAGCGGTTTTCAAGCACCGTTAATACGCTTGTCAAAATATCGCTTGCAAGTCCCGGTGACGGCGACTAGAATCCCGCTCTTTCGTGCACCGGATGCCGGGCACGGGGGAAGCGGGAAGCCTTGGATGGCGGGGACTTCAGCGGCGTGGGCAGGTCAGGCGAGTGATAAAAACCTGTTGACGATCTGGCGGAAGTTGTTCATAATTCCGTTTCTCTGCTGCAGACGCAGCGACGCAAACGAAGCGGTGCCGGGTAGTTCAGGTGCGGCGGGTGGTGCGGACCGATCTTTAAAAACTAACAGCCGATAAGTGTGGGCGCTTGATGCGGAGTGCGGCGGCGGATTCTGAGGAATCTGCTGCATGGCAAAAGTATCAGAAGCCTCACACAGTAATGAAAGGAAGGTCTGGTCATCGGAAGATGGCTGGACACTTCGTCAGTACGTTGAGTGAGCGACCGGGTTCGAGAGAGCCCGAAAACAGTAACAGGTTTGAACTGAAGAGTTTGATCCTGGCTCAGATTGAACGCTGGCGGCATGCCTTACACATGCAAGTCGAACGGCAGCACGGACTTCGGTCTGGTGGCGAGTGGCGAACGGGTGAGTAATACATCGGAACGTGTCCTGGAGTGGGGGATAGCCCGGCGAAAGCCGGATTAATACCGCATACGCTCTGAGGAGGAAAGCGGGGGATCGCAAGACCTCGCGCTGCAGGGGCGGCCGATGGCAGATTAGGTAGTTGGTGGGGTAAAGGCCTACCAAGCCGACGATCTGTAGCTGGTCTGAGAGGACGACCAGCCACACTGGGACTGAGACACGGCCCAGACTCCTACGGGAGGCAGCAGTGGGGAATTTTGGACAATGGGCGCAAGCCTGATCCAGCAATGCCGCGTGTGTGAAGAAGGCCTTCGGGTTGTAAAGCACTTTTGTCCGGGAAGAAATCCCTGGTCCTAATATGGCCGGGGGATGACGGTACCGGAAGAATAAGCACCGGCTAACTACGTGCCAGCAGCCGCGGTAATACGTAGGGTGCGAGCGTTAATCGGAATTACTGGGCGTAAAGCGTGCGCAGGCGGTGATGTAAGACCGATGTGAAATCCCCGGGCTTAACCTGGGAACTGCATTGGTGACTGCATCGCTGGAGTATGGCAGAGGGGGGTAGAATTCCACGTGTAGCAGTGAAATGCGTAGAGATGTGGAGGAATACCGATGGCGAAGGCAGCCCCCTGGGTCAATACTGACGCTCATGCACGAAAGCGTGGGGAGCAAACAGGATTAGATACCCTGGTAGTCCACGCCCTAAACGATGTCAACTGGTTGTCGGGCCTTCATTGGCTTGGTAACGTAGCTAACGCGTGAAGTTGACCGCCTGGGGAGTACGGTCGCAAGATTAAAACTCAAAGGAATTGACGGGGACCCGCACAAGCGGTGGATGATGTGGATTAATTCGATGCAACGCGAAAAACCTTACCTACCCTTGACATGTATGGAACCCTGCCGAGAGGTGGGGGTGCCCGAAAGGGAGCCATAACACAGGTGCTGCATGGCTGTCGTCAGCTCGTGTCGTGAGATGTTGGGTTAAGTCCCGCAACGAGCGCAACCCTTGTCCCTAGTTGCTACGCAAGAGCACTCCAGGGAGACTGCCGGTGACAAACCGGAGGAAGGTGGGGATGACGTCAAGTCCTCATGGCCCTTATGGGTAGGGCTTCACACGTCATACAATGGTCGGAACAGAGGGTTGCCAAGCCGCGAGGTGGAGCCAATCCCAGAAAACCGATCGTAGTCCGGATCGCACTCTGCAACTCGAGTGCGTGAAGCTGGAATCGCTAGTAATCGCGGATCAGCATGCCGCGGTGAATACGTTCCCGGGTCTTGTACACACCGCCCGTCACACCATGGGAGTGGGTTTTACCAGAAGTGGCTAGTCTAACCGCAAGGAGGACGGTCACCACGGTAGGATTCATGACTGGGGTGAAGTCGTAACAAGGTAGCCGTATCGGAAGGTGCGGCTGGATCACCTCCTTTCCAGAGCTACGCATTGCTGCGCAAGTGCTCACGCTTATCGGCTGTGGTTAGAAGAAGAAACGCAGACAGACTCAGGGGTCTGTAGCTCAGTCGGTTAGAGCACCGTCTTGATAAGGCGGGGGTCGATGGTTCGAATCCATCCAGACCCACCACTGTCTTGTCTGTGGTGCTGACTGGTCCACCCCGGAGTGACAGGTAACTATCTGTGTATGACTGGGGGATTAGCTCAGCTGGGAGAGCACCTGCTTTGCAAGCAGGGGGTCGTCGGTTCGATCCCGTCATCCTCCACCAATCTTCAATGCCAAGGGTTCAGCAGGAAGTGCTGCTGAGTACTTGGCATTGGCGATTGAGCCAGTCAGAGCGGTACGGGGCAACCCGCTATCGGCTGTCGTTCTTTAACAATCAGGAAGAAGTAGTAAAGAGATTCACGAAAGCGTGCTTAGAGATGGGCGCGTGAGTAGGTGAATCAGGGTTGTGATTGTATCGATGTATTTTTAAGTGATCGAGAGATCGCTTTGGAATACGGCGCAACACGAATACTCAACCTGTAACGCAGTGCGTTTCGAGAGAGACTCACCCGTTATAGGGTCAAGCGAACAAGTGCATGTGGTGGATGCCTTGGCGATCACAGGCGATGAAGGACGCGGTAGCCTGCGAAAAGCGACGGGGAGCTGGCAAACGAGCTTTGATCCGTCGATGTCCGAATGGGGAAACCCACTCCTAATGGAGTATCCGTAGCTGAATCCATAGGCTACGCGAAGCGAACGCGGTGAACTGAAACATCTAAGTAACCGCAGGAAAAGAAATCAACCGAGATTCCCAGAGTAGTGGCGAGCGAAATGGGACCAGCCTGTACTCTTTATTTGTAGTGTTAGCCGAACGCTCTGGAAAGTGCGGCCATAGCGGGTGATAGCCCCGTAGGCGAAAACATTATGAAAGAACTGGGTGTACGACAAGTAGGGCGGGACACGTGAAATCCTGTCTGAAGATGGGGGGACCATCCTCCAAGGCTAAATACTCGTGATCGACCGATAGTGAACCAGTACCGTGAGGGAAAGGCGAAAAGAACCCCGGGAGGGGAGTGAAACAGATCCTGAAACCGCATGCATACAAACAGTCGGAGCCTCGCAAGGGGTGACGGCGTACCTTTTGTATAATGGGTCAGCGACTTACATTCAGTGGCGAGCTTAACCGATTAGGGCAGGCGTAGCGAAAGCGAGTCCGAACAGGGCGTCCAGTCGCTGGGTGTAGACCCGAAACCAGGTGATCTATCCATGGCCAGGTTGAAGGCACGGTAACACGTGCTGGAGGACCGAACCCACTAACGTTGAAAAGTTAGGGGATGAGCTGTGGATAGGGGTGAAAGGCTAAACAAACCTGGAAATAGCTGGTTCTCTCCGAAAACTATTTAGGTAGTGCCTCGTGTATCACCTTCGGGGGTAGAGCACTGTCATGGTTGTGGGGTCCATTGCGGATTACTACGCCATAGCAAACTCCGAATACCGAAGAGTGCAATCACGGGAGACAGACATCGGGTGCTAACGTCCGGTGTCAAGAGGGAAACAACCCAGACCGCCAGCTAAGGTCCCCAAATATGGCTAAGTGGGAAACGAAGTGGGAAGGCTAAAACAGTCAGGAGGTTGGCTTAGAAGCAGCCACCCTTTAAAGAAAGCGTAATAGCTCACTGATCGAGTCGTCCTGCGCGGAAGATGTAACGGGGCTAAGCCATATACCGAAGCTGCGGATGCGTGCTTTGCACGCATGGTAGGAGAGCGTTCCGTAAGCCTGCGAAGGTGCACTGGAAAGTGTGCTGGAGGTATCGGAAGTGCGAATGCTGACATGAGTAGCGATAAAGGGGGTGAAAGGCCCCCTCGCCGTAAGCCCAAGGTTTCCTACGCAACGTTCATCGGCGTAGGGTGAGTCGGCCCCTAAGGCGAGGCAGAAATGCGTAGCTGATGGGAAGCAGATTAATATTTCTGCACCATTGTGAAATGCGATGGGGGGACGGATCGCGGAAGGTTGTCCGGGTGTTGGAAGTCCCGGTCGCTGCATTGAAGAGGGTGCTTTGGCAAATCCGGGCACAGGACTCAAGGGTGTGGCGCGAGCTTCTTCGGAAGCGAAGCAACTGGAAGGGGTTCCAGGAAAAGCCTCTAAGCTTCAGTTTCACAGTGACCGTACCGCAAACCGACACAGGTGGGCGAGATGAGTATTCTAAGGCGCTTGAGAGAACTCGGGAGAAGGAACTCGGCAAATTGGTACCGTAACTTCGGGATAAGGTACGCCCTGGTAGCTTGATGCGCCTGCGCGCAGAGGGTGAAGGGGTTGCAATAAACTGGTGGCTGCGACTGTTTAATAAAAACACAGCACTCTGCAAACACGAAAGTGGACGTATAGGGTGTGACGCCTGCCCGGTGCCGGAAGATTAAATGATGGGGTGCAAGCTCCTGATTGAAGTCCCGGTAAACGGCGGCCGTAACTATAACGGTCCTAAGGTAGCGAAATTCCTTGTCGGGTAAGTTCCGACCTGCACGAATGGCGTAACGATGGCCACACTGTCTCCTCCCGAGACTCAGCGAAGTTGAAGTGTTTGTGATGATGCAATCTCCCCGCGGCTAGACGGAAAGACCCCATGAACCTTTACTGTAGCTTTGCATTGGACTTTGAACCGGTCTGTGTAGGATAGGTGGGAGGCTATGAAGCGTGGACGCCAGTCTGCGTGGAGCCGTCCTTGAAATACCACCCTGATCTGTTTGAGGTTCTAACCTTGGCCCGTGATCCGGGTCGGGGACAGTGCATGGTAGGCAGTTTGACTGGGGCGGTCTCCTCCCAAAGTGTAACGGAGGAGTACGAAGGTACGCTAGGTACGGTCGGAAATCGTGCTGATAGTGCAATGGCATAAGCGTGCTTGACTGTGAGACTGACAAGTCGAACAGGTGCGAAAGCAGGTCATAGTGATCCGGTGGTTCTGTATGGAAGGGCCATCGCTCAACGGATAAAAGGTACTCTGGGGATAACAGGCTGATACCGCCCAAGAGTTCATATCGACGGCGGTGTTTGGCACCTCGATGTCGGCTCATCTCATCCTGGGGCTGTAGCCGGTCCCAAGGGTATGGCTGTTCGCCATTTAAAGAGGTACGTGAGCTGGGTTTAAAACGTCGTGAGACAGTTTGGTCCCTATCTGCCGTGGGCGCTGGATATTTGAAGGGGGCTGCTCCTAGTACGAGAGGACCGGAGTGGACGAACCTCTGGTGTACCGGTTGTCACGCCAGTGGCATCGCCGGGTAGCTATGTTCGGAAGAGATAACCGCTGAAAGCATCTAAGCGGGAAACTCGCCTTAAGATGAGATATCCCCGGGGCTTCGAGCCCCTTGAAGGGTCGTTCAAGACCAGGACGTTGATAGGTCAGGTGTGCACGTACAGTAATGTACTGAGCTAACTGATACTAATTGCCCGTAAGGCTTGATCCTATAACCGGTGGGTTTCACCGGTTGAGATCCATGTTGTGCCAGAAACAGCACAACCCCCACACACGAATCCTTTACGCTTCTTCCCGATTGGCTGTGGCGCTCACCCGTAGCGACGCAGCAACCCGTCATGCCTGATGACCATAGCGAGTCGGTCCCACCCCTTCCCATCCCGAACAGGACCGTGAAACGACTCCACGCCGATGATAGTGCGGATTGCCCGTGTGAAAGTAGGTAATCGTCAGGCTCCCTACCCAGTCAGAAACCCCACCCCTCGCGGTGGGGTTTCTGCGTTTACGCGGCCGTCATCGAAGCAGATGACGTGTTCGACTGAACACGAACGAAAAGCGTGGCCCTGCAGTTCGAGTGCGCGATACAAAAAGCATCGAAGCGAGCAACGCATCCGCCCGCCTCAATGCTTCATTATCTCTCTACTTCTTTTGCGCGAGAAACCTCTGTGCCAGTCGAACCCAATACGTCGACCCCACCGGCAATAGCTCGTCGTTGAAGTCATAACTCGCGTTGTGCAGCATGCAAGGGCCCGCGCCGTGACCGGCTTCGCGGTGGCCGCCATCGCCGTTGCCTAGGAACGCATAGCAACCCGGTTTCTCCAGGAGCATGAACGAAAAATCCTCGGCGCCCATGGTCGGTTCCACTGCGTCATCGACGTTTTCCGCGCCCACGATCTCCTTCATGACCGACGCGGCAAAATGCGCTTCCTCGCTGCTGTTGATCGTCGGCGGATAGTTCCGGTGGAAGTGGACCTGGACGGAGCAATCGTATGCCTCGGCCGTGCACTGCGCGATCTTGCGCATGCGCGACTCGATCAGGTCGAGCGTTTCGGTGGTGAAGGTCCGCACGGTCCCTCCGATCCATGCGTCGTTCGGCACGACATTGACCGCATCGCCGGCGTGGATCTGCGTAATCGACAACACGGCGGTATCGAGCGGCTTTTTGTTTCGCGTGATGATGCTTTGCAGCCCGCTAGCGATTTGCACCGCCGTAAAGACCGGATCGCGGCCATTATGCGGCAGCGCCGCATGCGAGCCAACGCCCTTGATTTCGACGCGAAATTCGTTACTCGACGCCATGATCGGGCCTTCCGTCACGCCGAAGTGGCCCGCCGGCATGCCTGGCCAGTTGTGAATGCCGAACACCGCGTCCACGGGGAAGTTGGTGAACAAGCCATCGTCGATCATTGCCTTCGCGCCGGCACCGCCTTCTTCGGCCGGCTGGAAAATGAACACGATCGTGCCGTCGAAATCACCGTGTTTGGCCAGATAGTGCGCGGCGCCGAGCAGCATCGCCGTGTGTCCGTCATGCCCGCACGCGTGCATCTTGCCGTCGTTTGTCGAGCGATGATCGAAGGTGTTGAGCTCCTGGATCGGCAGTGCATCCATATCGGCGCGCAGACCAATCGCACGTGAGCCGTTGCCGCGTTTCAACACGCCGACCACGCCCGTCTTACCCAGACCACGGTGAGTCTCGATGCCCCAGGACTCGAGCGAACGCGCGACGAGATCGGCGGTCGCCGTCTCTTCGTAGCGCAGTTCCGGGTGGGCATGGATGGTTCGCCGAAGGGTCTGGATTTCGCCGTGAGCGGCTTGAATTTCGGGAATGAGTTTCATGATGGGGTGAGGATGCGTTTGTGCGTGACTAGCACGAGATCGCTACGGACCAGGTCGGCCCAGGCACTTCGGATAATTCATTCTACGCCGAAGGCGTTTTTGGCGGCACCGCCAAGGTCGGCGGCCTATTGACGTAATAAAATTCCACTTTGCCCGACCGCTCACTGCTAGCCAGGACAGATTGCCCATGAACGCCCCGATCGAATTCGCGCGCGCCGTGTGCCCGCACGATTGCCCCGACACCTGCGCGATGCGCGTGACCGTCGACAACGGACGGGCGATCAAGGTCGTCGGCGATCCCGACCATCCGCCGACACAAGGCGTGCTCTGCACGAAGGTCAGCCGCTACGCGGAGCGTGTGTACCATCCGAACCGACTGACGACGCCGATGAAGCGCGTCGGCCGCAAGGGCGAGGGCCGCTTCGAGCCGATCAGCTGGGACGAAGCCTTCGACCTTGCCGCAATCCGCCTCGGTGAAATCGCGCGTCGTGCACCGGAAGCGATTCTCCCCTACAGCTACGCGGGCACGATGGGCCTGGTGCAGGGCGACAGCATCGCGCAACGCTTCTTCCACACGCTTGGCGCATCGCAGCTGGATCGCACGATTTGCGCGGCCGCCGGCGCCGCTGGCCTCAAATACACGTACGGCGCCGGCATCGGCATGCATACCGAGTTTTTCGCCGAGAGCGAGGTGATCCTGATCTGGGGGTCCAACCCGATCGCATCGAATCTGCATTTCTGGACGCGCGCGCAGGAAGCCAAGCGTCGCGGCGCGCGGCTGATCGCAATCGATCCATATCGCTCGCTGACCGCGGAGAAATGCCATCAGCACATCGCGCTGAAGCCAGGTACAGACGCCGCTCTCGCGCTCGGCATCATGAACGTCCTGATCACCGATGATCTGCTCGACCATGAATACATCGCCGCGCATACGCTGGGCTTCGCCGACTTGAAGGGGCGCGCGCTCACCTATCCGCTGTCGCGTGTTAGTGAAATTTGTGGGATTGCAGAGCAGGAGATCACCGATCTTGCGCGACTTTACGGCGGCACGAAGAAAACCGCGATCCGCCTGAACTACGGTCTGCAGAGAGTGCGGGGCGGAGGCAATGCGGTGCGCGCGATCGCGTGTCTGCCGTCGCTGACGGGCGCATGGCGCGAGCGTGCCGGTGGGGCGCTGTTGTCGTCGAGCGGCTGGGCGCCGGTCGACTCGCACGCGTTGCAGCGTCCTGACCTGATGCCCGGCTGGCCGTCGAAGCCCAGCCGTGTGATCAATATGAACGCGATCGGCGACGCGTTGCTCCATCCGGGCGACGCCACGTTCGGCCCCAAGGTCGAGGCGATCGTCGTCTACAACTCGAATCCGGTCGCGGTCGCGCCCGACTCCGAACGCGTCGCGGTCGGCTTTGCGCGCGAGGATCTGTTCACGGTCGTGCTCGAGCATTTCCAGACCGACACGGCGGATTATGCCGACCTGCTGCTGCCCGCCACGACACAGCTCGAGCATCTCGACGTGCACAAGTCATACGGGCACACGCACGTGATGGTCAACCTGCCTGCCATCGCGCCGCTCGGCGACGCGCGCCCGAATACCGACATCTTCCGTGGCCTTGCGCGCCGCATGGGCTTGACGGAACCGGCACTCTTCGACAGCGACGAAGCCGTCGCGCAAGCCGCATTTCGCTGGGACGACAAGACGCTGGAAGGTGTCGACTGGCCGACCCTGAAGCAAGCCGGCTGGGCCCAGCTCAATCTGCCCGACGCGCCGTTCGCCGACGGCGGCTTCCGCACGCCATCCGGCAAGTGCGAGTTCTACAGCGAGCGTCTTGCCCAACAGGGCCTCGACCCGTTGCCGGACTACCTGCCACCCTACGAATCGGCCGACGGCGCGCCCGAACTGGCCGCCCGCTATCCGCTCGCGATGATTTCACCGCCGGCGCGCAACTTCCTGAACAGCACCTTCGTGAACATCGAGAGTCTGCGCGCCACGGAAGGTGAGCCGCATCTGGACATCCACCCGGCCGACGCGCACGCACGCGACATCGGCGACGGCGATCAGGTGCGTATCTTCAATGACCGCGGCTCGATGCAGGCGCGCGCCCGCGTGACCGACCGGGCGCGCGAAGGGTTGGTCGTCGGATTGTCGATCTGGTGGAAGAAGCTCGCGCCGGACGGCCGCAACGCCAACCAGTTGACGAGCCAGGCGCTCACCGATCTCGGCGGGTCCGCGACGTTTTATGACTGTCTCGTCGAAGTCGAGCGGGCCTGAGCACATTGATGCGGACGGGGGCCTCGCAAGTTCGAGGCTGCCGTCTAACCTCGTCGCCTTAGTCATTGGCCACAATATCCGCATGCTACGATGCGTTTTAGCACGACCATTCGAAAATAAATAAGGAGACGCTGCATGGAGAAAATCTGGCTGAAATCTTATCCGCCCGGCGTTCCCGCAGAGATCGACCCGACGCGCTATGCGTCGGTGGCCGAGTTGCTCGAGGAGGCCTTTCGCGAACACCGCGCGAAACCGGCGTTCGTTTGTATGGGCAAAGAGATCAGCTACGGCGAACTCGACGAGCTTTCGCGCAATCTCGCGGCGTGGCTGCAATCGCAGGGTCTCGCCCGTGGCGCGCGCGTCGCGATCATGATGCCGAACGTGCTGCAATATCCGGTCGCGATCGCCGCGATCCTGCGCGCGGGCTATGTGGTGGTGAACGTGAATCCGCTCTACACGCCGCGCGAACTCGAACATCAACTCAAGGACAGCGGCACTGAGGCGATCATCCTGCTCGAGAATTTCGCGGGCACCTTGCAGGCAATCGTGCGCAATACGGCGGTCAAGCATGTGGTCGTCGCGGCGATGGGCGATCTGCTGGGCATCAAAGGTCCGCTCGTCAACTTCGTCGTGCGCAAGGTGAAGAAGATGGTGCCGGCGTGGAGCCTGCCTGGGCACGTCAAGTTCAACGACGTGGTCGCGCAGGGCGCGCGCCTGACGTTCAAGCCAGTCCAGCAGGGGCCTGACGATGTCGCGTTCCTGCAGTACACAGGCGGCACCACCGGCGTGGCCAAGGGTGCGACGCTGCTGCATCGGAACCTGATCGCGAACGTGCTGCAGTCGGAGGTCTGGCTCAATCCGGTGCGCGCGAACCGCACGGATATCGATCAGTTCATTACCGTCGTCGCGTTGCCGCTGTATCACGTGTTCGCGCTGACCGTGTGCGGGCTGCTGACGATTCGCACCGGTGGTCTCGGCGTGCTGATTCCGAATCCGCGCGATATCCCCGGCATGATCAAGTCGCTCGAGGGATATGCAATCACGACGATTCCCGCCGTCAATACGCTCTACAACGCGATGTTGAACAGCCCCGACTTCCACAAACTGGACTTCTCGAAGCTGTTGACCGCGAACGGCGGCGGCATGGCGGTGCAGGAGGCGGTCGCGAAGCGGTGGTTCGAGCTCACGGGCACGCCGATTGTCGAAGGCTACGGGCTGTCGGAAACGTCGCCGTGCGTGACGTGCAATCCCGTCACCGCCACAGAGTACAACGGCACGATCGGCCTGCCGCTGCCGTCGACCGAAGTCTCCATCCGCGACGACGAAGGCAACGAAGTACCGCCCGGCCAGCCCGGCGAGATCTGCATCCGCGGCCCGCAGGTGATGGCGGGATACTGGAACCGCCCCGACGAGACCGCCAAGGTGATGACGGCGGACGGCTTTTTCAAATCGGGCGACGTCGGCGTCATGGGTGCGGACGGCTTCGTGAAGATCGTCGATCGCAAGAAGGACATGATTCTGGTGTCCGGCTTCAACGTGTATCCGAACGAAGTCGAGGACGTCGTCGCCAAGCTGCCGGGTGTGTTCGAAGTCGCGGCGGTCGGCGTGCCCGATCAGCATTCGGGCGAGGCGGTGAAGCTGTTCGTCGTGAAGAAGGATCCGTCGCTGACTGACGAACAGATCTTCGCGTATTGCAAGACGCAATTGACCGGCTACAAGCGGCCCAAGGTCGTTGAATTCCGCACCGAGCTACCGAAGAGCAATGTCGGCAAGATCTTGCGCCGCGAGTTGCGCGACGGAAGGGCTTAAGCGAGCAAGGAGAAGAGCCCGGCGCACGAAAGTGCGCCGGGCTTTTTATTGCGCACGCAAAACCCGCGCGCAAAAAAAGGCGCCCGAAGGCGCCTTTGAGACGAACTGCGTTTTTACGACTTATTAGAACTTGTGGCGGATACCGACGCGGGCCGCGAACTGGTTGTTGGTCGTCGAACCGGTCAGGTTGTTGATGGCTGCCGTTGCTGCGACCACCTCACCCGCTGCGTTGACGGTGTCGCCCAGAGCGTGCTGGTACACGCCGATCAGGTAGACGTCGGTACGCTTGGACAGGAAGTAGTCCACGCCCAGCGCGCCCTGATGGTACTGAGCGCGCGAGTTACCTTCGATCTGCTCGCCGCGCGTGTAGTCATACGCTGCGCCGACCAGCAGTGCCGGGGTCAACTGATACTTGAAGTTGATTTCGGCGTTGTTGAACGTTGCCTTCTGGCCCGTGAACGGCGACGCGAACGTCTTGCCGAGATTGCCGAACTGGATGTTCGAATATGTCAGGCCGATGGTTGCCGCGCCGAACGTGTACGCACCGCCCGCGCCGATGACCTGGTACGTGTTAGCCGACGAGAAGCCGACGTACACCGGGCTCGTCACGGCGAAGTTAGCCGCAGCGGTCGCGGTGGCCAGCGTGTTCGTCGCGATTGTGCCGCCGTTGTTGAAGATACCGCCCGATGCTGCCGGAGTACGCGCGTTCAGGTAACCAACGCCCAATTGCAACGGACCGTTGGCGTAGCCAGCACCCAACGACCAGATCTGGTTGTGCGTAAAGTCGCCAGCGGTGCCGCCGAAGCTATACGTGCCGCCGAACGTCAGGCCGTTGTAGTTGTTGCTCGTGTACTTGATCGTGTTGTTGGTGCGATATGCGTTGTTGAAGTTGTCGATATCGCCCGGGTGAGCGGCGATGTAGCCGCCCCACTGATCACCCACTTCGAACGGGCCCACGTAGTCTACGACGGAGTCGTACTGACGACCCAACGTGACCGTGCCGAAGTCGCTCTGCAGACCGACGTATGCCTGACGGCCGAACATCAGGCCGCCTTGACCGAGCTTGCCGTTGGTCAAGTCAAAGCCGTTTTCCAGGACGAACAGGGCCTTCAGACCGCCGCCCAGATCTTCCGTGCCGCGCAGGCCGAAACGCGAGCCTTGCAGGACGCCGCTGGACATGTTGTACAGATGGCTGCCGCCCGAGTTGGTGTTCATGTTGATACCAACGTCAACGATGCCGTACAGGGTCACACTGCTCTGCGCATGTGCGACGCCTGCGAACGCGCCCAATGCCGCGAGAGCGAGAAGCGACTTTTTCATCGAATAATCTCCAAGGATTACGAATCTTTTTGCAAGCCGAAATATTTTGTTGGTGCCGACGGCCTTGCTTATCCAACTTCGCGAGAAGTTGGCACGTAATGTAGCAAAAGGCATACATGGGACAAAGCAAAAGGAGACCCTCCGGAAGGCCGCTGTTTCGTTTACGCAACATGGTCTAGAATCTCAAATTAACCGCCAATTTCATGCGGATTCCTACTTGTCGGGCAGCGGGTTTCGTCACCCCAAGCCCTGTCGCGCGGACCTTCCGGATCGATGCGGCGGTTCTCGAATCAGGGAGCGTTTTATGTTGCTGGATGAGTTGATTGGTGAGTTTGATCGGGGTTTACGCTCGCTGACAGGAGTGTCGCGGATGAGCCGTCCGCTACCGCTTCCGCAGGCCTCCGCGGCGACGGCCGGGGCGCCCGAACTCTCCCCCGCCGAGCGCGCGCACGCGGCTGGTTTGATGCGTGTGAACCACGTCGGCGAGGTGTGCGCGCAGGCGCTTTACCAGGCCCAGAAACTCGCCACCCGCTCCCCCTCGTTGCGAGCCATGTTCGATCACGCTGCGTCGGAAGAAGAAGATCATCTCGCGTGGACCGCCAAACGCCTCGAAGCGCTCGACTCCCGTCCGAGTCTGCTCAATCCGCTGTGGTACACCGGCGCGCTCACGATCGGTCTGGCCGCGGGACGTCTCGGCGATCGCGTGAGTCTCGGCTTCATGGCCGAAACGGAGCGCCAGGTCGAACAGCATCTCGACAGTCATCTCGATCAGCTGCCCGCCGCGGACCATGAATCGCGAGCGATCGTCGAGCAGATGCGCATCGATGAAGCGCAGCACGGCAAGGCCGCGATGGACGCGGGCGGCATCGAATTGCCGTTTCCAGCGCGTGCGTTGATGCGGGCGATGTCGAAGGTGATGACGCGCACCGCTTATTACATTTGAGTCTTTCAGGCGATTCATATCGCCGACCGGAGTACTGCAGGTATCGTCGCAACGCTCGCTCAATGCATTTGTCATAAGTGGGACGGCGCCATGCGCGCCGCTCGTCATCCGTCTGCGCAGCACTGGTTTTTTCCTTCCAGCCGCCTTAACGATCTCTTTCAATCCGCGCGGTTTCCCCGCACTTTTCACGTATTACCTTCACAAGTTGCACTAGCCCATTAATTTATAACGGTTTTCCGTTTTATACGGGACGTGAAGGAGTCGCGCTAAGTCCTTGTTCTAGCAAACAAAATCCGCTCGAAAAGCGAGTCGCTCCCTTGACCCGTGTTTAGCGTTCCTCTAAAGTGGGAGACAGTGTGAGAAAGTGTATTTTTGTGTGTTGTCGAGATCACTTTCGGGTAGATTTTCACGTACCGGGCGAGCGGCGCAAAACGGCGTCGCAACAGGGGAGAGCAAAGTGTTCCAAGGGGCGTCGGCGCTGACGCTCGATGCGAAAGGGCGGATGTCGATTCCCTCTCGTTATCGGGATGCGCTGCAAACACAGGCAGAGGGCCGGGTGACGATCACCAAGCACCCGGACGGCTGCCTGTTGCTCTTTCCGCGCCCCGAATGGGAACTCTTCCGCGACAAGGTCGACAAGCTCCCAATGAACGCGGCCTGGTGGAAGCGCATTTTTCTCGGCAATGCAATGGATGTGGATATGGACGGCGCAGGCCGGGTGCTCGTGTCGCCGGAGTTGCGCGCGGCTGGTTCGCTGGAGAAAGAAGTGACCTTGCTGGGCATGGGGCGTCACTTCGAGTTGTGGGATGCACAGATCTACGCCGCGAAGGAACAGGCGGCGATCGCCGAGGGCATGCCCGACGCGTTGAAAGACTTCACGTTCTGATCGCGGCTAACTGATATGGCACCTGCGATGGGAAACGAATTGCAGCATCGCACGGTGCTGCTTAACGAAGCGGTCGATGCGCTGGTCACGCGCGCCGACGGCACGTATGTGGACGGCACGTTTGGCCGTGGCGGCCATAGCCGCCTCGTGCTGGAGCGGCTCGGTGAAGCAGGGCGGCTGATCGCGTTCGACAAGGATCCGCTTGCGATCGCGACGGCGCAGAAGATCGCCGATCCGCGCTTTGCCATCGTGCACGAGAGTTTTGCTTCACTGCGCGCCGCGATGGCGGAGCGCGGGGTAGGGCGTGTGTCGGGCGTGTTGCTGGATCTTGGCGTGTCGTCGCCGCAAGTCGACGATCCGGAGCGGGGCTTCAGCTTTCGCGCCGACGGCCCGCTCGATATGCGGATGGACCCGACGCGCGGCGAGTCCGCGGCTGACTGGCTCGCGCGGGCCACGGTGCAGGAACTGACGGAGGTGATACGAGATTATGGGGAAGAACGGTTTGCTTTTCAGATTGCAAAGGCGCTTGTTGCTCGCCGGGCAGAGTCCGACCGTCTTGGGCCTCTCGTCAGCACGGGCGAGCTTGCCCAAATCGTGGCTAACGTCGTCAAAACCCGTGAGAAGGGCAAGGACCCGGCAACCCGCACCTTTCAGGCTATACGGATTCACGTCAATCAAGAGCTTGCGGAGCTGCAAGTCGTTCTAGAAGCAGCGTTGTCGTTGTTGGAGCAAGGGGGGCGGCTGGTGGTCATCAGCTTTCATTCGCTCGAGGACCGTATCGTCAAGCGATTCATGCAGGCGCACGCAAGCACGCCGGCGGTCGACCGCCGTCTGCCGATCCGCGCGGTCGACCTGCCGAGCCCTCCGCTCAAGATCATCGGCCGTGTATTCGCCAGCGACGCTGAAGTCGCCGACAACCCGCGCGCCCGTTCTGCCGTGATGCGCGTGGCGGAGCGGATCGCGCCATGAACCGCCTCAATATCTTCCTGCTGATCATCGTGATGGGCTGTGCCTTGTCCGTCGTCAACGCGACCAATCAGCAGCGTCAGAACTTTATCCAGCTGCAGCGCGCACAGTCGCAGGAGCGTCAGCTGCAGCAGGACTATTCGCAGCTTCAATATCAGCAGAGCGCGCTGTCCAAAACATCGCGCATCGAGCAGTCCGCCACCGCCTCGCTGAAGATGCAATCGGTCACCACGGGCCGCACCCAGTACCTGACGCTCGACCCGGGTGCCGCGACGGCGATCGACGCCCCCATCCCGACTTCCGCTCCGGCCCCGGCGCCGCTCGCGACCCGTCGCGGAGGCACGCGATGAAAAAATCGTCGGCGCGCAAGAGCGTCGCGTTTTCGGCCAACCCGATCCTGTCGGTGCGCCTGCCGATGTGGCGCTCGAAGCTCGTGGTGTTTTTGCTGTTCATGGCGTTCGTCGCGCTCGCCGCGCGCGCGTTCTGGATTCAGGGCCCGGGCAACGCGTTCTATCTGAAGCAGGGTGAAATCCGCTATCAGCGCCGCATCGACATGCCGGCCACGCGCGGCAAGATTCTCGACCGCAACGGCCTCGTGCTCGCCACGAGTCTGCCGGTGCGCGCGATCTGGGCGATTCCCGAATCGGTGCCGGACGACCTCGGCGCCGACAAGCTCGACGCGCTCGGCAAGCTGCTCGGCATGACCACCAAGGAGCTGCGTGCGAAGCTGTCGGAGGACAAGACCTTCGTCTACGTGAAGCGCCAGGTGCCGGTGGACGTCGCCGACAAAGTCGTCGCGCTCGACATCCCCGGCATTTACTCGCGCGATGAGTACAAGCGCTTCTATCCGGAAGGCGAGATCACCGCTCACCTGATCGGCTTCACCAACGTCGAGGACGAGGGCCAGGAAGGCGTCGAGCTTGGCGACCAGAAGCTGCTCGCGGGCATGTCGGGCAGCCGTCGCGTGATCAAGGACCGGATCGGCCACATCATCGAGGACGTGGACGAGCAGGTCGTGCCGCACAACGGGCAGGATGTCGATCTGTCGATCGACAGCAAGATCCAGTACATCGCCTATACGAACCTGAAAGCCGCCGTCGAGAAATTCAAGGCGAAGGCCGGCGCGGCGATGGTGATCGACGTGCGCACCGGCGAAGTGCTCGCGCTCGTCAATTACCCGACCTACAACCCGAACGACCGCTCGCACCTGACCGGCGACCAGCTGCGCAACCGCATCCTGACCGACACGTTCGAGCCGGGCTCGATCATGAAGCCGTTCACGGTGTCGCTCGCGCTCGATCTGCACCGCGTGACGCCGACTACACTGGTGGATACGGGCAACGGTCATTTCGTACTCGACGGCGCGCCGATCACCGACGACAGCGGCTTCGGCGTGCTGACGGTCGGCGGCGTGATCCAGAAGTCGAGCAACATCGGCGCGACCAAGATCGCGATGCAGCTGCGGCCCGAAGAGATGTGGAACATGTACACCAGTATCGGTCTCGGCCAGGCGCCGAAGGTCGGTTTTCCGGGCGCGGCGGCGGGCCGTCTGCGTCCGTGGAAGAGCTGGCGCCGCATCGAGCAGGCGACGATGTCGTACGGCTACGGCTTGTCGGTATCGCTATTCCAGCTCGGCCGCGCGTACACGTCGATCGCGCACGACGGCGAAATCATGCCGGTGACGATTTTCCATACGCCGGGCAACCAGCCGGCCACCGGTCCGCAGATCTTTTCGCCGACCACCGCGCGTGAAGTGCGCGCGATGCTCGAAACCGTCGTGTCGCCGCAAGGCACGTCGCCGGACGCGGCGGTGCCCGGCTATCGCGTCGGCGGCAAGAGCGGTACCGCGTACAAGCACGGGCCGCACGGCTACGACCACTCCAAATATCGCGCGTCGTTCGTGGGCATGGCGCCGATGCCGAATCCGCGCATCGTCGTCGCGGTGTCAGTCGACGAACCGACCGCCGGCAGCCACTTCGGCGGCCAGGTGTCGGGCCCGGTGTTCTCGGGCATCGTCGGCGATACGCTGCGCGCGCTGAACGTGCCGCCTGACATGCCAGTCAAGCAGACGGTCGTGTCCGACGATTCGACGCCGCCCGCGCCCAGCGCGCCGGCCACGCAGTCCGACGCGAACAAGCTGTCAACGAGTCCCGGCGTGAAGAAAATGACCATTTCCGCCAACCCGAAAAATCATCCAGGAGTCGAGCGATGAGCGCGCTGCGCGAGCAACATCCAGCGCACCGGCAGATTGCCGACGCCCTCGCCTGGCTGCATGCGCACGTGCAGCCGGGCGCGCATTTGCACGCCGACACGCGCTCACTCGCGGCCGGCGACGCGTTTCTCGCGTACGCGGTCGAAGGCGCGGACAACCGCGCGTTCATCGACGCCGCGATCGAGCGCGGCGCGGCCGCCGTGCTCGTGCAACCCGAAGGCTTCGGCGGCACGCTCGATGCGTCCGTCGCGCACGCGGTGCCGGCGTTGAACGAACTCGCCGGCACGATCGCGAGCGCGTGGTATCGCGATCCGAGCGACGCGATGCTCGCGGTCGGCATCACCGGCACGAACGGCAAGACTTCGTGCAGCCAGTGGATCGCCGCGGCGCTGTCCGCGCTCGGCACGCGCTGCGCGATCGTCGGCACGCTTGGCACCGGCCTCGTTGGCCAGCTCGTGCACACCGGCTTCACGACGCCCGACGCACCGCAATTGCAACGGAGCCTCGCGCAGTTGCGCGACGCGGGCGCGCAGGCGGTGGCAATGGAAGTGTCGTCGCATGCGCTGCATCAAGGGCGCGTGAACGGCACCGCGTTCGACGTCGCGGTGTTCACGAACCTGACGCAGGACCATCTCGACTATCACGGCACGTTCGAGGCCTATGAGACCGCCAAGACGCGCCTGTTCGCATGGCCCGGGTTACGCGCAGCCGTGATCAATCGCGACGACGCCGCCGGCCGGCGTTTGCTCGCGAGCACGCGTGGTCACGCGCGCACGATCGCCTATGGCATCGAGTCCGGGCAAGGCAACGCTCACGCGAAAGACACACCGCAAGCCGACGCGTGGCTCACCGCATCGAACGTGCGCGCCACCGCAGCCGGCACCGCGTTTCATCTGAACACGTCGGACTGGGGCAATGCCGAAGTCGAAGTGCAAACGCTCGGCCTCTTCAACGTCAGCAATCTGCTCGCGGTGCTCGGCGTGCTGCTCGCCGCCGACGTGCGGTTCGACGTGGCGCTCGCCGAACTCGCGAAGCTCGAATCGGTGAACGGCCGTATGCAGCGTTTGGGCGGCCGCCTGCAGAACGATGAACCACTCGTCGTGATCGATTACGCGCACACGCCCGATGCGCTCGAAAAAACGCTCGAAGCGCTGCGTCCGATCGCGGCCGCGCGCGGCGGCGAACTCGTCTGCATGTTCGGCTGCGGCGGCGACCGCGATGCGACCAAGCGTCCGCTGATGGGTGCGATCGCCGAGCGGCTCGCGGACAACGTCGTCGTGACGAGCGACAACCCGCGCAGTGAAGATCCGCTCGCGATCATCGAGCAGATCGCCACGGGCATGCAGGACGCCTCGAAGGCACGCCGCATCGAGGACCGCGCGAGCGCGATCCTGCAGGCGATCCGCGGCGCCGCGCGTGAAGACGTGATCGTGCTGGCCGGCAAGGGGCACGAAGCGACACAGGAAATCATGGGCAAGAAACGCGCTTTCTCCGATCAGGACCATGCCCGCCTCGCGCTCGCCGCACGGGCGACACAAACTCGCGGAGGTGGCGAATGACGATGTTCTCGCTACGCGCAGCCGCCGCGCAGATTCCTGGCGCAACCGTCACCGGCGACGACAGCGTGCGCTTCGAACGCGTGTCGACCGACAGCCGCAGCGCCGGCCCCGGCGATCTGTTCATTGCGATCAAGGGCGATCGTTTCGACGCGCACGACTTCCTGTCGCAAGTCGCTGAGCGCAACGTCGCTGCCGTGCTCGTCGCGCGTACGCCGGAGAACTGGAGCGTGCCCGCGATCCGCGTCGCCGACACGCGCGAAGCGCTCGGCGCGCTCGCGCGCGGCTGGCGTCGTCAGTTCGATATGCCGCTCGTCGCGGTCACGGGCAGCAACGGCAAGACCACCGTCAAGGAAATGATCGCGTCGATCTTCGCGGCCGCGGTCGGCACCGATGCGCGTCTCGCCACCGCAGGCAATTTCAACAACGACATCGGCCTGCCGCTCACGCTGTTCCGTCTGCATGCCGCGCATCGGCTCGCGGTGGTCGAGCTCGGCATGAACCATCCGGGCGAAACCGAACTGCTCGCGAAGCTCGCCGAACCGACGGTCGCGGTCGTGAACAACGCGCAGCGCGAGCACCAGGAATTCATGGCGACCGTCGAGGCGGTCGCGCTCGAACACGCCAGCGTGATTCACGCGCTGTCGCCGCAAGGCACGGCCGTGTTCCCCGCCGACGACGCGTACGCGAGCATCTGGCGCGTCGCCGCCACCGGCAATCGCATCATCGATTTCGCGTTGAACAGCGCGGAGCGCACGACCGAAGCCGCGGTGAAGGGCACGTTCGACGGCAAGCGCCTTTCAATCGACACGCCGCAAGGCCACGTCGACGTCACGTTGCAGGTGCTCGGCAATCACAACGCGCACAACGCGCTCGCGGCGACCGCGGCTGCACTCGCCGCGGGTGTGTCGCTCGACGCGATCCAGCGCGGCCTCGAATCGTTCGGCGCGGTGAAGGGCCGCCTGCAGGTCAAGCAGGCCGCGCTCGGCACGCTCGCGGGTGCAACCGTGATCGACGACACCTACAACGCGAATCCCGACTCGATGCGCGCCGCGATCGATGTGCTCGCGTCGCGCGCGTCGCCGCGTGTGCTCGTGATGGGCGACATGGGCGAAGTCGGCGACAACGGCCCGGCGTTTCATCGCGAAATCGGCGCGTATGCGAAAGAGCGCGGTATCGACGCGCTGTATGCGATGGGCGACGCCTCGCGCGACGCCTGCACCGCGTACGGCGCGGGCGCGCACCACGTCGCCGATGTCGGCGCTCTGGTCGCGCAACTGCAGCAGGCCGGCTTCGGCGCTGCTGCAACGCTTCTCGTGAAAGGCTCGCGCTTCATGCAGATGGAGCGCGTGGTGGACGCCGTTACGAGTCCACAACCCAACGCCGCGGGCACGACGCCTGCCGCACATTGAAATAGAAGGATCCAGGCATGCTACTGGCGCTGGCGCAATGGCTGCAGAATGACGCAAGCTTCTTGCGCGTGTTCAGTTATCTGACGTTTCGCGCGGTGATGGCGACCATCACCGCGTTGTCGATCGGGCTCGTCTGTGGCCCGGCGGTGATTCGCAAGCTGACCGCGATGAAGGTCGGCCAGGCCGTCCGCAAAGATGGCCCGCAAACTCACCTCGTCAAATCCGGCACGCCGACGATGGGCGGCGTGCTGATCCTGCTCGGCATCGGCGTGGCCACGCTGCTGTGGGCCGATCTGACCAACCGCTTCATCTGGATCGTGATGCTCGTCACGTTCGGCTTCGGCGTGATCGGCTGGGTCGACGATTACCGCAAGGTCGTCTACAAGGACCCGCGCGGCATGTCGTCTCGCGAGAAGTATTTCTGGCAGTCGGTGATCGGCCTGTTCGCGGCGGTCTATCTCGCGTTCAGCGTGTCAGAGGCGAGCAACGTGCGCGTGTTCGACCTGTTCATGGCGTGGGTGCGCAGCGGTCTGTCGATGGGGCTGCCCGCGCGCGCCGACCTGCTGCTGCCGTTCGTCAAGTCGATCAGCTATCCGCTCGGCGTGTGGGGCTTCATCGTGCTCACGTATCTGGTGATCGTCGGCGCGAGCAACGCGGTGAATCTGACCGACGGCCTCGACGGCCTCGTGATCATGCCGGTCGTGCTGGTCGGCGGGTCGCTCGGTGTGTTCGCGTACGTGATGGGCAGCTCGGTCTACTCGAAGTACCTGCTGTTTCCGCACATTCCCGGCGCCGGTGAATTGCTGATTTTCTGTTCGGCGATGGGCGGTGCGGGTCTCGCGTTCCTGTGGTTCAACACGCACCCGGCGCAGATGTTCATGGGCGACGTCGGCGCGCTCGCGCTGGGCGGCGCGCTCGGCACGGTTGCGGTGATCGTGCGTCAGGAAATCGTGCTGTTCATCATGGGCGGCATTTTCGTTGCGGAAACGCTGTCGGTGATGCTGCAGGTCACGTGGTTCAAATACACCAAACGCCGGTTCGGCGAGGGGCGGCGCTTCTTCAAGATGGCGCCGCTGCATCACCATTTCGAATTGTCGGGCTGGAAGGAAACGCAGGTGGTCGTGCGTTTCTGGATCATCACGTTGATGTTGTGCCTATTCGGTTTGTCCACGCTCAAATTGCGTTAAGCAGCAGTATTTAAGGAAGCAGGCGATGTTCGGCGAGAAGTTTCGGGATCGGCAAAAGCCGATGGTGCTCGTGCTGGGACTGGGTGAATCCGGTCTCGCGATGGCGCGCTGGTGCGCCAGGCACGGCTGTCGGCTGCGCGTGGCCGATACGCGTGAAGTGCCGCCGAACCTGTCCGCGCTCGAAGCGCATGCTGTCGATGCCGATTTCGTCGGCGGCGCGTTTTCGCCGGCGCTGCTCGACGGCATCGAGCTGGTCGCGATCAGCCCGGGTCTGTCGCCGCTTGCCGCCGATCTGCTGCCGCTGATCACGGCGGCTCGTGAGCAGGGCATCCCGGTGTGGGGCGAGCTCGAACTGTTCTCGCAGGCGCTGCGCACGCTCGGCGAGTCCGGCTACGCGCCGAAGGTGATCGCGATCACCGGCACGAACGGCAAGACCACGACGACGAGCCTGACCGGCTTGCTGTGCGAACGCGCGGGCAAGAAGGTCGCGGTGGCGGGCAACATCAGCCCGTCGCTGCTCGACAAGCTGTCCGAGGCGATCGACCAGACCGCGCTGCCCGACGTGTGGGTGCTCGAACTGTCGAGCTTCCAGCTGGAGACTTCGCATACGTTTACGCCGGACGCGGCGGTCGTGCTGAACATCACGCAGGATCACCTGGACTGGCACGGCGGACTCGAGGCGTACGCTGCCGCGAAGGGCCGCATCTTTGGTACACAGACGGTGCGCGTACTGAACCGCGACGATGCGCGCGTGATGGCGCTCGCGCCTGCAGGCGGCGACGCGGAGATCGTCACGTTCGGCGTGACCGAGCCGAAGAACGACGGCGACTACGGCCTTTTGCGCGAGAACGGCATGGTGTGGCTCGTCGAGGCGCAAGATCGCGACGCGAGCGACGAGCCCACCACGAAGCGCCGTCGCAAGAACGAAGCAGCCGCAACGCCTGACATCGCGCTGAAGCGCCTGATGCCCGCCGACGCGTTGCGCATCCGCGGCTTGCACAACGCCGCGAACGCGTTGGCCGCGTATGCGCTCGCACGCGCGATCGGCCTGCCCGGTGCGCCGCTCCTGCACGGCCTGCGCGAATATCGCGGTGAGCCGCATCGCGTGGAACTGATCGCGTCGATCGACGGCATCGACTATGTGGACGACAGCAAGGGCACCAATGTCGGCGCGACGGTCGCCGCGCTCGACGGTCTCGCGCAACGCGTCGTGCTGATCGCCGGCGGCGATGGCAAGGGGCAGGCATTCGAGCCGCTCGCCGCGCCGGTGATGCGCTGGTGTCGCGCGGTGATGCTGATCGGCCGCGACGCGCCGCAGATTCGCGCGGCGCTCGAACATAGCGGCGTCGCGATTACCGATTACGCGACGCTCGAAGACGCGACGCGCGCGGCCACCGCGCTCGCTCAGCCCGGCGACGCGGTGCTGCTGTCGCCTGCGTGCGCGAGCTTCGACATGTTCAAGGGTTACGCACACCGCGCGGCGGTATTCCGCAGCACGGTCGAAGAGATCGCGGCCGAACGGGGGACGATGATATGAGCTGGTCGGAACGCTTCGGTGCGCGCGAACCAGCCGGCCGCAACGGCGCCGCGGCGCGCAGGTCCACCCGCACGGGCGGCAGCGGTCTCGCGAGCGCGGTCAACGGCGTGCGGCCTCTGCGCTCGCGCATGCTCGACTACGATCACTCGCTGCTGTGGGTCGTCGTCGCGCTGCTCGGGCTCGGCATCGTGATGGTGTACTCGGCGTCGATCGCCATGCCCGATTCGCCGAAGTACGCGTCGTACCGCGATTGGGCGTTCCTCGTGCGCCAGATCATCTTCGTGCTGATGGGCTCGGCGATCGGCGTCGCGTCGTTCCGCATTCCGATTTCGACGTGGGACAAGTACGCGCCGAAGCTCTTCCTGATCTCGCTCGTCGCGCTCGTGATCGTGCTGATTCCGCACATCGGCAAGGGCGTGAACGGTGCGCGCCGCTGGATTCCGCTCGGCATCACGAACATGCAGCCGTCGGAAATCATGAAGCTCGCGGTGACGATCTACGCGGCGAACTATACGGTGCGCAAGCAGGAATACATGCACAGCCTCGCGAAAGGCTTCCTGCCGATGGCGGTCGCGGTCGGTCTCGTCGGCATGCTGCTGCTGCTCGAACCGGACATGGGCGCGTTCATGGTGATCGCGGCGATCGCGATGGGCGTGCTGTTCCTCGGCGGCGTGAACGGCAAGCTGTTCGGCGGCCTCGTCGCGACCGCGGTGGGCACGTTCACGTTGCTGGTGTGGGCGTCGCCGTGGCGTCGTGAGCGGATCTTCGCGTACCTTGATCCGTGGGACGACCGTTACGCGCAGGGCAAGGCGTATCAGCTCACGCACTCGCTGATCGCGTTCGGGCGCGGCGAATGGTTTGGCGTGGGGCTCGGCGGCAGCGTCGAGAAGCTCAACTATCTGCCGGAGGCGCATACCGACTTCATTCTCGCGGTGATCGGCGAGGAGCTGGGTTTCGTCGGCGTGCTGGTCGTGATCCTGATGTTCTACTGGATCGTGCGCCGCTCGTTCGAGATCGGCCGTCAGGCGCTCGCGCTCGATCGCACGTTCGCGGGTCTCGTCGCGAAGGGCGTCGGTATCTGGTTCGGCGCGCAGACCTTCATCAACATGGGTGTGAACCTCGGTCTTTTGCCCACCAAGGGTCTCACGTTGCCGCTCGTCAGCTACGGCGGTTCGGGCATTTTGCTGAACTGCGTGGCGATCGCGGTATTGATGCGGGTGGACTACGAAAATCGTGTGCTGATGCGCGGGGGCAAAGTATGACGGCCCTGCCACAACGCACGCTGATGGTGATGGCCGGCGGCACCGGGGGACACGTGTTCCCGGGGCTCGCGGTCGCGCATCTGATGCAGGCGTGGGGCTGGAAAGTCGTGTGGCTCGGCAACCCCGCGGGCATGGAAGCGACGCTCGTCCCGAAGCACGGCATTGCGATGGAATACGTGCGCTTCGGCGGCGTGCGCGGCAAGGGGCTGAGGACCAAGCTGATGCTGCCGGTGAACCTGCTGCGCGCGTGCACGCAGAGCTTGAGCGTGCTGCGTCGCGTGAAGCCCGACGTCGTGCTCGGCATGGGCGGCTACATCACGTTCCCGGCCGGTCTGATGGCCGCGCTGAGTGGCCGGCCGCTCGTGCTGCACGAACAGAATTCGATCGCGGGTCTCGCGAACAAGGTGCTCGCAAAGCTCGCGAAGCGCGTGCTGGTCGCATTTCCGAATGCGTTGCCGCACAGCGAATGGACCGGCAATCCGATTCGCGAGGAACTTGCGCGCGCGAATGCACCCAAAGCACGCTACGCGCAGCGTAATGGTCCGCTGAACGTGCTCGTCGTGGGCGGCAGTCTCGGCGCCGCCGCGTTGAACGAAGTCGTGCCGCGCGCGGTCGCTTTGCTCGCGCCGAACGAGCGGCCGCGCATCGTGCATCAGGCGGGCGCCAAGCATATCGACGCGCTGCGCGAGAACTACGCGGCGGCGGGTCTGCAGGCAGGGGCGGACGTCTCGCTCGTGCCGTTCATCGACGACATGACGAGTGCCTACGCCCAGGCCGATCTGGTGATCTGCCGCTCGGGTGCGATGACGGTATCGGAAATTTCGGCGGTCGGCGTCGCGGCGCTGTTCGTGCCGTTCCCGTACGCGGTCGACGATCACCAGACCACTAATGCAGCGTTCCTCGCCGACAACGGCGCGGCGCTGGTCGTGCAACAACGCGATCTGTCGGCGGAAAAGCTCGCCGACTGGTTGCGCAGCCAGACGCGGGAAAGTCTCGCGGAAATGGCGGAGCGTTCGCGCTCGCTCGCGAAACCGGATGCCACCGAACAGGTCGCGCAGATCTGCGCGACGGTGGCGGGTGCGGGTTCGATGGCGGGCGTGAGCCCAGAAGGAAAGCAATGAAACACATCGTCAAACACATTCATTTCGTCGGCATCGGCGGCGTCGGCATGAGCGGCATCGCCGAAGTGCTCGTCAATCTCGGCTATCAGGTGAGCGGCTCGGACCTGTCGGGCAACGCGGTCACCGAGCGCCTCGCCGCGCTCGGCGCGCGCATTTCGATCGGCCACGCCGCGGAGAACATCGAAGGCGCGAACGCGGTGGTGGTGTCGACCGCGGTGCGCAGCGACAACCCGGAAGTGCTGGCCGCGCGTCATCGCCGCATTCCGATCGTGCCGCGCGCGGTGATGCTCGCGGAACTGATGCGCCTGAAGCAGGGCATCGCGATTGCCGGCACGCACGGCAAAACGACGACCACGTCGCTCGTCGCGAGCGTCCTCGCCGCGGGCGGGCTCGACCCGACCTTCGTGATCGGCGGGCGGCTGATCAGCGCGGGCGCGAATGCGCGTCTGGGCACCGGCGACTTCATCGTCGCGGAGGCGGACGAATCGGATGCGTCGTTCCTGAACCTGTTCCCGGTGATCGAAGTCATCACGAACATCGACGCCGATCATATGGACACTTATGGTCACGACTTCGCGCGTCTGAAGCAGGCATTCATCGAATTCACGCACCGTCTGCCGTTCTACGGCATCGCGGTGCTGTGCGTCGACGATCCGAACGTGAAGGAGATCCTGCCGTTCGTGTCGAAGCCGATCATTCGTTACGGTTTCGCGGCCGAAGCGCAGGTGCGCGCGGTCAACGTCGAAGCGCGTGAAGGCCGCATGCACTTCACCGCGATGCGCGAAGACGCGCCGTCGCTCGACATCACGTTGAACCTGCCAGGCGAGCACAACGTGCAGAACGCGTTGGCCGCAATTGCAATTGCGACTGAACTTGAGGTGAAAGATGCCGATATCCAGCGAGCGCTCGCGGATTTCAACGGCGTCGGCCGACGCTTCCAGCGTTATGGCGAAGTGCCGGTCACAAGCGACGGCCAGGCCGCGGGCTCCTACACGCTGGTGGACGACTACGGTCACCACCCGGTCGAAATGGCCGCCACGGTGGCGGCGGCGCGCGGCGCGTTTCCGGGCCGCCGTCTGGTGCTGGCGTTCCAGCCGCACCGCTTCACGCGCACGCGTGATTGCTTCGAGGATTTCGTGAAGGTGCTGTCGACCGTCGACGCGCTCGTGCTGACCGAAGTCTATGCGGCCGGAGAAGCGCCGATCGTCGCCGCCGACGGCCGCGCGTTGGCGCGCGCGCTGCGCGTCGCCGGCAAGGTCGAGCCCGTGTTTGTCGATACGGTCGATGAAGTGCCGGACGCGCTGTCCACGGTAGTGCGCGACGGTGATGTGGTGATTACGATGGGCGCGGGTTCGATCGGCGGTGTGCCGGTTCGCCTCGCTCAGCAACAGAAGGTGTGACATGAGCAGTATCGACCCTAAACAATTCGGCAAGGTGGCAGTGCTGCTCGGCGGTAACTCCGCCGAGCGCGAGGTGTCGCTCAATTCCGGGCGCCTCGTGTTGCAAGGCCTGCGTGACGCGGGCGTCGACGCGTATCCGTTCGATCCGGCCGAGCGTCCCCTGTCCGCGTTGAAAGACGAAGGCTTCGTGCGCGCGTTCAACGCGCTGCATGGCGGCTACGGCGAGAACGGCCAGATTCAGGGCGCGCTGGATTTTTATGGCATCCGCTACACCGGCAGCGGCGTGCTGGGCTCGGCGCTCGGTCTCGACAAGTTCCGCACCAAGCTCGTGTGGCAGCAGCTTGGCATTCCGACGCCGCCGTTCGAAGCGGTGCTGCGCGGTGACGACTACGAAGCGCGCGCGAAAGAGATCGTCGCGAAGCTCGGTCTGCCGCTGTTCGTGAAGCCGGCGAGCGAGGGTTCGAGCGTCGCCGTGATCAAGGTGAAGAGTGCGGACGCGTTGCCCGCCGCGTTGATCGAAGCGGTGAAGTACGACCGCATCGTCGTGGTCGAGAAGAGCATCGAAGGCGGCGGCGAGTACACCGCGTGCATCGCGGGCAATCTGGACCTGCCGGTGATCCGTATCGTGCCGGCCGGCGAGTTCTACGACTACCACGCGAAGTACATCGCCAACGATACGCAGTATCTGATTCCGTGCGGTCTCGGCGCCGAGGAAGAAGCGCACCTGAAGGTGCTCGCGCGTCGCGCGTTCGACGTGCTCGGCTGCACCGATTGGGGCCGTGCGGACTTCATGCTCGATGGCGAAGGCAAACCGTATTTCCTCGAAGTGAACACGGCGCCTGGCATGACCGATCACTCGCTGCCGCCGAAAGCGGCGCGCGCGGTCGGTATCAGCTATCAGGAACTGGTCGTCGGCGTGTTGGCGCTGACGTTGCAGGATTAACCAAGGCAAGCGCAAGCAACACCATGTGGAACAACGTTCGCCAGCTCAATCTCGCCACCAACGCGCTGCATGCGTTGCTGGTGCTCGTGCTGCTGGCGGCGGGCGGTTACTGGCTGATCCAGCGCCCGAATTTCACGCTGCGCGAAATCCAGATCGACGGCGACACCGAGCACATCAATTCGCCGACGGTGCGCGCAGGCGTAGTGGGGCGACTGAAGGGCAACTTCTTCACGGTCGATCTTGACGTCGCGCGGCAGGCGTTCGAGCAGATGCCGTGGGTGCGTCACGCGAGCGTGCGGCGCGTGTGGCCGAATGCACTGGCTGTCACGCTCGAGGAGTACAAGCCGCTTGGGACGTGGGGCAGCGATCAGCTTGTGAGCGTCGACGGCGAGCTGTTCACCGCGAACCAGGGCGAACTCGACGGAGACCTGCCTGCGTTCGACGGGCCGGACGGTACGGCGAAGGAAGTCGTCGCGCGTTATCACGACTTCCAGAAGTGGTTCGCGGCGATCAACGCGGCGCCCGAGGAAGTGACGCTGTCGCCGCGCTACGCGTGGACGGTGAAGCTGTCGAACGGCACGCAGGTGGAGTTGGGGCGCGAACGCAATCAGGACACGCTGGCCGATCGCAGCAAGCGCCTGACTGCGGCATGGAGCGCGGTGACGCAACGTTGGGGAAAGGATATCGAGTATGCGGACTTGCGCTATCCGAACGGTTTCGCGATTCGTGCCGCTGGCATGCGCTTCATCAGCGAACCCGACAAGGGCAAGAAGTAAACGGACATCACACGCACTGAGCACGCTATGAGTAAAGACTATAAGGATCTGCTGGTCGCCCTCGACATCGGAACGTCGAAGGTGGTGGCCATCGTCGCCGAGTTGAAGGGCGAGGGTCACTACGAGGTGATCGGTCTCGGCCAGAGCGAATCGAAGGGGCTCAAGAAGGGCGTGGTGGTGAATATCGAAGCCACCGTGCAGTCGATTCAGCGCGCGCTCGAGGAAGCCGAGCTGATGGCCGACTGCAAGATCACCAATGTGTTCACCGGCATCGCCGGCAGCCATATCCGCAGCTTCAATTCGAGCGGCATGGTCGCGATCAAGGAGAAGGAAGTCACGCAGGCGGACGTCGCGCGTGTGATCGAAACGGCGAAGGCGATCAACATCCCGACCGATCAGCAGGTGCTGCATATCCTCACGCAGGAATTCATCATCGACGGTCAGGAAGATGTGCGCGAGCCGATCGGCATGAGCGGCATCCGCCTCGAAGTGAAGGTGCATATCGTCACCGGCGCGGTCAGCGCGGCGCAGAACATCGTCAAGTGTGTGCGCCGCTGCGGGCTCGAAGTGAACGACCTGATTCTGCAGCCGCTCGCGTCGTCGCTCGCGGTGCTGACGGAAGACGAAAAGGAACTGGGCGTGGTGCTGGTCGATATCGGCGGCGGCACGACGGACATCGCGATCTTCAGCGAAGGCGCGATCCGCCACACGGCAGTGATTCCGATCGCCGGCGACCAGATCACGAGCGACATCGCGATGGCGCTGCGCACGCCGACGCCGGATGCCGAAGACATCAAGGTCGACTACGGCATCGCCAAGCAGGCGCTCGCCGATCCGGACGAGATGATTGAAGTGCCGGGGCTCGGCGAGCGCGGTCCGCGCACGCTGTCGCGCCAGGCGCTCGCAGCCGTGATCGAGCCGCGCGTCGAAGAACTGTTTTCGCTCGTGCAGCAGGTGGTGCGCGAGTCGGGTTACGAGGAGCTGCTGAGCTCGGGCGTCGTGCTGACGGGCGGGGCGTCGATGATGATCGGCATGGTCGAGCTCGGTGAGGACATTTTCCTGAAGCCGGTGCGGATTGGCGTGCCGGAGTACGCGGGCGGTCTCGCCGACGTCGTGCGCAATCCGCGCTATTCGACGGCGATGGGCCTGCTCGTCGAAGGACGCTCGCAGCGCATGCGCGGGCGCAAGGTTGCGGTGCAGTCGGGGTCGATGGGACAGGTGTTCTCGCGCATGAAGGACTGGTTCCTCGGCAACTTCTGATGACAGGTTTCGAGTAATTCGCGCTGGTGCCGGCGGCTGGTGCGCGACAGGAGGTTGCCCGATCTCCTGCCGGATAACGCCGAGTGGCGGTAACTTTTTATCTTGACGGAGGCAACATGGAATTCCAGATGCTGGAAACCGAAACGAACGGCACCATCATCAAGGTGGTCGGAGTAGGTGGCGCTGGCGGCAATGCCGTTCAGCACATGATCAACAAAGGCGTGCAAGGCGTCGACTTCATCGTGATGAACACGGACGCGCAGGCTCTGTCGCGTTCGCGCGCCACCGCGGTGATCCAGCTCGGCAACACGGGTCTGGGTGCTGGCGCCAAGCCGGAAATGGGGCGCGCTGCCGCTGAGGAAGCACGCGAGCGTATCGCCGATGCACTGCGCGGCGCGCACATGGTGTTCATCACCGCCGGTATGGGTGGCGGGACGGGCACCGGCGCGGCACCGGTCGTCGCGCAGATCGCGAAGGAAATGGGTATTCTGACCGTTGGCGTCGTCAGCAAGCCGTTCGAATTCGAAGGCGGCAAGCGTATGCGCGTGGCGGAAGCCGGTTCGCAGCAACTGGAGGATCACGTCGACTCGCTGATCGTCGTCCTGAACGACAAGCTGTTCGAGGTGATGGGCGATGACGCCGAGATGGACAAGTGCTTCCAGTGCGCTGACGACGTTCTGAACAACGCGGTCGCGGGCATTGCGGAAATCATCAACGTCGACGGTCTCGTCAACGTCGACTTCGAAGACGTGAAGACCGTGATGGGCGAGCAGGGCAAGGCGATGATGGGCACGGCGACGGTCGCCGGCGTCGATCGTGCGCGTCTGGCTGCCGAACAGGCTGTCGCGAGCCCGCTGCTCGAAGGCGTCGATCTGTCGGGCGCGCGTGGCGTGCTGGTCAACATCACCTCGAGCCGTTCGCTGCGTCTGTCGGAAACGCGCGAAGTCATGAACACGATCAAGAGCTATGCGGCGGAAGATGCCACGGTGATCTTCGGCGCGGTGTACGACGATGCGATGGGCGACGCGCTGCGCGTGACGGTCGTGGCAACGGGCCTTGGCCGCGCGGCGAAGAAGCAGCAGTCGGCACCGATGACGCTTCTGCGCACCGGCACCGACAACCAGCCGATCGGCGCGATGGCGCATGCGGCGTACGCACCGGCAGCAGGCCACGCCAGCACGGCCGACTACGGCGCGCTCGACACGCCGGCGGTGTGGCGCACGTCGCGCGACACGGCGGCTTCGCACGTGCAGGCGCTGCAGGAAAAGGGCGTCGATACGTACGACATTCCGGCATTCCTGCGCAAGCAGGCGGACTGAGCGCACGGGCAGGCTTCGTTGCCGCGCTGTGAGGTTGTGTCGTAGTGCAGTGCTGGCGGACGAATGCACGAGCGTGGCGGGTGAACGGCAAGCAGGTCGCGTATCGTCTGATTCGCGGCAGGGGTAACTGCCCTCTGCTGATTCGCGAAGCGGACGGAGTGACTGCCGCCTGACGGCGGAGCCTATAGTTGGGCTCACGTTGGTCTTCACCGTGACACGAGGACGTGCGAGCGTGCTTCGCATCGATGCAAAGGACTGAGCATGATCAAGGAAGGTGACAAGCTTCCCGACGCGACGCTCTTCGAGTATGTCGAAGACGACCGGGCGGGCTGCACGATCGGACCGAACAGTTTCGACGTGCGCGAGCAGACGGCGGGCAAACGCGTGGTGATCTTCGGATTGCCCGGCGCGTTCACGCCGACCTGTTCGGCCAAACATGTACCGGGCTATGTCGGGCACGTCGAGCAGTTGCGCGCTGCCGGCATCGACGAAATCTGGTGCGTGTCCGTCAACGACGCGTTTGTCATGGGCGCGTGGGGACGCGATCAGCACACCTCGGGCAAGGTGCGCATGATGGCGGACGGTAGTGCGGCTTTCACACAGGCGCTTGGTCTGGAGCAGGATCTGTCGGCGCGCGGCATGGGACTCCGTTCCCAGCGCTACGCGATGGTGGTCGACGACGGCGTGGTCAAGACGCTGAACGTCGAAGCTGCCGGCAAATTCGAAGTCAGCGATGCGGCGAGTATTCTCGCTACGTTGCGCTAGTAGCTCTGGCGTCGCACCTTCGGCGCGGACCTGCGCGCTTACGCCGCGTGGCGCTTCGGCAACGGTGATTGCGACGCTTTTGTGACAGGCCGTTACGCGGGCCGATGACCGGAAACGCCTCCGTTCCGGGGCATCGGCCCGTCACGATTTCCGTCGCTGAGCCCTGCGGGTAATGCGGCGAAACAGATTGATACGTTCCCTGCAAAGACGCTTGTATGGGGATTGGAGTATAATTCCCGCTATGGAATAAAAAGTCCTGATTAGGATTTTCAATCGAATAGAAGACCACCATGTTGAAGCAGCGCACAATCAAATCGATCGTCAAGACTGTCGGCATCGGGTTGCACTCCGGCCGTAAAGTCAATCTGACGCTCCGTCCGGCGGCGCCGGGCACTGGCATCGTGTTTTCGCGCGTGGATTTGCCCACGCCGGTGGACATTCCTGCGTCGGCGATGGCGATTGGCGATACGCGTCTGGCTTCCGTGTTGCAGAAAGACGGCGTACGCGTGTCGACCGTCGAGCATCTGATGTCTGCCTGCGCCGGTCTTGGCATCGACAACCTTTATGTCGATGTCACCGCCGAGGAAATCCCGATCATGGACGGCAGCGCGGGTTCGTTCGTGTTCCTGATCCAGTCGGCGGGAATAGAAGAGCAAAACGCGCCGAAGAAATTCATCAAGGTCACGAAGCCGGTCGAAATCCGCGACGGCGACAAGTTCGCGCGCCTCGATCCGTACTTCGGCTTCAAGCTCAAATTCACGATCGACTTTCGTCACCCGGCCGTGGACAAAACCGGCCAGGCGCTGGAAGTGGATTTCGCCAACACGTCGTATGTGCGCGAAATCGCGCGCGCCCGCACGTTCGGCTTCGCGCATGAAGTGGAAATGATGCGCGAGCTCGGCCTCGCACGCGGCGGCAGCATGGACAACGCGATCGTGCTCGACGAGTACCGTATCCTGAACAACGACGGTCTGCGTTACGACGACGAGTTCGTCAAGCACAAGATGCTCGACGCGATCGGCGACCTGTACGTGGTCGGTCATCCGCTGCTCGCTTCGTACACCGCGTACAAGTCGGGCCACGGGCTGAACAACGCGCTGCTGCGCGAGTTGCTTGCACACGAAGACTCGTACGAAATCGTCACCTTCGACGACTCGCAGAAGGCCCCGCGCGGCTTCGCTTACGAAACGCAAACGGCGTTCGCATAACGCCGGTGTTGCAGGCAAGTAGATGAAAAAACGGCCCATTCGGGCCGTTTTTTTTCGTTCAGCGCTTAGCGATTGCGCCGATGCCGCGCGGCCATGCGCGCGAGCGCTTCCTGTAGCGGCGACGGCGCGAGCGACTCGCTCAACGCCTGGAGCGCGTCGGCGCCGGCCGGCGTCATGCGCGCCTGTTTGACAGGCGGCGGTTCCTTCAGCGGCTGCGGCCGCACGCGAATCTTCAATGCATGCACGGGCCAGCCGCGCTGCTGCAAATCCGCCAGCAGCCGCGGCTCCAGATGCCGCAGACGCGCCGCGAGCGCGTTATGCGCGGCGAACAGGGCCAGCACGCCTTCCTTGATGAAGCCGGGTTCAATGCTAGTCGCCAGATAATCGGGCAGCAGCTCGCGCAGGTCCTTCTCGAGCGCGGCGATCTGCTCGACGCCAGCGCGCAGCGCCGCGAACGCGTCCGTGCGGCCGAGAACCTCGGCGAGCGGTTGCGGGCGGCGCAGATCGAACTGCTTCGGCGGCCTTGAAAAGGACGAAAAACGGCTCATGTTCAGCGATGACGAAGTGAGGGCGCACCATGCGCGCTCACGTCGCGATTGTACCGCGGGGGCAGCTTGCGAAGCCGGTCCGCGGCGCGCCGGAGGTTTGCCGGGCGGGGCTGGCAGAGCCCGGCGCCGTCACGCCTTCGACACGAGCGCAGCCGGAGGCGCGTGCTAAAATGCCCGATTCGAATTCACTCTTGGACTAAGCCGCCGAGGACTTTCCGACCCAGGCGCGGTATGCGCAATGCGCACACCGCGAGCCAGCCGAAGCCGCGACGCAGACACCGATCCGATGACCACCGGTTTTCTTCAGAAGATTTTTGGCAGCCGTAATCAGCGGCTAGTCAAGCAATATCAAAAGACCGTCGCGGCGATCAATGCGCTCGAACCGCAGATCGAGCAATTGACGGATGACCAACTGCGCGCCAAAACGGGTGAATTCCGCCAGCGCGTCGCGAGCGGCGAATCGCTCGACAAAATCCTGCCTGAAGCGTTCGCGGTCTGCCGCGAGGCCAGCAAGCGGGTGCTGAAGATGCGCCACTTCGACGTGCAGCTGATCGGCGGCATGGCGCTGCACTACGGCAAGATCAGCGAGATGCGCACGGGCGAAGGCAAGACGCTCGTCGCGACTCTGCCGGTCTACCTGAACGCGCTGTCGGGCCGCGGTGTCCACGTGGTCACGGTCAACGACTACCTCGCGCAGCGCGACGCCGAATGGATGGCGCGCCTGTACAACTTCCTCGGTCTGTCGGTCGGTATCAACCTGTCTCAGATGGAGCACACGGCGAAGCAGGAAGCCTACGCCGCGGACATCACCTACGGCACCAACAACGAATTCGGCTTCGACTACCTGCGCGACAACATGGTCTATGAGACCGACGCGCGCGTGCAACGTAGCCTGAATTTCGCGGTCGTCGACGAGGTCGACTCGATCCTGATCGACGAGGCGCGTACGCCACTGATCATCTCTGGCCAGGCCGAAGATCACACCGAACTCTACGTGCGCATGAACGCGCTGCCGCCACTGCTCGAGCGCCAGATCGGCGAAGAGAAGGCTGACGGCACCGGCGTCGAGAAGCCGGGCGACTACACGCTGGACGAAAAAGGCCGCCAGGTATTCCTGACCGAGTCGGGCCACGAGAAGGCCGAACGCCTGCTCTCCGAGTGGGGCCTGATCGGCGAGGGCGAAAGTTTGTATGCGCCGCAGAACATCACGCTGATGCACCACGTGTACGCAGCGCTGCGCGCGCACACGCTGTTCTTCAAGGATCAGCACTACGTCGTGCAGAACGGCGAAGTGATCATCGTCGACGAATTCACCGGCCGTCTGATGGCGGGCCGCCGCTGGTCGGACGGTCTGCACCAGGCGGTCGAGGCGAAGGAGCACGTGAAGATCCAGAGCGAGAACCAGACGCTCGCGTCGATCACGTTCCAGAACTACTTCCGCATGTACGCGAAGCTCGCCGGCATGACCGGCACGGCCGACACCGAAGCGTACGAATTCAACGAGATCTACGGTCTCGAAACGATCGTGATCCCGACCAACCGACCGCCCAAGCGGATCGACAGGCAGGATCAGATCTACAAGACCGCGAAGGAACGCTACGACGCGGTGATCCGCGACATCCGCGAGTGCTTCGAGCGCAGTCAGCCGGTGCTGGTCGGCACGACGTCGATCGAGAATTCGGAGCTGCTGTCGCATCTGCTGAAGCAGGCCGGTCTGCCGCACGAAGTGCTGAACGCGAAGCAGCACGCACGTGAAGCGGCGATCGTCGCGGAAGCGGGCCGTCCGCAACGCGTCACGATCGCGACCAACATGGCCGGCCGAGGCACGGACATCGTGCTCGGCGGCAACGCGGAGAAGCAGGCGTCGTTCATCGAGCAGGACGAAACGCTCGCCGACGACGAAAAGCAGCGCCGCATCCAGAAGCTGTACGACGAATGGCAGGCGCTGCACGATCAGGTGAAGGCCGCGGGCGGTCTGCACATCATCGGCACCGAGCGTCACGAGTCGCGCCGGATCGATAACCAGTTGCGCGGCCGTGCGGGCCGTCAGGGCGATCCGGGTTCGTCGCGCTTCTATCTGTCGCTGGAAGATCCGCTGCTGCGCATCTTCGCGGGCGACCGCGTGCGCGCGATCATGGACCGTCTGAAGATGCCCGAAGGCGAGGCGATCGAAGCGGGCATCGTGTCGCGCTCGATCGAATCGGCGCAACGCAAGGTCGAGGCGCGCAACTTCGATATTCGTAAGCAGTTGCTCGAATACGACGATGTCTCGAACGATCAGCGCAAGGTGATCTACCAGCAGCGTAACGAACTGCTCGAAGCGAACGACATCACCGAGACCATCACCGCGATGCGTCATGGCGTGATCAGCGACATCGTGCATCAGTTCGTGCCGGTGGGCAGCATCGAGGAGCAGTGGGACGTGCCCGAGCTCGAGGAAGTGCTGCGCAACGAATGGCAGCTCGACCTCGCGATCCAGGAAATGATCAACGAGTCGAACTCGATCAGCTCGGACGAGATTCTCGAAGCGGTCGAGGCCGCCGCGGACGAGGCGTACGAGGCGAAGGTCCAGCTTGTCGGCCGCGAATCGTTCAGCGCGTTCGAGCGCTCGATCATGTTGCAGACGCTCGACCGCGCATGGCGCGAGCATTTGGCGGCGCTCGACCATCTGCGGCAGGGCATCCATCTGCGCGGCTATGCGCAGAAGAACCCGAAGCAGGAATACAAGCGCGAGGCGTTCGAACTGTTCGCCGCGATGCTTGACGCCGTGAAGCTCGAAGTCACGCGCATCGTGATGAACGTGCAGATCCAGTCGCCGGAGCAGCTCGAAGCGGCCGCGGAGCAGATGGAAGAGCAGGGCGGTCATCTGGAGAACGTGGAGTTCCGTCATGCCGAGTTCGCGGAAGCCGGTGCCGCCGCGCCCGTCGCAGCCGAAGCAGCTACGGCCGCGATGATCGGCGACGCGATGAGCCGCGGCCACGGCCATGGCCAGGGCGCGGCGCCGCAGGCAACCGTGAACCTGAATACCGACAACGTGCCGAAGGTCGGCCGCAATGACCCGTGCCCGTGCGGCAGCGGTAAGAAGTACAAGCAGTGCCACGGCAAGATCGCTTGATGCCGACACGGCGCGCTTCCGGGCGCGCCGCGTCGTTTTTGAGCACCGCTCGGCCGTTTTGATTTCGCGGATGACCCGGCAACACGCCCGGGTCATCAGTTCCGTTTCCCCGATGCCGGCGTCCGCCGGCATTTTCTTCGACAGGTCGCGACCATGGCTGTCAACTTTCCATCGATCGATCCCGCTCAACTCCACCCCGTCACCGGCGTCACGCTCGGCTGGGCGGAAGCGAATATCCGCAAGCCGAACCGCAAGGACTTACTCGTCATTTCCGTCGACGAAAGCGCGACGGTAGGCGGCGTGTTTACGCAGAACCGCTTCTGCGCGGCGCCCGTGACGGTCTGCCGGGAAAACCTGCAGCGCGTGCGCGCGGGCGGCAAACCGATTCGCGCGCTGGTGATCAACACCGGCAACGCGAACGCGGGCACTGGTGAGCCGGGCCTCGCGGCGACGCGCGAAACCTGCGCGGAACTCGCGCGTCTCGCCGACATCGCGCCCGAGCAGGTGCTGCCGTTCTCGACGGGCGTGATTCTCGAGCCGTTGCCGGTCGATCGGCTGAAGGCCGGCTTGCCGGCCGCGCTCGCGAACCGCAAGGAAGCGAACTGGTACGACGCGGCGCAGTCGATCATGACGACCGACACGCTGCCGAAAGCGGTATCGCGCAAGGTCACGATTGACGGTCACACGGTCACGTTCACCGGCATCAGTAAGGGTGCCGGCATGATCAAGCCGAACATGGCGACCATGCTCGGCTTCCTCGCGTTCGACGCGGCCGTCGCGCAGCCCGTGCTCGACGAGCTCGTGAAACACGTTGCGGATCGCTCGTTCAACTGCATCACGATCGATGGCGATACGTCGACCAACGATTCGTTCATCCTGATCGCCTCGGGCAAATCGAGCCTGCCCGCGATCACGTCCACCGATTCGCCCGCTTACTCGGCGTTGCGCGACGCGGTGACCGACGTCGCACAGACCCTCGCGCAACTGATCGTGCGCGACGGCGAAGGCGCGACCAAATTCATGACAGTGCATGTGGAAGGCGGCTCGAGCGTCGGCGAGTGCCGCCAGATCGCCTACGCGATCGGCCACTCGCCACTCGTGAAGACGGCCTTCTATGCATCGGACCCGAACCTCGGCCGCATTCTCGCGGCCATCGGCTATGCCGGCGTGGATGATCTCGACGTCGGCAAGATCGATCTGTATCTCGACGACGTGCTGGTCGCGACTGCCGGCGGCCGCAACCCGGCCTACCGCGAAGAAGACGGCCAGCGCGTCATGAAAAAGAGCGAGATCGGCATTCGCGTCGTGCTCGGACGCGGCAATGCGCAAGCCACGATCTGGACCTGCGATCTGTCGCACGACTACGTGAGCATCAACGCCGACTACCGCTCGTAATCAGGTTCAATGCGCGGCCGTGGACCGCGCCTACTCATCATGGACAAACTCGAAAAGTTTCTGACCCGGGCCGAAGCCGTGCTCGGCCGCCTGGAAGCGATGCTTCCGCCCGCCGCGCCGGAGATCGACTGGTCGGCCGCGGTCGCGTTCCGCTGGCGCAAGCGCCAGGGGCGCGGTTATCTGCAACCGGTGCCCGCCATTTCGTCGATTACGCTCGACGATCTGCAGAACATCGATCGCCAGAAAGGGCTGATCGAACAGAACACGCGCCAATTCGTGCGCCAACAGCCGGCCAACAACGTGCTGCTGACGGGCGCGCGCGGCACCGGCAAATCGTCACTGATCAAGGCGTGTCTGAACGCGTACTCGAAGGACGGTCTGCGCCTGATCGAAGTGGACAAGGACGATCTGCACGATCTCGGCGACATCGTCGATCTGATCGCGACGCGCCCTGAGCGTTTCGTCGTGTTCTGCGACGACCTGTCGTTCGAAGAGGGCGAGTCGGGCTACAAGGCGCTGAAGGTCGCGCTCGACGGTTCGGTCGCCGCGCAGTCGGACAACGTGCTGATCTACGCGACGTCGAACCGCCGCCATCTGCTGCCCGAGTACATGAGCGACAACGAGACCTACAAGCACATGCCGGACGGAGAGATTCATCCGGGCGAACTGGTGGAAGAGAAGATTTCGTTGTCCGAGCGTTTCGGGCTGTGGGTCAGCTTCTATCCGTTCAAGCAGGACGATTACCTGACGATCATCGCGCACTGGCTGCGTCACTTCGGTTGCGACGACGCAGAGATCGAGACGGCGCGCGGCGATGCGCTGGTGTGGGCGCTCGAGCGCGGCTCGCGCTCGGGACGGGTCGCGTGGCAGTTCGCGCGTGACTGGTCCGGCCGTAAGACGTCGGCATGAACGAAGCAAGCGAAAACGCCCGCAAAGCAGCCGGCGAAATCGGCGCGGGCCGTCCGGTCACTGAAGTCGCGGTCGGCGTGCTGGTACAGCCGGATGGGCGCTATCTGCTCGCGCAGCGTCCGGTGGGCAAGCCGTACGAGGGCTACTGGGAGTTTCCGGGCGGCAAGCTTGAAGCGGGCGAATCGGTCGAGGCCGCGCTTGCGCGCGAGCTGCACGAGGAGCTGGGAATCGAGGTCGAGGCGAGCCACCTGTGGCATACGCTCGAACACGATTATCCGCATGCGTATGTGCGCCTCTTCTTCTGCAAGGTGACGCAGTGGTCGGGCGAGCCACACGGGCGTGAAGGTCAGGCTTTCGTGTGGCAAAGCTTGCCTGCGGATGTCTCGCCGTTGCTGCCGGCAACGATTCCGGTGTTGGAGTGGCTCGCGGCCGAGAAGAAGTGATTGACTGAAGAGCGTGACTGAAAAGGCCACGCGATAGCGGGCGCTGTCTCGGCAGCGCCGGCCCGCGTGGCTTTTTTACTGGTGCGCTCAGTGCGGGTTGTAGTCGCCGCGCGGTGTTTCCTCTTCGGACGAAGACCCTTCCTGTTCATTGCCGCCAATCTTGTATTTTTCGGCGGCCCATGCGCCGAGGTCGATCTGCTTGCAGCGCTCGGAGCAGAAAGGACGGAAGCGGCTCTCAGGGGTCCAGAGGACATCTTTACCGCAGGTAGGACATTTGACGACGGTAGGCATACGGTCGGACGGTCAATCGCAAACGGAACAAGTAACGAATATAGGGCTATTTCGCGCCGCTTCAAAGGCGCGCTCGGTCAGATCCGGAGTGGCCTGTTGGATGGTGTGGCGGTCTACAGGCTGTTACAGGCTGCAGAGCGTAAGCTGAAACGGCACGTCGACGTCGACCGCGCGCGGCCGCAGATCGCCGTCCTGCACCGTGAAGCGCACCCACAGCATGTACTTGTTGGCACTCGCTTCGGGAATCACGCGCAATTCGGGAGCCACGCGAACCTGCATCAATTGATACGAGCGGCCCGACAGCATTTGCTGATAGCTGCCTTGCATCGCCATCACCTTTGACGCCTGGCCCGACTCGCGCGCGAGTCGCAGCACGATCGTGGCCGCGTCACGCAGTGGCAAAAGCGGTGTCACCCACTTGGCGATGTCCTGGCGACGCTGATCGGGATGTAACTGTTGCCACGCGTAATACGAGGGCAGATCGAATTTGCAGGTGCCACCGGGGATGATTGCGCGGCTGCGAATGCTCGCGAGCCACTCGTTGTCTGCAAGATGCTGGCCGGTCTTGCCTTGCATCTGCGTGAGCCCCGCGAGGGTCTGTTCGATTTCGCCAAGCACCGCTTCGAGCGCGTTCTGCTCGATGCCCGGATTGCCGCGAAATGGCGCGAGCGTTTGCCGCTGCCGCTCGAGCTCTTTCATCAGATCCGACTTCAGATCCGCGCGACCCGCCACTTCGGAGATTTCGAACAGCGTTGTCAGTGCGACGTGATGTTCCCGCGCGTCTTCCTGAGTCAGAAAGAACGTGAAGCGCTCGAACAGGTCTTCGAGCCGCAACAGCGTCCGGATTCGCTCATTGAAGGGGTACTCGTAAAGGATCAAGCGGGCTCGCCTCGGGCGTGGTCGGTGACAGGAATGCAAAACATTCTAATGCCGTGAGACTACCCAAGCAATCACGCACTCTTTCCACGCGCTTTCGCAACTTTTTTCGCGAGTTCACGATGTACTAGGCGCTTCGGTTCCTGCACGCGCTAGGACTCGGCGTGACCCTGCGCAAGCGACAGATACGCGCGATGGTGAGCGTCGACCTGCGCCTCGAGTTCTTCGAGCGGCGCGTTGTCGTTGACGATCACGTCGTCGGCGGCGGCGAGGCGTGCTTCGCGCGTGGCCTGGCGCGCGATGATCGAAAGCACCTGCTCGCGGCTGAAGCCGTTACGGCTCATCACGCGCGCGATCTGCGTGTCGACGCTGCAATCGACGGTGAGCACGCGATTCACGCGAGTCTTCCATGTTCCGGACTCGACCAGCAAGGGCACCACGACGATCACATACGGCCCTTGCGCTTCGCGCTCCTCGCGCTCGGTTTCCGCGCGAATCAGCGGATGCGTAATCCCTTCGAGACGTTTGCGTGCGGTCTCGTCGCTGAACACGAGCGTGCGCATGCGGGCGCGATCGAGCGAGCCATCGGCGGCGACGAACTCGGTGCCAAATTCGGCGGCGATGTGCGGCATCGCCAGGCCACGCGGCGCGGTGATGCGATGCGCGATCACGTCCGTGTCGACGAGCGGCACACCCCGCGCAGCGAACAGATTGGCCACCGTCGATTTACCGCTACCGATGCCGCCGGTGAGTCCCACAACGAACATGCTTCAGCCTCCCAGAGCCAGATAAAGCGGCGTGCCGACAAACAGCGTGAGCGCACCGCCCGCGGCGAGAAACGGCCCGAACGGCAGCGGCTCCTCGAAGCGCATGCGGCCGCGCCACGTTGCCGCGAGGCCGATCACGGCGCCGGCCACCGCGGCGATCAGCACGATCTGCGGAAGCGCGGGCCAGCCTAGCCACGCGCCGAGCGCGGCGAGCAGCTTGAAGTCGCCATAGCCCATGCCTTCGACGCCGCGCACGAGCTTGAACACCCAATGCACAGCCCACAAAACCAGATATCCGAAGATAGCGCCGAGCACCGCATCATGCAGGTTCGCGAACATGCCGTTGAAATTGACGATCAGGCCGGCCCACAACAGCGGTAGCGTCAAGGAATCGGGCAGCAGGTGTGTGTCGATGTCGATCGCGCTCATCGCGAGCAGCGTTGCACACAGGCCGAACGCGGCGAATGCCATCAGGCTCGGGCCGAACGCGATCAATGCGCCTGCCGCGAAAGCGGCGCTCGCGATTTCGAGCAACGGGTAACGCGGGCTGATATGCGTGCCGCAAGCGGAACAACGGCCGCGCAATAGAACGTAGCTCAGAACCGGCAGGTTTTCCCACGCGCTCAGCACGTGGCCGCAATGCGGGCACGCGCTACGCGGCACCCACAGGTTGTAGCGCGCCGGCAATCCGTCGTCGGGCTGCGGCTCGTCGCTGGCCTCGCTGATTTCGACGCGCCACGCGCGCTCGAGCATGATCGGCAGCCGATGCACGACGACGTTCAGGAAGCTGCCGATCACGAGGCCGAGCACGATTGCGAACGCGATCTGCACGCCGGTGGGCAGGCTGGCGAACCCGAGACCGATATCGCTTGCAATGCGGCCTGGCAGTATGCCCGCGAGCAGGTTGGAGGAAGTTTGTGACACGAGTGGAAGAGGTGCCTGCATGGTGAAGGAGTGGATTCGGCTGCGATGCTACACCACGTTGCCGAGTTGAATAATGGGGAGATACATCGCGATCACGAGGCCGCCGACCAGCGTGCCGAGCACGACGATGACGAGCGGCTCGCACAGACTCGATAGCGTGCCGATCCTGTCGTCAACCTGGCGATCCGCAAGCGACGCGACATCGAGCAGCATGCTGTCGAGCGCGCCGGACTCCTCGGCGACGGCAACCGGCTGCACGACCTCGCGAGGAAAACAGTGCGCCGCACGCATCGCCGCGGCGAGCCGTTCGCCGCGCCGCAGCCTCACGGCGATGCTTGCCGTCGCGCGATCGAAGAAGGCATTGCCGGTCGCCTGCGTGAGCGAATCGAACGCGTCGGCGAGCGGCGTGCCGGCCGACAGCAACGTGCCGAGCGCGCGGCTCCAGCGCGCCGCGCACAACGTGCGCAGCAGCGGGCCGGCCACGGGCAGGTTGAGCGCCGTGCGCGCGAAGCGGATGCGCGCGCTCGCGGAGCGGCGCAGGACAAACGTGATCGCGGAGCTCAGTGCGACCATCAGCACGAACAGCGGTACGCTCCAGCGCGCGGCGCCCGCCGATAGCGCCAGTACGAACTGAGTCGGCGCGGGCAGCTGCGCGCCGAAGCCGTCGAAGATCTGCTTGAACGTGGGTACGACCCACACCAGCAACGCCGCGGTGATCGCGATGGCGAGCAGCAGGATCGCGACCGGATAGGTCAGCGCCGCGCGCACTTTCGCGCGCTGCGCGGCGGCGCGTTCGCGATCGTCGGCGAGGCGGGCGAGCACGGTGACGAGCGCGCCCGCCGCCTCGCCGACCTCGACGAGCTGGCAGTACAGCGCATTGAACTGCGCCGGGTGCCGCTGCAAGGCCGCCGAAAAGCGCAGGCCTGCGGTGATGTCGCGCGCGATAGTGCCGACGATGCGCGGCATTCCTTGCCGCTGGCCCGACGTCGGCGACTGCGCGAGTAGTTCGAGCGCGGGTGCGAGCGGCAAACCGGCACGCAGCAGACTGGACAGTTGTCGCGTGAACAGCGTGACATCGGCCGCGCTAGTCTTCGGGCGTGGCGCCGGCCCTTGTGTTGAGAGTTCGACGACAAAGAGGTTGTCGCGCTTGAGCATCGTGCGCGCGGCGCTCGCGTCGGGTGCGATCAGCGTACCGCTCTGGCGTGTGCCATCCGCGTCGACGCCGCGCCATCTGAAGCGTAGGTCGGCTGCGCCGGGCAGCGGCGGTGACAGTGTGGCGATACTCATGCGACCTCCGTGGCGGCGAGTGCTTCGGCGAGACTCGTGGTGCCGTCGCGCACACGCGCAAGCGCCGCGTCGCGTAACGTCGCGACCCGTTCGGTGTGGGCGAGGTGGGCCAGCTCGTGCACGCCTGCACTTGCGACGATCAGCTCGCGCATCGCGTCGGAGACGGGCATCACCTGATGGATGCCGACGCGCCCCCGATAGCCGATGCCGTGGCAAACCGCGCAGCCGGTCGCCGCATACGGTTGCCAGCCGTCGAGTTCATGCTCGCCGAAGCCTGCGGTCTTAAGTGCTGCCGTCGAATGCGGCGCGGGCGTGCGGCACGCGACGCACAGTCGTCGCACGAGCCGCTGCGCGGTCACGATGCGCAGCGCGGCGGCCAGGTTGTATGGCTCGACACCGATATCGATGAGTCGCGCGATGGCCGCGGGCGCGTCGTTCGTATGCAGCGTGGACAGCACGAGGTGACCGGTTTGCGCGGCCTTCACGGCGACGTCGGCGGTTTCGTTGTCGCGGATCTCGCCGACCATGATCACGTCCGGATCCTGACGCAGGAACGCCCGCAGCGCGACCGCGAAGGTCAGCCCGGCTTTTTCGCGCACGCTGACCTGGTTGATGCCGGCGAGCTGGATCTCCGCCGGGTCTTCGACCGAGCAGAGGTTGCGCGCCTCGCCATTCAGCAAATTCAGGAAGCAGTACAGCGACAGCGTTTTGCCGCTACCCGTCGGTCCGGTGACGAGCATCAGGCCATGCGGCGCGCGGATCGCGGCGTCGACGGTTTCGCGCTGTGCCGGATCGAGGCCGAGCGAATCGAGCGACAGATCCGCGGGCAGCGCATCGAGCCGGCGTAGCACGAGCTTTTCGCCGAACAGCGTCGGCAGCGAATTGACGCGGTAGTCCTCGATCCGTCCTGGCGATGTCGCGAGGCGCAGCCGGCCGTCTTGCGGCACGCGTCGCTCGGCGATGTCCATGCGCGCGAGCACCTTGATGCGCGTGACGAATGCGTCGCGCAGGTGCGCTGGCGGCCGCGGGATTTCATGCAGAACGCCGTCGATGCGCAGACGCACACGCCAGCCATGCTCGGCCGGCTCGACGTGGATGTCAGACGCATTGCGCCGCGTCGCTTCGTGCAACGTGTCGGTCAACAGACGCACGGCTGGAGCGTTGTCGGGATCGTTCAGACTCGTTGCGCTGGTTTCGCCGTCGGCAGCGAGTGGACGCGGCAATGCCGCGGCGGGGGCAAAGGGAGTTTGCATGAGAGACCGGTGATGAGCCGCCTGTAGAACATGACGGCTTTATCTTCCGGTTGTGGGCGTCCGAATGCCACTCGGCCATTCGGCTAATGGCGCGCGTTGGGAGCCTGTGCGATGCTGACCGTGAATCAGCGAGCAACGGTGCAAAGCTCAGCCGGACCGTGTTCTACCAGCCTTCGTGCGCGACGGCGGTTTGAACAGCTTGACGGTGCGGATCGCCTGATCGTCGCTGCGCATCACTTCGAGCTTGATGTCGCCAATGCGCACGCAAACGTCGCCGTCGGGGATGTCTTCGAGGATTTCGAGGATCAGGCCGTTGAGCGTTTTGGGGCCGTCGGTCGGCAGCGCGAGTTGCAGCCAGCGGTTCAGCTCTCGCAACGGCATGCTGCCCGCGACGATGCATTCGCCCGCCTCGTTCCAGCCGCCGCGCGAACTGGCGCCACGCGGAATCGACGTGGTGAATTCGCCGATCAGCTCTTCGATGATGTCTTCGGGCGTCAGAAGACCCTGCAGTTCGCCGTATTCGTCGACGACGAGCGCGATGCGCTGCCGGCTTTCCTGAAAGTATTGCAGCTGCTGGAATACCGGCGTGCCGCTCGGCACGAAGTATGGCTCGGCGAGCAGATCGTGCAAGGTGTCGCGTTCGAGCTCCTGATTGTGCAGCGCCGACAGCGTCTTGCGCACATGCAGCACACCGAGTACGCGGTCGATGTCGCCCTGGTAGACGACCAGCTTGTTGTGATAGCAGGTCTCCAGTTGATGCAGGATCTGCTCGAATGGTGCATCGAAGTCGAGCGCCTCGATGCGGCGGCGCGGGATCATCACGTCGTCGACGGAGATGTTTTCGAGGTCGAACAGGTTCAGCAGGATGCTGCGGTGCTTGGTCGGCATGAAGCTGCCGGACTCGAGCACGATGGTGCGCAGTTCTTCGGTGGACAGCCGCTGGTCGCGCGCGCCCTTCGTATTGATGTGCAGCACGCGCAGGATGCCGGTCGCGAACAGGTTGACGAACCAGATCAGCGGTCTCGCGACTCGCATCAGCGGTGCGATCAGGAGGCTCGCGGGCAGCGCGATCTTTTCGGGAAACGTCGCGCCGACGATCTTCGGCGTGATTTCCGCGAACACGATGATCAGGAACGCGACGATACCAGTCGCGATCGACAGCACGAGGCTATTGCGGCCGAACGTATGCAAAGCGACCGACGTGGTGAGTACCGGAATGATTGTGTTGAACAGGTTGTTGCCGATCAGGATCACGCTCAGCAACTGATCGGTTTTTGCAAGCAGGCCCTGGGTCGTTTTCGCGCCGAGCGTGTTCTTGCTGGCGAGATGTTTGAGGCGATGACGGTTGAGCGCCATCATCGCTGTCTCGGAAATGGAAAAAAAGGCGGAGCAGACGAGCAGCAGAAGGACGGCGCCTATCTGCGCCCATAAGGGAAGTTGTTCCACGCGTCGTGAAAAATAGGGGGGAAGGATGGAGAGAATATAGCAGAGGGGGCTGCGCGTTCCGCCCTGGACGGTAGCGGCCGCGAGAACGACAACGCGGCAACATACGGGCTGCAGGACTACCCGGACGGGAAAGACTGCAGCGAAGCACGAGGGCAGCTAAAAATCACCGCACAAAACAAAAAAACCGCCCAGCAACGCTGCGGCGGTTATTGAACCTTGATCTAACAAGGAAAATTCTGGTCGGGGTGAGAGGATTCGAACCTCCGGCCTCTACGTCCCGAACGTAGCGCTCTACCAGGCTAAGCTACACCCCGATTTGGTACTGCTGACTCGATTCAGACTAATTCGGCGTTTAAGTCTTGTTCAAGACTGTCTTGCCGTCGAGTAAGAACATAATTCTAGCAGGCTCTCTTTGAAAATGGAATGGGGAAATGAAGAAATTGCCGCTGCGGCTGCCTGAGCCTCCTGTTTCGCGCACTCGAGCGTGTGATCGAGCGCGCCAGAGCGCGTGATAGCCTCGAAAATCGTATCGAAACGGTCGGTGCCGCCTTGCTCGATCGCTTCGCGCGCAAGCGCGGACTGCTCGGGCGTGCCGCGTTCGATCAGATAGATGAGCGGCAGCGTCGGTTTGCCTTCGCGCAGATCGTCGCCGGCGTTCTTGCCCATCGACTCGGCCGTACCCGTGTAGTCGAGCCAGTCGTCCATGATCTGGAACGCGGTGCCAATTCGGCGGCCGTATTCGGCGGCGGCGGCTTCGGTTTTCGCGTCCGCGCCGGCCAGCACTGCGCCGAGCTGGGCGGCTGCCTCGAACAGCTTGGCGGTCTTGTAGCGGATCACCTGCATGTAGCGGGCTTCGTCGACGTCCGCATCGTGCATGTTCAGCAACTGCAGCACTTCACCTTCGGAGATGATGTTGGTCGCCTCCGACAGAATCTCCATCACGCGCATTTTGCCCACGCCGACCATCATCTGGAACGAGCGCGAGTAAAGGAAATCGCCGACCAGCACGCTCGCGGCGTTGCCGAACAGGGCGTTGGCCGTTTGGCGGCCGCGCCGCAGGTCCGACTCGTCGACCACGTCGTCATGCAGCAGCGTGGCCGTGTGGATGAATTCGACGACCGCGGCCAACTCGTGCCGATGTCCCGTCGTATCGCCCAGCGCGCCCGCTACGAGCAAAAGCAGCGCGGGCCGCAGCCGCTTGCCGCCAGCGCTGATGATGTACTCGGAAATCTGGTTGATCAGCATCACGTCCGACGCAAGACGTTGCCGGATGACGCGATTGACCTGCTGCATGTCTTCGGCGATCGGAGCAAGCAGGCTGGCGACGTTGGGGGAGGGGGTGGCAGTCGACGACATGATGGCTGAATTGGGTAGTGCCGCGAATTATAAGGCGATCGGGGCGCTTCCGGGTCGTCGGCTGCGGCACGGATGCGTTTCCGCATGGTGTTAGGGCCGCGCCAAGTCAGTGCGCGAAGCAGCGTGAAAGAGGAGGAAGCCGGGCAGCAGGTGGTTTGGCAAGCAGGTTTTGACCGAGCAGCTAACTCTATGTATAATCGACAGTTTCCGCGCGCGGTGCGTGGAAAAAATGAATACAGAGTGAGGTTCTCAATGTACGCGGTCATAAAAACCGGTGGCAAGCAGTACAAGGTTGCCGTCGGCGAAAAACTTAAAGTAGAACAGATACCGGCAGACATTGACGCTGAAATCACGCTCGACCAGGTTCTCGCAGTGGGCGAAGGCGAATCGATTAAGTTCGGTACGCCGCTGGTCAGTGGGGCTTCCGTCAAGGCTACCGTCGTGTCGCAAGGTCGTCACGCAAAAGTGACCATCTTCAAGATGCGTCGCCGGAAGCACTACCAGAAGCATGGCGGCCACCGCCAGAACTATACCGAACTGCGCATCGACGCGATCAACGCGTAAGCGCACCGGTTAAGGAGCAAATCAAATGGCACACAAAAAGGCAGGCGGATCGTCCCGGAACGGCCGCGACTCGGAATCGAAGCGTCTCGGCGTTAAGGTTTACGGCGGCCAGGCTATCAACGCTGGTGGCATCATCGTGCGTCAGCGCGGTACGCGCATGCACGCTGGCGAGAACGTCGGCATGGGCAAGGATCACACCCTGTTCGCGCTGAAGGACGGCCACGTCCAGTTCTCGACGAAGGGCGCGGCGAAGAAGCACACCGTTTCCGTCGTCCCGGCGGCCTGAGTTTAATCAGGCACGGGCTTCAGGACCGGAAAAAGGCCCCGCGAAGTTCGCGGGGCCTTTTTTATTGCGGCGCCTCTTTAGCTTGGCGTCGAAGCCGCGCAGCCGATCGCTTCTAATCGGCGACTATGCCGTTCGGTCGATTGATCAACGCGCGGCGCGCGCGGCAAAATAGCAGAATCCAATCAGTATCAACACCTGCATCGAATCGGGCAGTACACCACGGGACGGAGTAACGCATGAAGTTCATTGACGAAGCGAGGATTGAAGTCATCGCCGGCGACGGAGGGGATGGCAGCGCGTCGATGCGCCGCGAGAAATTCGTTCCGTTCGGCGGCCCCGATGGCGGCGACGGCGGCCGGGGTGGCAGTGTGATTGCGGTCGCAGACCGCAACATCAACACGCTGATCGACTACCGCTACGCGAAAAAACATCTGGCGCGCAACGGCGAAAACGGCCGCGGATCGGATTGCTACGGCAAGGGCGGTGACGACATCACGCTGCGCATGCCGGTCGGCACCACCATCACGGACATGGAAACCGGCGAGCTGATCGCCGATCTGACCGAGCACAACCAGAGCGTGCAAATCGCGCAAGGTGGCGCCGGCGGTCTCGGCAACCTGCATTTCAAGTCCAGCACGAACCGCGCTCCGCGTCAGAAGACCGACGGGAAGCCGGGCGAGCGCCGCATGGTGCGCCTCGAGCTGAAAGTGCTGGCCGACGTAGGTCTGCTCGGCATGCCGAATGCGGGCAAGTCGACGTTTATCTCGTCGGTGTCGAACGCGAGGCCGAAAATCGCTGACTACCCGTTCACGACGCTCGCGCCGAATCTTGGCGTCGTGCGCGTCGGGCCGAGCCGCAGTTTCGTAATCGCTGACATTCCGGGGCTGATCGAAGGCGCGGCGGAAGGCGCCGGCCTCGGCCATCAGTTCCTGCGTCACCTGCAGCGCACCGGCCTGCTGCTGCACATCGTCGACATTGCACCGTTCGACGAATCGATCGATCCGGTCGTGGAAGCGAAGGCCATCGTCAACGAGCTGCGCAAGTACGACGAAGAGCTTTATCAGAAGCCGCGCTGGCTCGTGTTGAACAAGTTGGACATGGTGCCCGAGGACGATCGCGAAGCGCGCGTGGCGGCGTTCCTCGAAGGTTTCGGCTGGGACGGTCCGGTGTTCGAGATCTCGGCGCTGACCGGCCAGGGCTGTGAAAATCTTTGCTACGCGGTGTTCGACTACCTCGCCGAGCACTCCGAGGCGCAGCGCGCGGCCGAAGCCGAAGACCTCGCGTCCGACGTGCGTTTTCGCGAGGGTACGCAAGCATCGGCCGCGACCGGCGGAGCCAGCACCGATCCGCAGGAATAACAACTCGAGCACCGGCGCCAGCGGCGGGTGCCGGCATGCATCACGCGTCATCTTGGGAGTCAGCGCACAATGCGTTCCGTCATCGCAGATTCACGGCGATTGGTCGTCAAAGTCGGCTCGAGCCTCGTCACGAACGACGGGCGCGGCCTCGATCATGCGGCGATCGGCCGCTGGGCCGCGCAGATTGCCGCGCTGCGCGCGCAAGGCAAGGAAGTGGTCCTGGTCAGCTCGGGCGCGATCGCCGAGGGCATGCAGCGACTCGGCTGGACGAAGCGCCCGCGCGAAATCGATGAATTGCAGGCCGCCGCGGCGGTCGGTCAGATGGGCCTCGCGCAGGTGTACGAAAGCCGCTTCGCCGAGCATTCGATCCAGACCGCGCAGATCCTGCTTACGCACGCCGACCTCGCCGACCGTGAGCGCTATCTGAACGCGCGCTCCACGATGCTCACGCTGCTGCGGCTCGGTGTCGTGCCGATCATCAACGAGAACGACACAGTCGTCACCGACGAAATCAAGTTCGGCGACAACGACACGCTCGGCGCGCTCGTCGCGAATCTGATCGAGGGCGACGCGCTGATCATTCTGACCGATCAGCAAGGCCTCTTTACCGCCGATCCGCGCAAGGACCTGACCGCGACGCTCGTTCAGCAGGCCGACGCCGGCGCGCCGGAACTCGAGGCGATGGCGGGCGGCGCGGGCTCGAGCCTCGGACGCGGCGGCATGCTGACGAAGATTCTCGCCGCGAAGCGGGCGGCTCATAGCGGCGCCAATACAGTGATCGCGAGCGGGCGCGAGGCGGACGTGCTGCTGCGACTCGCGTCGGGCGAGGCGATTGGCACGCAACTGATCGCGCGCACCGCGCGCATGGCGGCGCGCAAGCAGTGGATGGCCGATCATCTGCAGGTGCGCGGCCACGTCGTGATCGACGACGGCGCGGTCGAAAAGCTGACCGCCGGCGGCAAGAGCCTGCTGCCAATCGGCGTCGTCGGCGTGCAGGGTGCGTTTGCGCGCGGCGAGGTGATCACCTGCCTGAGCACGTCGGGGCGTGAGGTCGCACGTGGTTTGACCAACTACAGCAGCGCGGAGACCAAGCTGATCCAGCGCCGTCCGAGCGGCGAGATCGAATCGGTACTTGGCTATATGCTCGAGCCCGAGTTGATTCATCGCGACAATCTCGTGCTGCTTTGATCTACCAGGTGGCGCGCGCATCGCGCTCATAAAAAGCCAACAAAAACGCCGTTCCAGCGCGGGCTGGAACGGCGTTTTATCGTCATGCGCAAGCAACACGCCTGAACCAGGCGCGCGCTACGTGAACGGCTTCAGTGAATCTGCGACGTCTGAGTGCGCTTGTAGCGGATGTTCTCGACGATGTGCTGCGCGCTGCCGGTAGGAATCTTGTTCGCACACATATAGTCCTGATACAACGCGGCCTGATACGCGTTCAGCGCGCCGTCTTCGATGCGCGAAAACTGGTTGGCGACCGTCGTGTCCCACCCGTCGTGATCGGCGTTCAGGCCCGCGTACTGACGCCATTCATACGTGTCGCAGCGAATGCCCTCGTAATTAACGTTGCGCGCGCCGCCCGGGCTCGTGACAACTACCGTGTAACGCACGACGCCGTCGTCGCCGACGCTGACCGACTTCGGGTCGATTGCGAATTGCAGCGGCGTATTGCCGGAGACCTCGAACGGCAGAAGGTTCGCATCGGTGGGCAGCGGCGGCAGCGTTTCGACCTTGTTCTCAACCCAGTTGCTCTTGCGATCCAGCAGATACACGAACGCGCTGTCGTCCTTGTTGGTCGGTTTGCCGGCGCTCGAACAGCCTGCCAGCAGGGCGCCGGTGGCGACGCATGCCACGGCGAGTGCAAATGCTTTCAATATGATTCCCTCGAAAGACGGACGCGGCCCGAAGGCCGCGCCAGAGAGAGGCGGCGTGAGCCGCCGCCTGGAATGGTTAATCGCCCATGCTTCGTTGGACTAACGGGGCGACGGTCTCGTCGGTTTCGGCCGTTTCGCGCTCGTGTTCAGGTTGCATGTTCGCATCCAGTGAGCCGGGACCGCAATCCGGCACGACCAGCACGCGCGTCGATGTTTCGACGCTGACCGAAGTCACGGTAGTAACGGTAGTAATCACCGTGCTTACCGTGGAATCCGGCGGGTTTTGCATCGATGACGCTATCCGGGGATAACGCGACCCATGATGCCCGCCAGGTTTATCCGTACGCGGCGCAGGCCGGCGCATGAAACGGGACAACTCCGTCAGCGCCAACTGATACACATCCCGCTTGAACTCGATCACACAGTCGAGCGGCACCCAGTACTCGTTCCAACGCCACGCATCGAACTCAGGGTGGTCGGTGGCGCGCAAACAGATGTCGCAGTCGCGTCCTACCATCCGGAGCAAAAACCAGATTTGCTTCTGGCCGCGGTAGTGACCGCGTACTTCGCGCTTGATGAACTTGTCAGGCACCTCATAACGCAACCAGTCGCGCGTGCGACCGATCACCTTGACGTGCTCAGGAAGCAGCCCGGTCTCTTCGTGTAACTCCCGATACATCGCTTGCACGGGGGTCTCACCATATTTGATGCCCCCTTGCGGAAACTGCCAGGAATGTTCACGGAGCCGTTTGCCCCAAAACACCTCGTTGTGCGCGTTCAAGAGGATGATGCCGACGTTCGGGCGAAAGCCTTCACGATCCAGCATACAACCACCTTCGAATCCTTTAAAATTGCTTTGATTATAAACAGATAACGGACCCTACGCACCGAATCGCATAAGAATGGAGCGATTCGCCGCAACAGGCCCGTGTTTGCGGTAGCCTGTCGGTTTTCCGTGCCCTATCCCTTGCGAGAGAGGCTTTGCGCGGCGGTTTCGGCGCCGCGCAGGGGTTGCGTGCCGCCAATCGGGTGAACCGTGCCGGCTTCGCGGCGGATCTGTGTCGATTTTCCCAATGTTTTCACCTTTTCTGGCGGTCCTACCGGAAGCCGCCGCTTTTGGACACCTTGAATGAAAGCCTCCCGTTTCTTTATCGGCACCCTCAAAGAAGCGCCCGCCGACGCCGAAATCATCAGCCACAAGCTCATGGTGCGCGCGGGCATGATCCGTCGCGTCGCGGGCGGTATCTATAACTACCTGCCGGTCGGCCTGCGTTCGATCCGCAAGGTGGAAGCGATCGTGCGCGAGGAAATGAACCGGGCAGGCGGGATCGAACTGCTGATGCCGGCCGTGCAGCCGGCCGAGCTGTGGCAGGAATCGGGCCGCTGGGAGAAGTACGGTCCTGAGCTGCTGCGCTTCAAGGACCGCAAGCAGGCCGACTTCGTGATGGGGCCGACGCACGAGGAAGTCGTCACCGACATCGCGCGCAACCAGATCAAGAGCTATCGCCAGCTGCCGGTCAACTTCTATCAGATCCAGACGAAGTTCCGCGACGAGATCCGTCCGCGTTTCGGCGTGATGCGCGGCCGCGAATTCATCATGAAAGACGCGTACTCGTTCGACAAGGACGCGGAGGGTCTGCGCGAGTCGTATCGCAAGATGTACGACGCTTACGTGCGCATCTTCACGCGCCTCGGCCTCGAGTTTCGCGCGGTGGCAGCGGACAACGGTTCGATCGGCGGCAGCGGCTCGCACGAATTCCACGTGATCGCCGACACCGGCGAAGACGCGATCGCCTATTGCCCGACTTCCGATTTCGCCGCGAACGTCGAGGCCGCTGACGCATTGCCGCTGATCGCGCAACGCGCCGCGGCCGCCGAGGACATGAAGAAGACTGCGACCCCGGGCAAGGCGAAGTGCGAGGCCGTCGCCGAACTGCTGAACATTCCGCTCGAGCGCACAATCAAGTCGGTCGTTCTCGCCACCGAAAACGAAGGCGCCGAACCGACCATCTGGCTGCTGATGCTGCGCGGCGACCACGATCTGAACGAGATCAAGGTCGGCAAGCTGCCGGGTCTCGCCGACTTCCGCATGGCGACCGAAGCCGAGATCATCGAGACTTTCGGCACGCCGCCGGGCTATCTCGGTCCGATCAACACGAAGAAGCCGGTCAAGGTGATCGCGGACAGCACGGTCGCGAACATGAGCGACTTCGTGGTCGGCGCGAACGAGGTCGACTATCACATCACCGGCGTGAACTGGGGCCGCGACCTGCCCGAGCCGGTCGTCGCCGACATCCGCAATGTGAAGAAGGGCGATCCGTCGCCGGACGGCAAGGGCGTGCTCGACATCTGCCGCGGCATCGAAGTGGGCCACGTGTTCCAGCTCGGCACGAAGTACTCCGAAGCGATGAACGCGACCTGCCTCGACGAAATCGGCAAGCCGCGGCCGATGGAAATGGGCTGCTACGGCATCGGCGTCACGCGTATTCTCGGCGCGGCGATCGAACAGAATTTTGACGACAAGGGCATCATCTGGCCGGAGTCGATCGCGCCGTTCGAAGTTGTGCTGTGCCCGATGGGCTACGACCGCAGCGACGCGGTGCGTGAGCAGGCCGACAAGCTGTACGCGGAACTCGTCGCGGCCGGCATCGACGTGATCCTCGACGATCGCGGCGAGCGTCCGGGCGTGATGTTTGCCGACTGGGAACTGATCGGCGTGCCGCATCGGCTGGTGATCGGCGAGCGCGGTCTCAAGGACGGCAAGATCGAGTATCAGGGCCGTCGCGACGCCGAAGCGACGCTGCTGCCGGTCGAGGACGCAGCGCAGACCGTGATCGACAAAGTGCGCGCGGCACTCGCGAACTAAGCGGAGCGGGCAGTGGAGTACACCTTCCTGTCCGCGACCGTGCTGCTGATCCTCATTACCGATCCGCTCGGCAACATCCCGATCTTCATCAGCTGTCTGCGGGGTGTCGCGCCGGAGCGTCGCACGGTCGTGATCCTGCGCGAGGTCGCGATCGCATTTGCGATCCTGCTGGTGTTCATGGTGCTCGGGCAGGGCTTTCTGCGCATGATGAGCCTGAGTGACCAGTCGTTGCGGATCGGCGGCGGCATCGTGCTGTTTCTGATCGCGCTGCGCATGGTGTTTCCGCATCCGGACGGTCCGTTCGGCGGCGATGCGCGCGGCGGCGAGCCGTTGATCGTGCCGCTCGCGATTCCGGCGCTGGCGGGTCCGTCGGCGTTGGCGACGGTCATGCTGCTGACGTCGCAGGCGCCGGGCAAGATGTACGAGTGGGTTGGCGCGCTGACCGTCACGATGATCATCTGCGCGATCGTGCTGATGCTCGCCGAGCGCATTCAGGGGTGGCTCGGCGAACGGGTGATGGCGGCGTTCGAGCGGTTGATGGGGCTCGTACTCGTCGCGATTTCAGTCGAGATGATCCTCGGCGGCATTCGCTCGTTCGTGCACAAGCTGTGAAGCGGGAGTCTGCGTGCGAATTGCCACCGTCGCAACCATAAAAAAAGCAGCCATTCAGGCTGCTTTTTTTTCGCCGGTATGCGGATGCCCCGTTCACGCCCCCTCGGTCAACGCCCGAATGGTCGGCAGGTTGCGCCAGTACCCCTTCGCGTCCATCCCGCAGCCGAACACATAGCGGTCCGGCACTTCGAAGCCGCAGTAATCGGGGTGCAGCGGCTTTGCCTTCGGAATGATCTTCTCGCACAGCACCGCGGACAAAAAGCGCTTCGCGCCCATCGCGAGGATGCGGTCGCGGATCGCGGCCATCGTCTCGCCTTCGTCGAGGATGTCGTCGAGCACGAGCACCACGCGATCCTTCACCGACTCGGCAGGGGCGACGCGCCATTGCATCTCGTTGCTGCCCTTGGTTGTATTGCGGTAGCGCGTCAGGTGGATGTAGTCGAACTCGAGCGGGAAATCGAGGTGCGGCAGCAGCATGCCGGTGAACACCGCCGCGCCGCCCATCACCGACAGCACAAGCGGGAAGTCCTCGCTCATCTCATCGCGGATGGCGGCCGCCATGCGGACGATCGACGCCTTGACGTCCGAGGCCGAAACGATCTCTTCGGAGTGTTGAAAAATATGGAGGGCTTCTTCGCGGTTCATGACGTCTGACGGACGATAACTGTATACATAGTGTGGGTGGGAACATCCCGAGGGACGTTCCTGCGAGGGACGACGCGATGCGCTACAGAATAAACCCGTACGATGCCGAAGTCAGTCGCGCCGCGCATCGGCGCGAGCGCGCGCCGTCCCCATCAAGCTTAGCGCATGCCGGGCATCATGCCCTTCATGCCGCGCATCATCTTCTGCAGGTTGCCGCCCTTGAGCTTCTTCATCATCGTGCGCATCTGTTCGTACTGGTTCAGCATGCGGTTGACTTCCTGCACCTGCACGCCCGCGCCCGCGGCGATGCGGCGCTTGCGGGTCGCCTTGATCAGTTCGGGCTTGGCGCGCTCGGCCGGCGTCATCGAGTTGATGATGCCTTCCATGCGGCGCATCTGCTTCTCGGCCTGGCTCATGTCGGCGCCGGCCGCGGCTTGCTGGAACTGCGCGGGCAGCTTGTCCATCAGCGACGACAGGCCGCCCATGCCCTTCATCTGCGTGAGCTGCGCGCGGAAATCGTTGAGGTCGAAGTCGCCGCCTTTCTTGACCTTGTCGGCGAGCTTTTGCGCGGCCTGCACGTCGACGCCGCGCTGCGCTTCCTCGACAAGCGCGAGAATGTCGCCCATGCCGAGAATCCGGCTCGCCATGCGGTCCGGGTGGAACACTTCGAGGCCGTCGAGCTTTTCGGCGACACCAACGAACTTGACCGGCTTGCCGGTCACGTGACGCACCGACAGCGCCGCGCCACCGCGCGAATCACCGTCGAGCTTGGTGAGCACGACGCCGGTGAGCGGCAGCGCGTCGCTGAACGCCTTCGCGGTATTGACCGCGTCCTGGCCCAGCATCGCGTCGACGACGAACAGCGTTTCCGCGGGCTTCAGCTCGGCGTGCAGCGCGGCGATTTCCTGCATCATCGCTTCGTCGATACCGAGGCGGCCGGCCGTGTCGACGAGCAGCACGTCATGGTAATGACGCTTGGCCCAGTCGAGCGCGGCGCGCGCGATGTCGACCGGCTTCTGGTTCGGCTCGGACGGGAAGAAGTCCGCGCCGACCTGCTCCGTCACCGTTTTCAACTGCGCGATTGCGGCGGGACGATAGACGTCGCACGAAACGGTCAGCACCTTCTTCTTGTACTTCTCGCGCAGCAGCTTCGCGAGCTTGCCGACCGTGGTCGTCTTACCGGCGCCTTGCAGACCCGCCATCAGGATGATCGCGGGCGGCGTGACGGCGAGATTGAGTTCGGAGGCCTTGCCTTCGTAATCGCCGCCGATCACCGCGGTCAGCTCGCGCTGCACGACGCCGACGAGCGCCTGGCCCGGCGACAGGCTGGAGATCACTTCTTCGCCGAGCGCCTTCTCCTTGACCTTGGCGATGAACTCGCGCACGACGGGCAGCGCCACGTCAGCCTCGAGCAGTGCGAGACGCACCTCGCGCAGCATTTCCTGGGTGTTCGCCTCGGTGAGCCGGGCTTCGCCGCGCAGCGTCTTGACGACGCGCGCCATCCGTTGAGTCAGATTGTCGAGCATGGGGAGCGATGAACGGTGGGGCCCGCGCAGCGCACGAAGCGCAAGACGTCGCGGAGTAGGGGCCTAGTGTAAACTTCGAATATGGATATTGTACTGTATGCCCTCACCGCGCTTCTCTATGGCGGCCTCGCCGTGGCCGGCTGGCGCTCGCATCGGCACGCGGCCGTGCGCCCGCTGCTCGAGAGCGTGCCGCCGCTGCCCGATCATGCCGTGAGCGCATCGGTGGCCACCGGCATGAGCGCGCCCGGGCGCGCGCTGCTGTTTGTCGCGCTGCTCGCGCACGGCGTGCTGTTGCATACCACGATCTTCCCGCAGAACGCGATGGTGTTCGGCTTTGCGTTCGCGCTGTCGGCGATGTTCTGGCTCGGCGCCGGCATCTACTGGATCGAGAGTTTCTTTTTCCCGCTCGACGGCTTGCGGCTGCTGGTGTTGCCGCTCGCGTGCATCGCGTCGCTGCTGCCGCTCGCGTTCGGCGGCGTGCGCGTGCTGCCGTATGCAGCCGCGCCGATGTTCAAGCTGCACTTCCTGATTGCGAACATCGCGTACGGTCTGTTCGCGATCGCGGCACTGCACGCGGTGCTGATGCTGGCTGTCGAGCGGCGTCTGCATGCAATGCGTGGCAGTCTCGCGCAGCGGCACGCGGCGGCCGCGAGCAACGGCTGGTGGTCGAGCTGGCTCGACACGCTGCCGCCGCTGCTCACGCTCGAAACGCTGCTGTTCCGCCTGATCGGCGCCGGCTTCGTGCTGCTCACGCTGACGCTTGTGTCGGGCATCCTGTTCAGCGAGCAGCTGATCGACCGCGCGTTGCGGCTCGATCACAAGACCGTGTTCGCGATTCTTTCCTGGGTGATGTTCGGCGCGCTGCTGACCGCGCGCAAGGTGTCCGGCTGGCGCGGCCGCGCGGCATTGCGCTGGGTGCTGGCCTCGTTCGTCGCGCTATTGCTCGCGTACGTCGGCAGCCGTTTTGTTTTCGAGGTGCTGTTGCACCGACCTGTAGTGTGAGCGTGTCTCCATGCGACAAATCTTTTTGCTGATTCTGCTGTTCATCGTCGGGCAATGGGTCGTGAAGGCGCTGCGTCGCCACGACGCGCAACGCACCGCTGCCCATGGCGCCAAGGGTACCGGCACCGCGAATGGCGGCGCGCGCTCCTCGGAGGGACAGCCGCAGCTTGCCGAGCCGATGATCCGCTGCGTCGAGTGCGGCGTGCATGCGCCGAAGAGCGACTCGGTGAGCGTTGCGGGGCAGACGTTCTGCTGCGCCGCGCACGCGCAGCGCCATGGCGCGCGTCCGAGCGGCCGCGACGCGCGATGAGCGGCGCGTACACCGTCGATGCCGACGGTTGGGTTCCCGCCGCACGTAAGCTTCCCTCGCCGAATTTCGAAGCGCGGCCGCAGGGCGCGGTGCCGACGCTGATCGTCGTTCACAACATCAGCTTGCCGCCGAACGAGTTCGGCGGCACTGCGATTGCCGAGCTGTTCCAGAACACGCTCGACTGCGACGCTCACCCTTACTACGACACGCATCTACGCGGCGTGCGCGTGTCCGCGCATTTCGTGATTCATCGCGACGGCGCGCTCGAGCAGTTCGTGTCGTGCAACGAGCGAGCGTGGCACGCGGGGCCGTCGAATTTTTTCGGCCGCGAGCGCTGCAATGATTTCTCTATCGGCATCGAGCTCGAAGGCAGCGACACCATCGCCTTTGAAGATGCGCAATACCGCACGCTCTCCGCGCTCGTGAGCGCACTGAAGGCGCGCTATCCGGTCGACGCGCTCGCCGGTCACGCCGACATCGCCCCCGGTCGCAAGACCGATCCTGGCCCACATTTCGAGTGGCGGCGGCTGCAACGCGACACGTCACTCGACGGTCGGTATTTCCCCTATCTCAAGTTTTCCAAAACGCGGTAATCCCCCCTCGCACAACCTTGCGTGATTTGCAGAGAACAAGGCGCAGCCTGCTTCTCCGGGAAGCTTCTGCGCGCCGCGCTAGCCAAAAGTCAAGACTCCCGCGGCAAATAAAACGATTTGACCTGTCTTGATTCTCCACTATACTTGGTGCCGAAAGCTGAGTTATGCACTATATGTTGTGTCGAGCTGTGAATAACCATGTGCATAACCGAGTGAATAAGTTTGCGGCGCCCCGCTCCCCGAGCACGGCGCCGCAAGCATTCCAGGCAGCGAAAAAATTCCTGGGGCAGGGCCGGTAGGGGGATCTCCGGCCGCATCCAGAAGCATTCAGGAAAGGACCAGCCAGTGATCGCGACCGACCCGATGAAGACCGACGTCAATTCGAACCAGGCTTCCTCGCAGTTGCATCCCGCCAGCCGGCGTTGCCGGCCTTCCTGCACCTCATCGCCCGCGCACGCGGCGGCGCGGCGTTCGTTTTAATCCGCGGCACTCGCCGCCATTTCCAAGAGCAGGAGCTTTGCATATGCAAACCACCGACAACGTGACGACCCGGTACGAGGGCTCTCCGACTGGCCAGGCTTTCGGCCAGACTCAAGGCGCTCAGGCGCTCGCGCCGCAAGCGAACTACGCCGACTACAAGGTGATCCGCCGCAACGGTAGCGTGGTGTCGTTCGAGCCGTCGAAAATCGCGATCGCCGTGACGAAGGCGTTCCTCGCCGTCAACGGTGGTCAGGGCGCGGCGTCGGCGCGTGTGCGCGAACTGGTCGAGCAACTCACGCAGAACGTGGTGCGCGCGCTGGTGCGCAGCCGTCCGAACGGCGGCACGTTCCATATCGAAGACATTCAGGATCAGGTCGAGCTCGCGCTGATGCGCGGCGGCGAACACAACGTCGCGCGTGCGTACGTGCTGTACCGCGAGAAGCGCAATCAGGCGCGCGCGCATGACGACCATGCGGAAGCGGCCAGCACGCCGGGCCTGAACGTGACCGACAACGGCGTCACGCGTCCGCTGGATATGGCCGCGCTGCGCGGCATCATCGAGTCCGCGTGCGCGAACCTCGGCGACGCGGTGAGCGCCGAGCCGATCGTCGCGGAAACGGTGAAGAATCTGTACGACGGCGTGCCGATGAGCCAGGTCTACGACTCGGCCATCCTCGCTGCCCGCACGATGATCGAAAAGGACCCGGCCTACAGCCAGGTCACCTCGCGCATCCTGCTGCACACGATCCGCCGCGAGATCCTCGAAGAAGAAGTCACGCAAGCCGAAATGGGCGAGCGCTACGCGGAGTACTTCCCGCAGTTCATCAAGCGCGGCATCGGCGCCGGCCTGCTCGACGACAAGCTCCAGCAGTTCGACCTGAAGCGTCTCGGCGCCGCGCTCGACGCGAACCGCGACCTGCAGTTCGGCTACCTTGGTCTGCAGACGCTGTATGACCGCTACTTCCTGCATCACGACGGTGTGCGCATCGAAATGCCGCAGGCATTCTTTATGCGTGTCGCGATGGGCCTGTCGCTGAACGAGATCGACCGCGAAGCGCGCGCGATCGAGTTCTACAACATCCTGTCGAGCTTCGACTTCATGTCGTCCACGCCGACGCTGTTCAACTCGGGCACGCATCGCTCGCAGCTGTCGTCGTGCTACCTGACCACGGTCGATGACGACCTCGACGGCATCTACGAGGCGCTGAAGGAAAACGCGCTGCTGTCGAAGTTCGCCGGCGGCCTCGGCAACGACTGGACGCGCGTGCGCGCGCTCGGCTCGCACATCAAGGGCACCAACGGCAAGTCGCAGGGCGTGGTTCCGTTCCTGAAGGTCGTCAACGACACGGCGGTCGCAGTGAACCAGGGCGGCAAGCGCAAGGGCGCGGTGTGCGCGTACCTCGAATCGTGGCACCTCGACATCGAGGAATTCCTCGAGCTGCGCAAGAACACCGGCGACGACCGTCGGCGCACGCACGACATGAACACGGCGAACTGGATTCCCGACCTGTTCATGAAGCGCGTGATGGAAGGCGGCGACTGGACGCTGTTCTCGCCGTCCACCTGCCCGGATCTGCACGACAAGTTCGGCGCCGAGTTCGAAGCGGCTTACACGGCTTACGAAGACAAGGTCGCGCGTGGCGAGATCAAGCTGTTCAAGAAGATTCCGGCGGCGCAGCTGTGGCGCAAGATGCTGGGCATGCTGTTTGAAACCGGCCATCCGTGGATCACGTTCAAGGATCCGTGCAACGTGCGCTCGCCGCAGCAACACGTCGGCGTCGTCCACTCGTCGAACCTGTGCACGGAAATCACGCTGAACACGAGCGACGCCGAGATCGCCGTCTGTAACCTCGGCTCGGTCAACCTCGTCGCGCACCTGAAAGAGCAGGCCGACGGCACGGTCGTGCTCGACCACGACAAGCTGAAGCGCACGATCAGCGTCGCGATGCGCATGCTCGACAACGTGATCGACATCAACTACTACGCGGTCGCCAAGGCGCGTAACTCGAACCTCAAGCACCGTCCGGTGGGCCTCGGCATCATGGGCTTCCAGGACTGCCTGCACGTGCTGCGCACGCCGTACGCGTCGCAGGAAGCGGTCGAGTTCGCCGATCGCTCGATGGAAGCGGTTTGCTACTACGCGTACTACGCGTCGACCGAGCTCGCCGAAGAGCGCGGCCGTTACTCGAGCTACCGCGGCTCGCTGTGGGATCGCGGCATCCTCCCGCAGGATTCGGTGGCGCTGCTCGCCGAAGCGCGCGGCGGTTATGTCGAGGTCGATTCGAGCGAGTCGATGGATTGGCCCGCGCTGCGCTCGCGCATCGCGACCTACGGCATGCGCAACTCGAACTGCGTCGCGATCGCGCCGACTGCGACGATCTCGAACATCATCGGCGTGTCGGCGTGTATCGAGCCGACCTATCAGAACCTCTACGTGAAGTCGAACCTGTCGGGCGAATTCACGGTGGTCAACGACTACCTGGTGCGCGACCTGAAGGCGCGCGGCCTGTGGGACGAAGTAATGGTCGCCGACCTGAAGTACTTCGACGGCACGCTGTCGCGCATCGACCGCATCCCGGCCGACCTGCGCGCGATTTACGCGACCGCGTTCGAAGTCGATCCGACGTGGCTCGTCGAAGCGGCGTCGCGTCGTCAGAAGTGGATCGACCAGGCGCAGTCGCTGAACATCTACATGGCGGGCGCATCGGGCAAGAAGCTCGACGAGATCTACAAGCTCGCATGGCTGCGCGGTCTGAAGACCACCTACTACCTGCGCACGATGGCGGCGACGCACGTCGAGAAGTCGACGGTCGCGCACGGCGCGCTAAATGCGGTGAGCTCGGGTCATGACGGCTCGGGTGGCGCAGGCGGCGCGGCAGGCGGCTTCGGCGTGGGCGGTGGTGCGGCGGGTGGTCTGGGCGGCGGCTTGCAGGCTGCGGCAGCGGTCGCAGCGACTGCCGCGGTCGCGGTCGAAGCGGCCCCCGAAGCGGATGGTCCGGTGTGCATGATGCGTCCGGGCGATCCTGGCTTCGACGAGTGCGAGGCTTGCCAGTAAGCAGAGGCAGGCAGCGGGAGCGTTGCTTGCTAACTGCACGCGAGGCAGTCGCAGGTGACGACCCGCAGACGGCGAGCAACGCGCCGCGTATATGAAGTAGAGAAGTAGAAGCAGGTCGATGAGCGGTGGGCAGTTTTGAAGTCTCACCGCTCGTCGACGCAGCGAAGCAGTACAGCAGTCGGCAACACCCGACGAAGCGCGCGGCTCGATCAGGATCAACAGCCGCATGCATCGCCCGACATGACATCGCACTTCACTCGTCGACGCCGACTCTCGCGTCGATCGGCTCGCGCGGCATCGATCAGTCAACGGATGCCGCGAACGCACTGCGCAATACATATAGATAGAGCAACGAAACGACGTGTCGAAACGTTGCTCTTCGAGTTCGCGAAGCACCTCGACAACACCTGTTCAACACGCGTTCATCGCGTGTCACTCGACGCATCACACACAGCACGTCGAACAAAGTGTTGTATGAACGTAGCAACGTGAATCGAAAACAGGAATTTTCGCGAGCGAACTCTTTTATCGCTCGTGAAAAGATGGTACAAACCGTTCTAAATTGATGGTGACATTTATGCTCAACTGGGATGACGAGATCACTGCCGTAACTCCCTCGAGCGCGACGCAACCGGAAGTGTTGCGCAACGCTGCGGGGTCGGCTGTAGGTTCGCAAATCGGAACGCGTTCCGCTCCTCATGCTCCCTCCGCTCAAGAAGTCTTCGCGAACGACATCGCTGTCGCTCCCGTCGCTCATGCCGGCAACGCGGCGGCTGCTTCCGAAGCGCGCGTCAATGTCGCCGACAAGCGCATCATCAACGGCCAGACTGACGTCAATCAGCTGGTGCCGTTCAAGTACAAGTGGGCCTGGGAAAAGTATCTGGCGGGTTGTGCCAACCACTGGATGCCGCAGGAAGTGAACATGTCGCGCGACATCGCCCTGTGGAAAGACCCGAACGGGCTGACCGAAGACGAGCGTCGCGTCGTCAAGCGCAACTTGGGCTTCTTCGTGACGGCCGACTCGCTTGCCGCCAACAACATCGTGCTGGGCACCTACCGCCACATCACGGCGCCCGAATGCCGCCAGTTCCTGCTGCGCCAGGCGTTCGAAGAGGCGATCCACACGCACGCTTACCAGTACATCGTCGAGTCGCTCGGTCTCGACGAGGGCGAAATCTTCAACGCGTATCACGAGGTTCCCTCGATCCGCGCGAAAGACGAATTCCTGATTCCGTACATCCACGTGCTGACCGACCCGGCCTTCAAGACCGGTACGCTTGAGGCAGACCAGACGCTGCTGCGCTCGCTGATCGTGTTCGCCTGTGTGATGGAGGGCCTGTTCTTCTACGTCGGCTTTACACAAATCCTGGCGCTCGGCCGCCAGAACAAGATGACCGGCGCGGCGGAGCAGTACCAGTACATCCTGCGCGACGAGTCGATGCACTGCAACTTCGGCATCGACCTGATCAACCAGATCAAACTCGAAAACCCGCACCTGTGGACGGCTGAGTTCCGCGCCGAAATTCGCGCGATCTTCCAGCAGGCGGTCGAGCTCGAATATCGCTACGCCGAAGACACGATGCCGCGCGGGGTGCTCGGCCTCAACGCGTCGATGTTCAAGAGCTATCTGCGCTTCATCTGCAACCGCCGTTGCCAGCAGATCGGTCTCGATCCGCTGTACCCGAACGAGGAAAACCCGTTCCCGTGGATGAGCGAGATGATCGACCTGAAGAAGGAACGCAATTTCTTCGAGACGCGAGTGATCGAATATCAGACTGGCGGTGCGCTGTCCTGGGAGTAAGCCGGGATTCGCGTCGCGGATGTATTCATTGATGGGGATGCCGCCGCCTGTGGCCGCGGCGCCCCGGGTTAGGAGCAGAACGGCCTGATGCAAAGCGTGCCCGGTGCCTTGACGGCCCACAAACATGACAGGCACTTTGCGGACCCTTCAGTGGGATGGGCAAACTTCCCCCCGGAAAAAGCCGCTGGCGTCGTTGCCGGCGGCCCGATCAAGCCATTGCCGGCGTCGCCTTGCGACGCCGACCAGATCTGGCGCGCGGTGCCTTCGGGCACGGCGCGCCTTACCGCATTCATTAGCGTAAGCGCGTTGCACCAGCGTACGCCGATGAATAGCCCGCTTCGTAGCGCGCGCCCTGAGAAGCGTCCGCGGGAAGCGGGTTTTGACGAAGGGTGTAGTTTGAACTGACCTCATCTCAAAACCTGAAGGAGAAAATGATGGCAACTGCAAAGAAAGCCGCGGCCAAGAAGCCCGCAGCGAAGAAGACCGCAGCCAAGAAGGCTGCTCCGGCTAAGAAAGCCGCACCGGCCAAGAAGGTCGCCGCGAAGAAGGTCGCAGTGAAGAAGGTCGCAGCGAAGAAGGTTGCAGCCAAGAAGGTCGCGGCGAAGAAGGCAGCACCGGCGAAGAAAGCCGCAGTGAAGAAGGTTGCAGCGAAGAAGGTTGCAACCAAGAAGGTCGCGGCGAAGAAGGCAGCACCGGCGAAGAAGGCCGCAGTGAAGAAGGTCGCAGCGAAGAAGGTCGCAGCGAAGAAGGCCGCACCGGCGAAGAAAGCCGCAGTGAAGAAGGTCGCAGCGAAGAAGGCAGCTCCGGCGAAGAAGGCCGCTGCCAAGAAGGCGGCTGCGCCTGCGAAAAAGGCTGCGGCCAAGAAAGCTGCACCTGCCAAGAAGGCTGCGCCTGCGAAGAAGGCCGCTGCTCCTGCGAAAAAGGCAGCTCCTGCGAAGAAGGCTGTCGCCAAGAAGGCTGCGCCTGCTCCCGCTGCGCCTGCTGTCTCGAGCGCACCGGCGGCGACGGTGAAGACCGCGCTGAACCCGGCAGCGGCATGGCCGTTCCCGACGGGCAGCCGTCCGTAAGCCGTAGCAGTAAGTCGGCACATCGCGTGATGTGTCGGATGACCGGGTCGTACTCGACTTCGTGCGAGTGCCACCCGGTCAGTGTCCCGTTACCGGTGTGCTGGTGGCGGGATTTTTTTTGCCCGGGCCCTGAAAGAAAAACACGCATGAACCCGTGAGGGCGCATGCGTGCGGAGTCGTCGTCGCGGCGCTGAACTGCGTGCGACCGTGCGAGAGGGGAGCTGCGCTTAGTGCGTGACGCGCGTGACGCCGCCGCTCGACAGCAGCCTCACGCGATCGCCGGCGCGGAAGATCTCGCCGGTGGCAGTTTGGGTGATCGCGCGCATGTCGCCGTTGTCGAGTCGCACGGTGATTTCGATACCGTCGCGCATCGCCACGCGGTTTTCGATTGCATTGCCGGCGACCGCACCGCCGATGCCGCCGACGATACCCGTCGCGACGGAGCCGCGTCCGCCGCCGATCGTACTGCCGGCCAGCGCGCCGAGCGCTGCGCCGCCGAGTGCGCCGATGCCGATCGGCTGACCTTCGTTCGTGCTGATCCGCACCGCGCGCACGCTATCCACGGTGCCCATGCGAACAGTCTGTTCACGTTGCGCCTGCGACGCAGTGAAGACGTCGGGAGAACTGCTGTTGACCGCACACCCCGACAAGGCCAGCGATCCAGCGATCAAAGTGGCGGCGACCAGGCGACTCGTTGATCTCATTCCCAAACTCCCATAGCTCGCGATATCAGGGCAGGTCGTATCCGAAGGCTTGCCTGAACCGCTCGTTGATTTCCACCCGGCTGGGCGCGTAGTTTTGCGGGCCTTGCCGCTCGATCTTCAGTGCCCCCATCAGGCTGGCGAGACGGCCGGTCGTGGCCCAGCCGAGTCCCTTCTCGATACCGTGGAGCAAGCCGCCGCGAAACGCGTCGCCGCAACCGGTGGGATCGAGAACCTGCTTCGCCTTGACAGCCGGAATCTCTTCGATGCCGCCGCCGTGATGGATTTGTGCACCCTTCTCGCCGAGCGTGATGATCAACGCGTCGACCTTGCTGGCGATCTGTTCGATCGACCAGCCGGTCTTGTTGCTCACCAGCCTGGCTTCGTAATCGTTGACCGCAACATAAGTGGCAAGTTCAATGATGCGCCGCAGCGTCTCGCCATCGAACAGCGGCAAACCCTGGCCCGGATCGAAGATGAACGGCACGCCCGCGGCGGCAAGCTGTTCGGAGTGCTGAACCATGCCGTCGTAGCCGTCGGGCGCGACGATGCCGAGCGTCACGCCTTTCACTTCGTCAGCGCGGTTGTGATGCGACTGCATCATCGCTCCCGGATGGAACGCGGTGATCTGGTTGTTCTCGAGGTCGGTCGTGATCATCGCCTGCGCCGAGTAGGCGTCCGGCACGACGAGCACGTTTTCTGTCGACAGGCCGAGCGCCGCGAGCCGGTCCAGATAGAGCTGCGCATCGACGGCGCCGATCGCTCCCATGATGCGCGCTTCGCCGCCGAGCAGATTCAGCGCATAGGCGATGTTGCCCGCGCAGCCGCCGAACTCGCGACGCATGGTCGGCACGAGAAAGCTTACGTTCAGGATGTGGACCTGCTCCGGCAGGATGTGCTCCCGAAAGCGGCCTTCGAAGGTCATGATGTTGTCGTATGCGAGCGAGCCGCAGATGAGCGTAGCCAAAGCGAGCGTTCCTGTATGAAAGCGGTGGGAAGAGGCGCGATGCGGCGACAGCGCCGCGCGAGGCGCGGTGCTGTCGTTCGCGCGCAGAAGGCTTACTTCAGCGCGGCGAGTGCTGCGTCGTAGTTCGGCTCGTTCTTGATTTCGCCGACCAGTTCGGCGTGCACGACCTTGTCGTTCTCGTCGATCACGACGACCGCGCGCGCGGTCAGGCCGGTCAGCGGACCGCTCGTGACGTCGACGCCGTACGCTTGCGCGAACTCATGGCCGCGGAACGTCGACGCGGTCACCACGTTCTCGATGCCCTCGGTCGTGCAGAAGCGCGACGCCGCGAACGGCAGGTCGCCCGACACGACGATCACGGCCGTGTTGGTGAGCTTTGCGGCCGCTTCGTTGAACTTGCGGGTCGACGTCGCGCAGGTCGGCGTGTCGAGGCTCGGGACGATGTTGAGCACCTTGCGCTTGCCGGCGAAGTCGGCGAGCGTCAGCGGCTTCAGGTCCTTGCCGACCAGCGAGAACGCGGCGGCCTGCTGGCCGACCGACGGGAACGTGCCGCTTACTTCGATCGGGTTGCCACCCAGCGTGACTTGACTCATGTGTTGTGCTCCAAAAAGTGCGTCAGTGATGACAATGAAGCGCCCGCTCGGAGCGGGCGCGCGAGGGTGCGTTACGGATAAAAAATCTGTACGCGGAAATTGGAGGCGATCGCAGTGCCGGTGTCGAGATGGACGATCATCGTCTGCGTCGCGTGTGCGGGCAGGCCGTTTGCGATCACCGTGCCGGGCGGCACGTAATCCTGCGGCCACAGCACGCGCCGCACGGCGACGTTGTTCTGATCGTCGAGCAGCGTGAGTTCGATCGCGGGGTAGGCGAGCGCGATGTTCAGGCGGTTGTGCAGCGGCATCTTCAGTTCGAGCTTGTGCGGGCCGTCGATCTGCCGCAGGTCGGATGGCTCGACCAGCAATCCTTCGATGTCGTGCGGCGGCGTCAGCTGGCAACCGAGATACGCGCAGGCCCGCGCATACAGAATCTGCGAGCGCGGCAGGTTGACCATCACGGTCTCGCGTTGCCACCACGCGAGTTGCGCGAGCAGCGCAATGACGAGCAGCGCGGAGAGCACCACGCCGCCCACGAGCCAGCCGATGCGCCCGACATCCGCAGGGCGGGTTTCGCGCACCACCCGGAACGGATCGGCGTCGTCGCCGGCGGGCGGGTTGACCGAAAACGGCTCGCCGCTCGATGCGGCGGGCGCAGGGCCGCCGGGCGGGCGCGGGCCGCCAGGGCCGCCGGTGCCGGAAGCGCCTGTGACGCCCGCAGCGCCCAGGCCTGCGGCGGTCCCGAAGCCGGCCGGGCCTGTACCGATCGAGCCGAAGCGCGGCTCGTTGTCCGACATGCCATGCAGCCCCGCTGGTTCGTGCAGCGCGGGTTCATCGAGCGTGGACGGCTCGGGGCGTTCGACCTTGTGCCAGACGCGCGGCGCTTCGTCTTCGAGTGGCGGCGGGGTAACAGGCGCGGCGGGATGCGCCGCGGGCGGGACGACAGCCGGTTCATCGACCGTGTCGTCAGTGGGATAGGCAAACGGCTCGAACGGCGCGTCGGCCAGCGTCGGCTCATGGTCCGCGCGCAGCGGCGCGAGCGGCACGCTGGCGGCGTGATCACGCAAACGGCTGTCGAGCGTACTGCTCGAAGTGCTGGGGGAGACGTGGCCCGAAGCCGGCGCCCGCGGGTCCAACGCGTTGCCGCTGAAGTCCGGGCCTGGTTGCCGCACTCCGGACAGCGCTTCAATCGCCGCCGCGGCGGCAATCGGTTTGGCCGTGGAAAAATCGCCGCCTTCGGAGACGTCGAACAGACTGCTCGACGCGTCGAAGACTTCCTGGCAACGCCCGCACCGCACGAGGCCGCGGCGCTGCGCAAGCTGCGCCGGTTGCAGAAGGAAGACAGTTTCGCAGAAGGGGCAACGCGTCGCCAGGTGCATATCGAGCCGTTGAGCCGGAGGCCGTTGGGTTGACAATACGCCTTATTCTAATGGCTTTCGCGGCGCGTTCCGGCGAGGCACACCCAACCCTCATGCTCGCGCCACACGCTGATATCGATCCAGCGCGCATAGACCTGCGCAACCTCGTCGGCCTGGCGCGCAAGAATGCCCGACAGCGCGATGCGCCCGCCCGGCTTCACCTTCGACGACAGCATCGACGCCATCAGCTTCAGCGGATTGGACAGGATGTTCGCGACCACGACGTCGAACTCGCCGGCCGGACAGGCGTCGGGCAGGCCATAAGTGACCTCGGCGTGATTGCGCTCGCTATTGTGACGCGCCGATTCGACCGCCTGCGGATCGATGTCGATGCCGATCACGGGATCGGCGCCGCACTTCTTCGCGAGAATGGCGAGAATACCCGAGCCGCAGCCGTAGTCGAGCACGGACTGGCCGGCCCTGACCGACTGCTCGATCCACTCCATGCACAGGCGCGTGGTGGGGTGGCTACCGGTGCCGAACGCGAGGCCCGGGTCGAGTTCGAGGACGAGCGCGTCGGGGTCCGGCGCGTCGTGCCACGACGGCACCACCCAGATGCGCTCGCCGATCTGGATCGGATCGAACTGCGACTGCGTGAGCCGAACCCAGTCCTGCTCCTCGACCTCGCGCACGGTATACGCCGGCGCGACATCGAGTCCGATTTCGTTTGCTGCGGCGGTCAGCAGCACGGCCGGATCGTGCTCGGGCGCGAGCAGTGCGATCACGCGCGAATGCTGCCACGCCGTGCGATCCGGCGTGAGACCGGGCTCGCCGAACAGTGGCTGCTCGTCGGGCGTGTCCGCGTCGGCGTCTTCGACCGACACGGACAGAGCGCCCAGCTCGAGCAGCGCGTCGGAGAACTCCTCCGCGTGCTCGCGCGCCAGTTCGGCGACCAGTTCCCGATAGCTCATGACTTACGCTTCTTCCGCGACCTGCTGACGCGCGGCCAGCCGGTTTTCAAGGTAGTGAATGCTGGTGCCGCCTTCGACGAACTTCGCGTCGAGCATCAGCTCGCGGTGCAGCGGGATGTTGGTCTGAATGCCTTCGACCACCATTTCCGACAACGCGATACGCATCCGCATGATCGCCTGTTCGCGCGTAGCGCCGTAAGCGATCAGCTTGCCGATCATCGAATCATAGTTCGGCGGCACGAAATAGCCGTTGTACGCGTGCGAATCGACACGGATGCCGGGGCCGCCCGGCATGTGCCACGAGGTCAGGCGTCCCGGCGACGGCGTGAACTTGAACGGATCTTCGGCGTTGATCCGGCATTCGATCGCATGGCCGCGGAACTGGATGTCGCGCTGACGGAACGTAAGCTTCTCGCCGGCCGCGATGCGGATCTGTTCCTGCACGATGTCCACACCGGTGATCAGTTCGGTCACCGGATGCTCGACCTGCACGCGCGTGTTCATCTCGATGAAGTAGAACTCGCCGTTTTCGTACAGGAACTCGAAGGTGCCCGCGCCGAGATAGCCCATCTTCTTGCACGCATCCGCGCAACGATCGCCGATGCGGTCGATCAGACGACGTGCGATGCCCGGCGCCGGCGCTTCCTCGATCACCTTCTGGTGACGGCGCTGCATCGAGCAGTCGCGCTCGCCGAGCCACACGGCGTTCTTGAACGAGTCGGCCAGCACCTGGATTTCGATGTGGCGCGGGTTCTCGAGGAATTTCTCCATGTAGACCTGCGGGTTGCCGAACGCGCGGCCGGCTTCCTCGCGGGTCATGTTGACCGCGTTCACGAGCGCCGCTTCCGTGTGCACCACGCGCATGCCGCGGCCACCGCCGCCGCCCGCCGCCTTGATGATGACCGGGTAGCCGATCTGGCGGGCGATCTTCACGATCTCCTTCGGATCGTCCGGCAGGGCGCCTTCTGAACCCGGCACGCAAGGCACGCCGGTCTTGATCATGGACTGCTTGGCCGTGACCTTGTCGCCCATCATGCGGATCGTTTCCGGACGCGGGCCGATGAAGGTAAAGCCGGACTGCTCGACGCGCTCGGCAAAGTCGGCGTTCTCCGACAGGAAGCCGTAGCCGGGGTGGATCGCTTCGGCGTCGGTGACTTCGGCCGCGCTGATCAGCGCGGGCATGTTCAGATAGCTCAGATTCGACGGTGCCGGGCCGATGCAGACCGCCTCGTCGGCGAGCTTCACGTACTTGGCTTCCTTGTCGGCTTCCGAATAGACGACGACCGTCTTGACGCCGAGCTCGCGGCAGGCGCGCTGGATACGAAGCGCGATCTCGCCACGATTGGCAATGAGGATTTTTTCAAACATAGCGGTTTTTCGACTCATCAATGGGCGCCGGGTCGGTCACGACGCCGGCTACCGCAGAGGATCGGTCGCGCGCCTAGGGAAGAGCGGCGCGCGGGCGGCGAATTGTGCGTGCCGCGTTAGCCGATCACGAACAGCGGTTGGCCGTACTCGACCGCCTGGCCGTTTTCGACGAGGATCTCCTTGACCACGCCGGACTTGTCCGACTCGATCTCGTTGAGCAGCTTCATCGCTTCGATGATGCAGATGGTCTGGCCTTCCTTGACCGTGTCGCCGACCTGCACGAACGGATCGGCGCCCGGCGACGGTGCGCGGTAGAACGTGCCGACCATCGGCGAGGTCACGACGTGACCCTGCGGCGCGGCGGCGGCCGGCGTGGCCGGAGCGCCCGCGGCGAGTGCCGGTGCTTCGGCAGCGCCGACCGGTGCCGGTTGTGCGAATTGCGGTGCGTACGAGGCGGACGGTTGGACGTAAACCGGCGGCGCATTCTTGACGATGCGGACTTTGCCTTCGCCCTCGGTCACTTCGAGTTCGGAAATACCGGACTCCGAGACGAGGTCGATCAGAGTTTTGAGTTTACGTAGATCCATCAGGGTGCCCCTTTCAATGCGTAGAGTGCCGGCTTGTGCAAGTGTGCAGCAGCCGGCTCAAATTGGACGTGTTTGGATTCAGCCGCGCGACGAGCCGGCCGCGAGCCGGTCGAGCGCGAATTCGAGCGCGTACAGATATCCCTTCCAGCCGAGGCCGCAGATCACACCTTCAGCCTGGTCGGAGAAATACGAGTGATGCCGGAACGGTTCGCGACGATGCACGTTCGACAGATGAATCTCGACGAACGGGATGCCGACCCCCGCCAGTGCGTCCCGAATGGCCACGCTCGTATGCGTGTACGCGGCGGGATTGATCAGGATGAAATCAGTTTTCTCGGTGCGGGCCGCCTGAATACGGTCGACCAGCGCGCCTTCGTGATTGCTCTGGAACGACGCGAGCTCGACGCCTGCGTCAGCTGCGCGGTCCGCCAGCGCCTGATCGATCTGCGGCAGGGTCACGCGACCGTAGACCTCGGGTTCCCGGGTGCCGAGAAGATTGAGGTTGGGTCCGTGCAGTACCAGCAGTCGCGTCATGGTCGCTTCTTTTTCCGTGGAATTGCGCGCACTTTAGCGCTGATTAGAGAAACTTGTCTAGTTTCGCGCGCGTACGCAGCGGCGGGCGGCGCGGGCCGCGGCGCAGCCTTGGGTCCAACTTCACTCAAATTCGGGAATTATCCGCGTATTTTTGCTCGTTCTGCACGGAATCGCATGCCAAAAAACGCAGCGTAAGAAATCGGGAAATTTACAGCGCGTCGAGCGTTTGGCGCAGCACCGCGGGGTCGATCTGGCCCAATTTTGTTGAGCGGATGTTGCCTTTTGCGTCGATCACGACGGTAAACGGCAGGCCACCCGCATTGTTGCCGAACGCGCGCGCGAGGTCGGCGCCGCCGAAGCCGGTCACGTAGATGGGGTACGCGACCTTGACCTTCTGCAGGAAGGTCTGGATGTTCTTTTCCGAGTCCACGCCGAGGCCGATGAACTGGATGCCTTTCTTCGCGTACTCGCGCTGGATTTGCGATAGCGCCGGCATTTCCTCGACACACGGACCGCACCACGACGCCCAGAAGTTGACGACGATCGGGTGGCCCTTGAGCAGGCTCAGCGACTGCGGCTTGCCGTCGACGGTCGTGACCGGCGCGGTCCACAACTGCTGGACGGGGCTTGCGTGAGGATCGGTCTGTGCCCCGGACTGCGACCCGGTCTGCGCCGCGTACGCGACGTTGGTATCGCGATTGAGCCAGTGATTGGCCAGCACCCCGCCGCCCGCGGCGACCAGCGCCACGACCGCGCCCGTCAGCATACGTCTCGTGTTCATCGTGCCCCGTTTTGTCTGTTCAAATGGTGAAGGACGGCACTTTGTCGCCGTCGAGCAGCGCCTGCACCGCCTGCAGATTCGCCCGTGCGGTGCGGCCACGCGCGTCGGCGCGCACCGCGCCGCGCAGGTCGTCGGTTTCGTACAGTGCGAGGTGGATGCCGACCGGCTCGGCGCCGCGCTCGTCCGCGGGGCGCCACAGGAAGCTCAGCGTCTCTACGTAGCCGCGGCCAGCAAAGTGCCGTGTTTCCGACACGTCGTACTGGATGTTCGCATTGAGCAGGTAGATCGCAACTTCCTTCGGGTTGTCGCAGAACACCTGCAGATGCACGTCCGAATGTTCGCCGGCCGTGCCGCCGAGCACCGCGCCCGTCAGATAGGGATTGAACGGCGCGAGCCGCTCCATCCAGTCGACCGCGATCACGCGCAGCCGCCGCAGCAGCGCCGGCTGGCTGTCGCCCTGGAACAGCGACTGATATTCGCGGATTTCTTCTTCGATCTGATCGTTGTCCGGTAGCCATTCACCGGCAACCCGCGTGTCGCCGACGACTTGCCGGGCCGCTTTGCGCTTCGCGCTGGCGTAGTCCAGACCGTCTTCGGCAATCAGGCGTGCAGCCGCGATCGCGATTTCCTCGCGCACGCGTTGCGGATCGAAATGTGATTTGCGGACCATCCTTGCATGATACTCGATCGGGCCTGGCGACGCGGTCCGCACAGGGCGGCGCCGGGCGTGGCCGGCAGGGGCAGCGCGGGCCGCGTCGGTTACAATAGGCGTCCTTTGCAGACGGTCGTTCCGGCTGTCCTGCGGCTCTCCCATCCCTCGCAAGAAACGCCCGCGCGGCACGACAGGCTTATGCACATCCACATCCTCGGCATCTGCGGCACCTTCATGGGCGGACTCGCGGTGCTCGCGCGCAACGCGGGCCACACGGTGACCGGCTGCGACGCCGGCGTCTATCCGCCGATGAGCACGCAGCTCGAGGCGCAAGGCATCGGTCTGATCGAGGGTTACGACGCGGACCAGCTGAACGGCCTGAACGCGGATCTGTTCGTGATCGGCAACGTGGTCTCGCGCGGCAACCCGCTGATGGAAGCGATCCTCGACCGCGGTCTGCCGTACGTATCCGGTCCGCAATGGCTCGGCGAGCACGTGCTGAACGGCAAATGGGTGCTGGCGGTGGCCGGCACGCACGGCAAGACCACCACGAGTTCGATGCTCACCTGGCTGCTCGAAGACGCGGGCCTGAACCCGGGCTTCCTGATCGGCGGTGTGCCGCTGAATTTCGGCGTGTCGGCGCGGCTCACGGATTCGAGCTTCTTCGTGATCGAAGCCGACGAATATGACACCGCATTCTTCGACAAGCGCTCGAAGTTCGTCCATTACCGCCCGAAAACGGCGGTGCTGAACAATCTCGAATTCGATCACGCCGACATCTTCCCCGATCTCGCGGCGATCGAAACACAGTTCCATCATTTGATCCGCACGGTGCCGCGCCTCGGCCGCGTCGTCACGAACGGCCGCGAGGACGCGCTCGAGCGCGTGCTGACGCGCGGCTGCTGGAGCGAGGTCGAGCGCTTCGGCGTGCAGGGCGGCTGGGAGATTCAACCGGCGGAACAAGGCGTGCCCGTCGACGAACGCTTTGCCGTTTATCACAACGGCGAGCGCGTCGGCGTGGTCGACTGGCAGGTGCAGGGCGAGCACAACCGGATGAACGCGCTTGCCGCGATCGCCGCCGCACGCCATGTCGGCGTGCCGCCCGCGCAGGCCGCGAAGTCGCTGTCGGGGTTCCGCAACGTGAAGCGCCGCATGGAAGTGCGCGGCAGCGTCGACGGCGTCACTGTGTACGACGACTTCGCGCATCACCCCACTGCGATCGAAACGACGGTGGCCGGGCTGCGCGCGCGCGTCGGCCGCGACAACACGCGGATTCTCGCGGTGCTCGAACCGCGCTCGAACACGATGAAGCTCGGCGTCATGAAAGCGCAACTGCCGGCGAGCCTCGCCGACGCCGATCTCGTGTTCGGCTACGGCGCGCCGAGCGGGCGCGACGCGCTGGGCTGGAACCTCGGCGAGGCGCTCGCGCCGCTCGATGGCAAGGCGCAGGCGTTCGACAACCTCGACGCGCTCGTCAAGGCGGTGGTTCATGCGGCGCGCCCCGGCGACCAGATTCTGGTCATGAGCAACGGTGGCTTCGGCGGCGTGCATCAGAAGCTGCTCGATGGCCTTTCGACGCGAGGCGCTTCGTGATTCTTTATCTGCACGGTTTCCGTTCGTCGCCGAATTCGTTCAAGGCGCGCCTGCTCGCGGCGCGTCTCGCCGAGCTGGGCCGCGCCGACGAATGGTGCTGCCCGATGCTGCCGGTGTCGCCGTTCGAGACGATCGCGCTCGCCGAATCCCGGGTGGCCGAGGCGCGCGCGAAGGGCGGTGCACGGCAGGTGACGGTGATCGGCAGCTCGCTCGGCGGCTACTTCGCCACGTATCTGGCGGAGAAGCATGGCTGGCCGGCCGTGCTGCTGAATCCGGCGGTCGTGCCGCAACGCGATCTCAGCGCGTATCTCGGCGAGCAGCCGTTGTGGCACGGTGGCGGCAGCATCGTCGTCGAGCCGCATCATCTGGATGAATTGCGCGCGCTCGGCGTCGCGTCGATCACGCGGCCCGAACGCTATTATTTGATGGCAGCCACCGGCGACGAAGTGCTCGATTACCGCGAAATGCTCGCGCACTATCCGGGCGCGCGCACGACGCTGATCGACGGCAGCGACCACGCGATCAGCGAGTTCGCGCAGTACCTCGACGACGTACTGGCTTTTTGCGACGCCGAACACGTCGAGCCGACGACGCCGCGCGCGGAGGCCTGAGCGCGCGTACGCGCGGCGACGCAGCTCTCCGCAAGCACATCAGAAAGACGTACCGACCGCCACCGCCGGTCGCAAGATTCAACCCGCCGGCGCGTGCAGTGCGCGCCGTGGATTCATTATCACGAACAGGTTGCCGTGCCGCGCATGCAGTGATCGATTGCCAAAGGCCGTCGGGCGCGCCGGCAGATGCAAGTCAGAACGAGAGTATTGAGTGAACGTTTTCTTCGAGGAATCGGGCAGTTTCAAGGCCGGCAGTGTGCTGTCGCGCCAGGGCGACGCGTTTCAGGTCGAGTTGCCGGGCGGGCGGCGCGCGAAGGTGCGCGCGAAGGACGTGCTGATCGAGTTCGAGAAGCCCACCGCGGCCGAACTGATGCAGCAGGCCGACGCGCTCGCGCAGGACATCGATCTCGACTTCCTGTGGGAATGTGCGCCGGACGATGAATTTCCGTTTGCGACGCTGGGCGCCGAGTACTTCGGCCAGAGCTTCGGTGCGATCGAACGCGCCGCGCTGGTGCTGCGCATGCACGGCTCGCCGGTGTACTTCCGCCGCAAGGGCCGCGGCATGTACCAGCGCGCGCCGCAAGAGCAACTGAAGATGGCGCTCGCGGGCCTCGAGCGCAAGCGTCAGCAGGCGCTCGTGCAGGCGCAGTACGAGGAAGACCTGAAGGAAGGCCGTCTGCCGGAAGCGTTCGCGGGCGCCAAGGGGCTCGCGCTGCTGACGAAGCCGGACAAGAACACGATCGAGTACAAGGCGCTCGAGGGTGCCGCGGCCGCGCGAGGCATCTCGCAGGCGCGGCTGATGCTCGAATGTGGCGCGATCGCGTCGCCGCGCGCGCTGCATGAGGCGAAGTTCCTGTCCGAGTTCTTCCCGCACGGCACCGGCTTTCCGTCAGTCGCGGCCGCGAACGTGCCAGAAGATCTCCCGCAGGCCGACGTCGAAGCGTTCTCGATCGACGACATCACCACGACCGAAATCGACGATGCGTTCTCGGTCGAGCATCTGGCCGACGGCCGCGTGCGCATCGGCGTGCACATCGCCGCGCCGGCGCTCGGCATCGAACGGGGCGATGACGTCGACGCGATCGCGCGTGCACGTTTGTCGACGGTCTACATGCCCGGCGACAAGATCACGATGCTGCCCGACAGCGTCGTCGAAACCTTCACGCTCGCCGAGGGCGGGTATCGCCCGGCGCTGTCGCTGTACGTGATCGTCAATCGTGAGACGCAGGAAATCGTCGCGAGCGAAACGCGCGCCGAGCGCGTGTTCGTGAAGAACAACCTGCGCCACAACACGCTCGACGAAATCGTCACCGAAGAAGCGCTCGCCGAAGGCAGCGGCGAGTATCCGCACAAGGACGATATCGCGGTGCTGTGGCCGTTCGCCCAGGCGCTGTTCGAAAAGCGCCAGTCCGCGCGCGCCGGCTACGGCCTGCGCCGCGAAGTGCAGCGCAATACCGACTTCAATTTCTACGTCGACGGCGAGCACATCACGATTGCGCCGCGCCGGCGCGGCTCGCCGCTCGACACGATCGTCGCCGAGCTGGCGATTCTCGCGAACTCGTCGTGGGGCGCGTTTCTGCACGACCACGGCGTGCCGGGTATCTACCGCACACAGCGCGCGTTCGGCGCGCCGAGCGGTCCGAAGCGCACGCGCATGCAGACCAACGCCGCGCCGCACGAAGGGCTCGGTGTCACGCAGTATGCGTGGAGCACGTCGCCGCTGCGCCGCTATGTTGACCTCGTGAACCAGTGGCAGCTGATCGCGTGCGTGCAGCACGGCGTGACCGCGAAGCTCGCCGCGCCGTTCAAGCCGAAGGACGCCGATCTGTTCGCGGTCGTGCAGGGCTTCGACGACACCTACACCGCGTACGCCGACTACCAGCGCCGCATGGAGTACTTCTGGTGTTTGCGCTGGCTCACGCAGGAGAATCGCAAGCAGGTGGTCGCGTCGGTCGTGAAGGGTGATCTCGTGCGTCTGGAAGAGATTCCGCTGCTGCTGCACGTGCCGGGTCTCGGCGTGCATGCACGCGGCACGCGTTTGCAGATGGAAGTGATGTCGATCGACGAACTGACGATCGAAGCGTCGGTGCGTCTGTTGCACGTGCTCGATGCGCCGAGCGTGACGAGCGGCGCCGAAGCCGAAGAAGGCGAGGACGAGAGCGACGAAGAACTGCTCGACGCCGCCGATGACAGCGCCGAAAGCGAGGCGGAAGCCGTGGCGGAAGCCGGCACTCCCGAGGGCGACGAATCCGCGGCAAGCGGCGACGGCAACGACACCGCGAACACCGCCGACACCGACCAAAACATCACGGAGCCGGGACGATGAGCGGCAACGAAACGCGCGACCGCTATGCGGTCATTGGCAACCCGGTCGGCCATAGCAAGTCGCCGTTCATCCACGCCCGCTTCGCGGCGCAAACCGGCGAGCCGGTCGACTACGGCCATCTGCTTGCGCCGGTCGACGCGTTCGTGCCGCACGTGCGCGCGTTCATCGAAGCGGGCGGGCGCGGCCTGAACGTAACGGTGCCGTTCAAGCTCGACGCGCATGCGTTCGCGAACACGCTGTCGCCGCGCGCGGCGGCGGCCGGCGCGGTGAACACGCTGCGTGTCGACGCCGACGGCATCTACGGAGACAACACGGATGGCTTCGGCCTCGTGCGCGACATCGAGGTGAATCTCGGCGTGCCGCTGAAGGGCGCGCGCATCCTGCTGCTCGGCGCGGGCGGCGCCGCGCGCGGCGTCGTGCTGCCGATGCTCGACCGCGGGCCGCATACGCTCACGATCGTCAATCGCACGGCGCAAAAGGCCGAAGTGCTGGTCGCGCAGTTCGCGCAGGCCGCGCGCGACGCGCACTGCCGGCTCACCGGCGGCAGCGCCCGCGCGATCGAAGCGGGTCAGTACGACGTGATCGTCAACGCGACCGCGGGCAGCCTCGACGCGTCGCTGCCCGAGTGCGACGACCGCGCGTTCGGCAACGGCACGCTTGCCTACGACATGATGTACGGCGCGCATCCGACGGTCTTCATGCAGCATGCGGCGAAGCTCGGCGCGCGCGGTGCCGACGGCCTCGGCATGCTGGTCGAGCAGGCCGCCGAATCGTTCTACGTGTGGCGCGGCGTGCGCCCCGACGGCGCACCGGTGCTCGCTGAATTGCGCGCGCTGCTGACGGCGCCGTCGCCCGCTTAACGCGAGCGCGGACTGCCCGCACCATGACAGCGAAGCGGCGCGCCAGCGATTCACGCGGCCAGCCCGGTCCGCTGCGCTGGCTCGCTTATCTGATCGCGGTCACGGCGATCGCGTGGCTCGCGACGCAGGCGTTCTACTTCACGCAGATCGCGATCTGGAACGTCGTCAATCCGCGCTCGACCGCGTTCATGCGCTCGGACGCGTGGCGTCTGTCGCAGGATCGGCCCGATCTGTCGATACAGCGCACGTGGGTGCCGTACGATCAGATTTCGCGCAACCTGAAGCGCGCGATCATCGCGTCCGAAGATGCGAACTTCGTCAACAACAAAGGCTACGAAACCGACGCGATCCTGCAGGCGTGGGAGCGCAACAAGACGCAAGGCCGGATCGTGCGCGGCGGTTCGACGATCTCGCAGCAACTCGCGCGCAACCTGTTTCTGTCGCGCGAGAAAAGCTATATCCGCAAGGGCCAGGAGCTGATCATCACCTGGATGCTCGAAACGCTGATGGACAAGCAGCGCATCTTCGAGATCTATCTGAACTCGGTCGAATGGGGCAACGGCGTGTACGGCGCCGAAGCGGCCGCGCAGTACTACTTCAAGACGTCGGCGAGCAAGCTCACGGCCGCGCAGTCGGCGCGGCTCGCGGTGATGTTGCCGCGCCCCAGATATTTCGATGAACACAGGAATTCGGCGTATCTCGCGCAACGCGCGCGCGTGATCGCGCGGCGCATGGGCGCCGCCGAATTGCCGGATTGAAACAGCCCGGTATTGCCCCGGTTTTCTTGCTTCCAGGCCCGCCTCGCGCGGGCTTTTTTGCGTCCTGATGCAGGGGCGCGACGATCCGCTAAACACTCGATCGGCTACTAAAATCTCACTATATGGACTCAACATTCACATATTGGTGATTCTGAAAAGTCGCCCTACAATCCAAGCCAACATGCATCGCCAGTCCGCGCCCAGCGCAGCGACACAGCGAATAGCGAACAGCGACAGAAAAAACCGGAGACGAGGCCCACCATGTCTGGCAGCCAATCACAGGAGCCGAGCGGCGCGTCGAATTCCGCGCCGCACGAGACCTCATCCGTCACCACCCATGTCGCCGCCAGTGCGTCCGGTACCGCGAGAACATCGCGTCCGGTGGCGCGCGCGGCCACCGTCGACGGACTCGGGCTGCCAGTCAACCTATTGGAAATCACGCCGCAGCAGGCCGGCACGCAGACGCTGTTGCGCGGCCTCGCAATTCTCGAGGCGGCCGCGGCCGGCGTGCGCGATCTGCGCAGCTTCGGCGCCGCGCTCGGCACGACCCGCAGCACGACGCACCGGCTCGTCAGCAGCCTCGTGCAGGCGCGCTATCTGCGACAGGTGCAGGGCGGCTATCTGCTCGGACCGAAGCTGATCGAGCTCGGTACGATCGCGCTCGAACAGATGCCACTCACGGCAGTGGCGCGCCCGCACCTGGAGTCGCTTGCCGAGCAGACGCTCGACACGATCCACCTCGGCGTGCGCGACGGCGACGACGTGCTGTATATCGACAAGATCCCGGGCACGCGCGGCCTCGAAATGCGTTCGCGCGTCGGCCATCGGATGCCGCTCGCGTCGACCGGCATCGGCAAGGCGATGATGCTCGACCTCGCGCCGGACGCATGGCGGTCGCTGTTCGATGCGTCGCGCCGCGCGCTCGCGGGCGTGAGCTTCAAGCCCGACAACCGTCCCGACGCGCCGACCTTCCTGCAGCGCATGACCAGCTACGCGGCCGGCGGCTACACGTTCGATCTCGAAGAGAACGAAGCGGCGATCCGCTGCGTCGCGGCGCCGGTGCGCGACGCGTCGGGCGCGATCGTCGCGGCGCTGTCGGTGGCGAGCACGATTCCCTATATGCCGCTCGAACGGATGGACGAACTGATTCCGGTCGTGCAGCGCGAGGCGCGCGCGATTTCGGAAGAACTCGGTTGGCGCGCTCCGCAACCGGCCACGCGCAGGATCAAGCGATGAAACAAGTGGGCACCGCCACGCTGGCGAACCACCAGGCGTCCGCCGAGGGAGCCGCCGTCGCCGATGTCGATTTCGCGCAAGCCGCGCTGATCGCGCTCGACTGGGGCACGACGTCGCTGCGCGCCTATCTGCTCGACGCGCACGGTCGAGTGCTGGCGACGCGCGCATCGACGGCCGGCATCATGAATCTGCCGCGTAGCGCGGCCGAGGGCGGCTTCGACGCCGCCTTCAACGACGCCTGCGGCGCATGGCTCGACCATGCGCGCGGCGTGCCGGTGATCGCGGCGGGGATGGTCGGCAGCGCGCAAGGCTGGCTCGAAGCGCCGTATGTCGAGACGCCCGCGAACGCCGACGCGCTGGTAGCCGGCATCGTCCGCGTGCAGACCGGGTGCGGCGCGACGCTGCATATCGTGCCGGGCGTGCTGCAACGCGGCGAGCTGCCGAACGTGATGCGCGGCGAGGAGACGCAGATTTTCGGCGCGCTCAGCGCGGACGCGAACGGCGGGCAGGACCCGAACGCCATCGACAGCAACGCCCGCTCGCTGATCGGTCTGCCCGGCACGCATGCGAAATGGGCGGTCGTGCAGGCGGAGCGCATCGAGCGGTTTCATACGTTCATGACCGGCGAGGTGTTCGCCGCGCTGCGCGAACACACGATTCTCGGCCGCACGATGGTCACGCCCGATCGTCCGGATATCGAAGCATTTCTGCGCGGCGTGAACATCGCGCGCGAGAAGGGCCAGGCAGGCGTGCTCGCGACCGTGTTCAGCACGCGCACGCTCGGCTTGACCGGCGAGTTGCCGAGCGAGGCGCAGCCCGACTATCTGTCGGGCCTGTTGATCGGACACGAACTGGCCGGCCTAGAAGCGCTACTCGCGCAGCAAGGCAGCTCGCTCGCGCAGCAGAGTCTGCGGCTGATCGGCAACGACGCGCTGTGCGAGCGCTACCGTCTCGCGCTCGCGCAATTCGGCTGTCTGCGCGCGGAGCCGGTCAGGCACGCGACCGAGCGCGGGCTATGGCGCGTCGCCGTCGAAGCGGGGCTCGTCCAGCCGTCCGCTCACGCGGCGCGCGCAGGCTAACCGGCGCTACGTTCGCCCATGACGCTCACGAACCAAGGAACCGACATGCAACCTCACATCAATCTGCCCGCACCGTACATGCCGCACGCGGGTCTGATCACCGCGTTCGAAGCCTGTCCGCTGATCGCGATCCTGCGCGGGGTCACGCCCGCCGACGCCGCCGATCACGGCCAGGCCTTGTACGAAGCGGGTTTTCGCATCGTCGAAGTGCCGCTGAATTCGCCGCAGCCGTTCGACAGCATTGCGGCGATCCGCAAGGTGCTGCCGTCCGACGCGATCGTCGGCGCGGGCACGGTGCTGCATCCGCAGTTCGTCGACGACGTGAAGGCCGCGGGCGGCGAGCTCGTCGTCATGCCGCACAGCGATCCGGATGTCGTCATCGCCGCGAAGACGCGGGGCCTCGCGTGCGCGCCGGGTGTTGCGACGCCGACCGAAGCATTCATCGCGCTGAAGAACGGCGCGGACGTGCTGAAGATGTTCCCCGCCGAGCAGCTCGGCTGCCAGGTCGTCAAGGCATGGCGCGCGGTGATCGCCGCAGAGGTGCCGCTCGTGCCGGTCGGCGGCATCACGCCGGACAACATGGGGCCGTTCCTCAGCGCCGGCGCGAACGGTTTCGGCCTCGGCTCGGCGCTGTACAAGCCGGGACAGAGCGCGGCGGTGACCGCTTCGCATGCGAAGGCGTTCATCAACGGTTTGCGGATCGCCCGCGCGGGCGCGAAGAAATGAACCGGCTCGCCGGCAAAGCCGCTCTCGTGACCGGTGCCGGGCGCGGCATCGGCGCGGCGATCGCGCTCGCGTTCGCGCGCGAGGGCGCGGCGGTCGTGCTGGCGGAACTCGATCTCGACATGGCGCAACGCACGGCCGCACAGATCGAGGCACAGACCGGTGCGCGCGTGCTCGCGGTGCAGACCGACGTGACACAGTCCGCGTCGGTGCAGCAGGCGGTGAGCGAAGGCGAACGCGTCTTCGGCGCGCTCGACATCCTCGTCAACAACGCGGGCATCAATGTGTTCTGCGATCCGCTGACGATGACCGACGCCGACTGGCGGCGCTGTTTCGCGGTCGATCTCGACGGCGTATGGAACGGCTGTCGCGCGGTGCTGCCGGGCATGGTCGAGCGCAGCGCGGGCAGCATCGTGAATATCGCGTCGACGCACGCGTTCAAGATCATTCCGGGCTGCTTTCCGTACCCGGTCGCGAAGCACGGCGTAATTGGCCTCACGCGCGCGCTCGGCATCGAGTACGCACCGCACAACGTGCGCGTGAACGCGATCGCGCCGGGCTACATCGAGACGCAGTTGACGCACGACTGGTGGAACGCGCAGCCCGATCCGGCCGCCGCGAAGCAGGCGACGCTCGATCTGCAGCCGATGAAGCGCATCGGCCGCCCGGAGGAGGTGGCGATGACCGCGGTGTTCCTGGCCTCGGACGAAGCGCCGTTCATCAACGCGAGCTGCATCACCGTCGATGGCGGGCGCTCGGTGCTGTATCACGATTGAATTCGCATCGCGAAGAGACGCTCGCAGACGCGCAAGCACAGACACGCACAGAACACCGGACGACGCGCTGGCCGCGTGTGTCAGACCGGTACTAGAAGACGCGGCCAATACCTTCTCGTTATCAATTAGTCAGGAGACACGCATCATGAAACGCAGAATTTTCCTCACGCTGGTCGCGGCGGCAACGGGTGTGCTCTTCAACGCGCCGGTTGTGCAGGCTGCCGATACCGTCAAGATCGGCTTCCTCGTGAAGCAGCCTGAGGAGCCCTGGTTCCAGGATGAATGGAAATTCGCCGAGATCGCCGCCAAGGACAAGGGCTTTACGCTCGTGAAGATTGGTGCGCCGTCGGGCGAGAAGGTAATGAGCGCCATCGATAACCTCGCCGCGCAGAAGGCGCAGGGCTTCGTGATCTGCACGCCCGACGTCAAGCTCGGGCCGGGCATCGTCGCGAAGGCGAAGGCCGACGGCCTGAAGATGATGACGGTCGACGACCGCCTCGTCGACGGCGCCGGCAAGCCGATCGAGGCGGTGCCGCATATGGGCATCTCGGCGTACAACATCGGCAAGCAGGTTGGCGACGGTATCGCGGCTGAAATCAAGAAGCGCGGCTGGGACATGAAGGACGTCGGCGCGATCGACGTGACCTACGAGCAACTGCCGACCGCCCATGACCGTACCACCGGCGCGACTGACGCGCTGGTCGCCGCGGGCTTCCCGAAAGCGAACGTGATCGCCGCGCCGCAGGCGAAGACCGACACGGAAAACGCGTTCAACGCCGCCAATATCGCGCTGACGAAGAACCCGCAGTTCAAGCACTGGGTCGCTTACGCGCTGAACGACGAAGGCGTGCTCGGCGCGGTGCGCGCGGCGGAAGGCCGGGGCTTCAAGGCCGACAACATGATCGGCATCGGTATCGGCGGTTCGGAATCCGCATTGAACGAGTTCAAGAAGCCGCAACCGACTGGCTTTTTCGGCACCGTGATCATCAGCCCGAAGCGCCACGGCGAGGAAACCTCGGAACTGATGTACGCGTGGATCACGCAAGGCAAGGAGCCGCCGCTGCTCACGCTGACGAGCGGCATGCTCGCGACGCGCGAGAACGTCGGCGAAGTGCGCGAGAAGATGGGCCTCGCGTCGAAGTAAGCGCAAGTCTTGCGGTGGCATGAAGTACACCGCCGGCGCGCCGCTCCGCCCGCATATCGAGGCGGGCGGCGCGCGTACGGTCTACAAGGAGGCGAAGTGTCAGCGACGCTACGTTTTGACAATATTGGCAAGGTTTTTCCAGGCGTGCGCGCGCTCGACGGTGTGTCCTTCGACGTCAACGTCGGCCAGGTGCACGGCCTGATGGGCGAAAACGGCGCGGGAAAATCGACGCTGCTGAAAATTCTCGGCGGCGAGTATCAGCCCGATTCGGGCCGCATGATGATCGACGGCAACGAGGTGCGCTTTCCGAGCGCGGCCGCGTCGATCGGCGCCGGCATCGCGGTGATTCACCAGGAACTGCAGTACGTGCCCGACCTCACGGTCGCGGAGAATCTGCTGCTCGGCCAGCTACCCAATGCGCTCGGCTGGGTCAACAAGCGCGAGGCGAAGCGCTTCGTGCGCGAGCGGCTCGAAGCGATGGGCGTCGCGCTCGATCCGAACGCCAAGCTGCGCAAGCTGTCGATCGCGCAGCGGCAGATGGTCGAAATCTGCAAGGCGCTCATGCGCAACGCGCGCGTGATCGCGCTCGACGAGCCGACCAGCTCGCTGTCGCATCGCGAGACCGAGGTGCTGTTCAAGCTCGTGCGCGATCTGCGCGCCGACAATCGCGCGATGATCTACATCTCGCACCGCATGGACGAGATCTACGAGCTGTGCGACGCGTGCACGATCTTCCGCGACGGCCGCAAGGTCGCGTCGCATCCCACGCTCGAAGGCGTGTCGCGCGACACGATCGTCAGCGAGATGGTCGGGCGGGAGATTTCGGACATCTACAGTTATTCGGCGCGGCCGCTCGGCGAAGTGCGTTTCGCGGCGAAGGCAATCGAAGGTCATCCGCTCGCGCAGCCGGCGAGCTTCGAGGTGCGGCGCGGCGAGATCGTGGGTTTCTTCGGTCTGGTTGGCGCGGGCCGCAGCGAGCTGATGCATCTGGTGTATGGCGCCGAACATCGAAAGGGCGGCGAGCTCGTGCTCGACGGCAAGCCGATCAAGGTGCGCAGCGCGGGCGAGGCGATCAAGCACGGCATCGTGCTGTGTCCCGAGGATCGCAAGGAAGAGGGCATCGTCGCGATGGCGAGCGTCGCTGAGAACATCAACATCAGCTGCCGCCGTCACTTTCTGCGCGCGGGCGTGTTTCTCGATCGCAAGAAAGAAGCGCAGACCGCCGACCGTTTCATCAAGCTGCTGAAGATCAAGACGCCGCATCGCCGGCAGAAGATCCGCTTCCTGTCGGGCGGCAACCAGCAGAAGGCGATTCTGTCGCGCTGGCTCGCCGAGCCCGATCTGAAGGTCGTGATTCTCGACGAACCGACACGCGGCATCGACGTCGGCGCGAAGCACGAGATCTATAACGTGATCTATCAGCTTGCAGAGCGCGGCTGCGCGATCGTGATGATTTCATCCGAACTACCTGAAGTGCTCGGTGTGTCCGACCGGATCGTCGTGATGCGCCAGGGCCGCATTTCCGGCGAGCTTGCGCGCAAGGATGCGACCGAGCAGTCGGTGCTGAGCCTCGCGCTGCCGCAAAGCTCGACCGCGCTGCCGGAGCACGCCAATGCGAACGCCGCCAACCAGAGCGCGTCGCACGCGGCCTGAACCTTATCCGGACGTGAGTCCGCAACCCGTGGGGAACGGGGAGGAGTATTGAACATGCAAGCCAGAGAAAACCTCGCGCAGCAGGCCGCCAAGAGCGCGGCAGACGCGCTGATTCCGCACACCACCGACAAGGCCAAATGGTGGCAGCAGATCACCGAGTACAGCCTGATCGTGATCTTCATCGTGATGTTCCTCACGATGTCGCTGACCGTCGACCATTTCTTCTCGATCGAGAACATGCTCGGCCTCGCGCTGTCGATCTCGCAGATCGGTATGGTCGCGTGCACGATGATGTTCTGCCTCGCGTCGCGCGACTTCGACCTGTCGGTCGGCTCGACCGTCGCGTTCGCCGGTGTGCTGTGCGCGATGGTGCTCAATGCGACGAACAGCACGTTCATCGCGATCGTCGCAGCGGTCGCTGCGGGTGCGGTGATCGGCTTCGTCAACGGCGCGGTGATCGCGTACCTGCGCATCAACGCGCTGATCACGACGCTCGCGACGATGGAAATCGTCCGCGGCCTCGGCTTCATCGTGTCGCATGGGCAGGCGGTCGGCGTGTCGTCGGATACGTTCATCGCGCTCGGCGGCCTGACGTTCTTCGGCGTGTCGCTGCCGATCTGGGTCACGCTGATCTGCTTCATCGTGTTCGGCGTGATGCTGAACCAGACCGTCTATGGCCGCAATACGCTCGCGATCGGCGGCAATCCGGAAGCGTCGCGGCTTGCCGGTATCAACGTCGAGCGCACGCGCGTCTATATCTTCCTGATCCAGGGCGCGGTCACCGCGCTCGCCGGCGTGATTCTCGCTTCGCGTATCACCTCGGGTCAGCCGAACGCCGCCGAAGGCTTCGAGCTGAACGTGATCTCCGCGTGCGTGCTCGGCGGCGTGTCGCTGCTGGGCGGCCGCGCGACGATCTCGGGCGTCGTGATCGGTGTGCTGATCATGGGCACGGTCGAGAACGTGATGAACCTGCTGAATATCGACGCGTTCTACCAGTACCTGGTGCGCGGCGCGATCCTGCTCGCGGCTGTGTTGCTCGACCAGTTGAAGAACCGCGGTTCGCGCGATTGATTCATTTTCACCTCATCCCAAGCTCATAAAGGAATCGAACGATGTCGTCTCCTGCCAATGCAAGCGTCCGCCTCGCGGACACCGCGTACGCGCGCTATCCGAGCCTCGTCGACCGTACGGTGCTGATCACGGGCGGCGCGACCGGCATCGGCGCATCGTTCGTCGAGCACTTCGCGGCGCAGGGCGCTCGCGTCGCGTTCTTCGATATCGACGCGAGCGCGGGCCAGGCACTCGCCGACCAGCTCGGCGACTCGAAGCACAAGCCGCTGTTTCTGAGCTGCGATCTGACCGACGTCGACGCGCTGCAAAAAGCGATCGCCGACGTCAAGGCGGCGCTGGGTCCCATCCAGGTGCTCGTCAACAACGCGGCCAACGATAAACGCCACCAGATCGGCGAGGTGACGCGCGAGTCGTTCGACGCGGGCATCGCGGTCAACATCCGCCATCAGTTCTTCGCGGCGCAGGCCGTAATGGAGGACATGAAGGCCGCGCGCAGCGGCTCGATCATCAACCTCGGCTCGATCAGCTGGATGCTGAAGAACGGCGGCTATCCGGTGTACGTGATGTCGAAATCGGCGGTGCAGGGTCTGACGCGCGGCCTCGCGCGCGACCTTGGCCACTTCAATATCCGCGTCAACACGCTGGTGCCGGGCTGGGTGATGACGGAGAAGCAGTTGCGTCTGTGGCTCGACGACAACGGCCGCCGCCAGATCAAGGAAGGCCAGTGCATCGACGCCGAGCTGATGCCGGCCGACCTCGCGCGCATGGCGCTGTTCCTTGCCGCCGACGACAGCCGCATGATCACCGCGCAGGACATCATCGTCGACGGAGGCTGGGCGTGAGCGTCAACCCGCGCGCGCAGCGGGCCACACTGCTGCTCGACGCGCAATGCGAGCTTGGCGAAGGCGCGACCTGGTGCGCGCAGAGCGGCCGCTTCTACTGGACCGACATCGAAGGCGCGCGGCTGTGGCGCTACGATCCGGCCGACGGCAGCAGCGAATCGTTCGATATGCCCGAGCGGCTCGCGACGTTCGCGCTGTGCGCGAACCCGCGCTTCCTGCTCGTTGGTCTTGCTTCGCATCTGGCGTTTTTCGATCTGGACAGGGGCACCACGCAGCGGATCGTCGACATCGAGCCCGGTCTCAACACGCGCGTGAACGACGGCCGCTGCGATCGGCAAGGGCGCTTCGTGTTCGGGACCAAGGACGAAAGTGGAAAACTGCAGGCGATCGGCGGCTTTTACCGGCTGAATCGCGATCTGTGGCTGGAACGCTTACCGTTGCCGGCGCCGGCGATTTCGAACAGTATCGCGTTCAGTCCCGATGGCGCGACGATGTACTACTGCGATTCGCCGACGCGTGAAATCCGCGCGTGCGACTATCGCGCGGACGGCGGCATTGCGAACGATCGCCTGTTCACTCGCCTGAGCGATCCGAACGGCCTCCCCGACGGCTCGACCGTCGACAGCGACGGCGGCCTGTGGAACGCGCAGTGGGGCGGTGCGCGCGTGGTGCGCTACGGTCCCGATGGCGTGGAAACCGAGCGCATCGACGTGCCGACCACGCAGCCGAGCTGCGTGGCGTTCGGCGGTCCCGCTCTCGGTCGGACTGCGGGCGCCACACAGGTCGATGCGCCGCTCGACACGCTGTACATCACGAGCGCGTACGCCGAGCTCGACGCGACGGCGCGCGCGGCCGACACGCTCGCGGGCGGCGTGTTCGTCGCGTCGCTCGCGCGCCACGGTGTGGCCGAGCCGCTGTTCCAGGGCGCGCCCATCTAGCGCAGAATGACGCAGCCCCGGCCGCGCGCCGGGGCCGCGATCCTGAAGGTGAAGCAGAAGTCGATGTGGCAGTTTCGGTCTGCGAGCGACCCGCCCGCGACCGGCCGGCAACGAATCGGCAGCATGCAGTTCGGACTTGAGGCGACCTGGTCACAAAAAATCGCCCGCAACACCCGTCAACCCCGACGGCAACGTCCCACGCCTCTCGATGGAGCCAGATATGACTGTTGCGAATCTCGTTTCAGCCTCATCCACCACGTCCCAAACCCGACGCTCGCGACTTGCCGCGGCGGCCAACCCCGTGCTGGCGGGCCCGAGCACGTCGGCGGTGGCGGTCGGCGAAAGCAGCGCCGGCGATATCGCTTGCATCACGCTCGCCAACGCGCAACTGCGCCTCGACGTCGCGCCGACGCTCGGCGGCGGCGTGACCCGCTTCGACTGGCGCGACGACGGCGCGCTGACGCCGATCTTCCGGCGTTGCCGCCACGTCGGCGTCGACACGCAACCGAACCAGCTCGCCTGCTATCCGCTGCTGCCGTATTCGAACCGCATCGGCGGCGGTCATTTCAACGTGGCCGGGCGGCGCGTCGAGGTGCCGCGCAACCGCGCCAACGAACCGCTGCCGATTCACGGCGACGGCTGGCTCGCGCAATGGCAGGTGCTCGACGCGGATCGCGAACACGTGCGGCTCGCGCTCGATCACCTCGACGGCAAGCCGTACGCGTTCCGCGCGACGCAAACCTATAGGCTCGAGGGCCCCACGCTCGTCATCGTGCTCGAAATCGAAAACGCTGGCCGCGAGACGCTGCCGTTCGGGCTCGGCGTGCACCCGTTCTTCGTGCGCGACGCGGATACCGAGCTGTCGGCGGCGGCGGGCGGCCTGTGGCTGTCGGGCGACGACTGGCTGCCGGTGCGTCACGTCCCGGCGCCGCCCGCGTGGCAGTTCGGCGTCGCGTATCCGCTGCCGGAGACGATCGTCAATCACGCGTTCACCGGCTGGAGCGGCCAGGCGGCGGTGGTGTGGCCAAAGCGCCGGCTGTCGCTGAACATCGCCGCCGATACCGACTACTACGTGCTGTACACCCCGCCCGGCGAAGACTTCTTCTGCTTCGAGCCGGTCGACCATCCGATCAACGCGATGAACCTCGCCGGCGGCGCGAGCGAAAACGGCATGACGCTGCTCAAGCGCGGCGAGCGCCTGACGCGCACGTTCCGCTTTACGGTCGAGCGCACCGGGCTGCGCTCGATGCCGGGCGGGCGCGGCGCGCGGCGCAAGCCATAGCGAGGCGAGGCGAGGCGGCGCTGCGAGGAGCCGCGCACGAGACGCGGGTAAAATACGCGCCTCCTCCGATTACCGGCTCGCCGCGAGACTCACCATGTCCAATTTCATCCAGACACTCAACGACGCCTGGCAGCGCACGAACTCGCTGCTTTGCGTTGGCCTCGATCCCGAGCCCAGCAAATTCCCGGGCGTGCTCGCGGGCCGCGCCGACGCGATCTTCGAGTTCTGCCGCACGATCGTCGATGCGACCGCGCCGTACGCGTCGTCATTCAAGCCGCAGATCGCCTACTTCGCCGCGCATCGCGCGGAGGACCAGCTCGAGCAGTTGATCGCCCACATCCACGCGAACCATCCGGGCCTGCCGGTGATTCTCGACGCAAAGCGCGGCGATATCGGCAGCACCGCCGAGCAGTACGCGCGCGAGGCATTCGAGCGCTACCAGGCTGACGCGGTGACGGTCAATCCGTACATGGGTTTCGATTCGATCGAGCCGTATCTCGAGCACGAGGGCAAGGGCGTGATCGTGCTGTGCCGCACGTCGAACCCGGGCGGCTCCGATCTGCAGTTCCTCGAAATGGGCGGCCGGCCGCTGTATCAGGTCGTCGCGCAACTGGCCGCGCAGAAGTGGAATGCGAGCGGCCAGCTCGGGCTCGTGGTTGGTGCGACGTTTCCGAAGGAAATTGAAGTGGTGCGCGGGATCGTCGGCGACATGCCGCTGCTGATTCCGGGCATCGGCGCGCAGGGCGGCGACGTGCAGGCCACCGTGAGCGCCGGCCGGACCGCGAATGGCACCGGCATGCTGATCAATTCGTCGCGCGCGATCCTCTATGCGGGCAAGGGCGACGACTTCGCGCAAGCGGCCGCGCAGGCCGCGAAGGACACGCGCGACCGGATCAACGCGTTTCGTTGAACGGACGGGCGGCGCGGCGCGCTAATTCGCCGGTCCGAGCCGCCCAATCAACTCCGCATGCCGCGGATGCCGCGCCTTCAGCGCGTCCACATCCGCGAGTTCGAACTCGCTGAATTCGAAACCCGGCGCGACCGTACAGCCGACCAGCGCGAACGTTGCCGGATCGGCGCACTCGGCCGCGAACCACACGCCTGCCGGCACGACGGCCTGACACACTGTCTCGGGATGCGTAAGCGGATTGCCGAGCCGGTGCGTGACGAGCGTGCCGCTGGCGCCGCTTTCGTCCAGCACATGGACCAGCAGCGGCTCGCCGGCATAGAAATGCCACACCTCGTCGGAGCGGATCCGATGCCATGCCGAATGCGCACCGTCGCACAGCAGGTAATAGATTGCGGTCGACGCCACGCGCGTGTCGTCGGTTTTGCCCGGTTGATCGGCTCGCAGCACGCGCGCGGCCGAACGGTAGGTCTCCGCGAAAAAACCGCCCTCAGGATGCGGCTTCAGTTCGAAGCGGTGGATCAGTTCGTCAGCGATCGAGCGCGAATCCGGCATAGGTCCGTCTCCTCAGCGATGGTCGGATAGCAGGCCGCGCCCCGTTCAATGCTCGCGCTCGTCGAGCAGCGCCAGCAGACCGCGCAGCGCGTGCGCCGCGGCCTGCACGCGGATCTGCTCGCGGTCGCCCTTGAAAATCTTCGTTTCCACCGACGTATGCAGCCGGTTGCTCCAGCCGAACGACACCATGCCGACCGGCTTGGTCTCGGTGCCGCCGCCGGGTCCGGCGACGCCGGTGGTCGACAGCGACACCTGCGCGCGGCTGTTGCGCAGTGCGCCTTCGGCCATCGCGCGCGCGACCGGTTCGCTGACCGCGCCGTGCTTTTCGATCAGGTCGGCCGGCACGCCGATCATTTCGCTTTTCGCCTGGTTCGAATACGTGACGAAGCCGCGCTCGAACCAGCCGCTGCTGCCGGAAATGTCGGTGATCGCGGTCGCGACCATGCCGCCCGTGCAGGACTCGGCGGTCACGAGCATCAGGCGCTCGTCGCGCAGACGGTTGCTCACGCGGATCGCAAGCTGATGAACGACGGAATCGGTAGGCATGGCGTCAGTCAATCCGGAAAACGAAGCCGGCCGTGAGGCGCGGCGAACGGCAAAGGCCGGGCGGCGACCAGAAGAGTCGAACTGCACTCAAACGGTGTTCAGGCAGCGCTCAAACCGACATCCGCCACAGTGCAATCACGAGCAACGAAAAGAATGCGGCGACCAGATCGTCGAACATGATGCCAAAGCCACCTTTCAGCCGGCGGTCGAAGTAGCCGATGGGCGGTGGCTTCACCATGTCGAAGAAGCGGAAGATCACGAACGCCCACACCTGGCCGCCGAGCGAGACAGGCGTGACCATCAGCAGCACGAGCCAGAACGCGACGATTTCGTCCCACACGACCGCCGACGGATCCTCGACGCCGAGCCGCTTCGCGGTGAAGTCGCACAGCGCGATGCCGCCGAGAAAGCCGACGATGATCAGCACGCCCCAATCGATGACCGTCAGATAACGGTTCAGCACCGCGAACGAGGCCCACGCGAACAGCGTGCCGGCCGTACCCGGCGCGACCGGCGACAGACCGCTGCCGAAGCCGAGCGACAGAATGTGGACCGGATGCGACAGCATGAAGCGCGCGCTCGCGCGACGCGGCTGATCGGGTTTCGGCGCGCGCGGTCGGGGTGCCCGGGGCGGCTCGCCGCCGATGATGTCGTCGGCGGGGCCGAGCGAGGGGTCATTCTGCATGGAAGTGATCGAAACCTTGCAACGTCACGGTGAGCGGCGCGCCGGCGGCGTTGTGCCACACGATGGCCGGGCGGTCGGTGTCCGCCGCCAGAGCACTTATTGTACCGATGCGGGTGACAGGCACGGACGCCTTCTGCGCGGCGGCCTCGACCGCGGCGCGCGCAGCGCTGGGCGCAGTGAAGCACAACTCGTAGTCGTCGCCGCCCGCGAGGGTGCAGCGCTGCTGGATGTCGGGCGCGAGGCGGCGCAGCGCGGCCGAGCGCGGCACCGCGTCGACGTCGACGCTCGCGCGCACCGACGAGCGCTCGAGAATATGCAGCAGATCGCCGGCGAGTCCGTCCGACAGGTCGAGCGCCGCGTGCGCGATGCCGCGCAGCGCGAGGCCGAGCGCGATGCGCGGCTCGGGGCGTTCGAGCGCGTGGCGGAACATCGCGGCGTCGTTCGCATGGGCAGTCCATTCGCCGCGCTGCACGCCGAGGCCAGCGCGGGCGTCGCCGAGCGTGCCGGAGATCCAGATGTCGTCGCCGGGTTGCGCGGCATCACGGCGCAATGCCGTTTGTGGCGGCAGGCTACCGAACACCGTGATGCACAGATTGAGCGGGCCGCCCGTCGTATCGCCGCCGATCAGCTCGCAACCGTAACGCTCGGCCAGCGCGAACAGGCCGTCGCTGAACCCGGAGAGCCAGGCCTCGTCCGCTTTGGGCAGCGAAAAGGCCAGCGTGAACGCGAGCGGCTGCGCGCCCATTGCGGCGAGGTCCGACAGATTGACTGCGAGCGCCTTGTGGCCCAGCGCTTCGGGATCGATATCAGCGAAGAAGTGACGGCCTTCAACCAGCATGTCCGTCGATATCGCCAGCATCTCGCCCGCACGCGGCGCCAGCAACGCGCAATCGTCGCCGATGCCGAGCGTGACGCTCTCCGCAGTGGACGACCGGGTAGTGGCGGCGCGGCGGGCGAAGAAGCGGTCGATCAGCGAAAACTCGGAAAGCATGATGGCGGACGATGAACGGAGAGCGGTGGAGAAATAGCGCGGATTGTGATTGTTGGGCGCGGTGTCCCTTCGCACGCGCCAGACCACCCGTATCGCGCACAACTCGCGGCGTAACGCGCTTTCACGCTGTTTCAGTCGCGGCTGTTGTACCCGTATTGAAGGAATTGCGTAGGCGATTGGGGCTACAATGCCGTCGAACGTCTATTCTAATCTGCACTTCGAAGCCCGCCTTATGTCGAATCCCGTCAATACCAAACTCCGCGAAGCCGCTCTCGATTACCACGAGTTCCCGACTCCCGGCAAGATCGCGATCGCCCCGACCAAGCAGATGCTCAACCAGCGCGACCTCGCGCTGGCTTATTCGCCGGGTGTCGCGTTCGCGTGCGAGGAAATCGTCGAAAGCCCGTTGAACGCCGCGCGTTTCACCGCGCGCAGCAACCTCGTCGGCGTCGTCACGAACGGTACCGCGGTATTGGGTCTCGGCAACATCGGGCCGCTCGCGTCGAAGCCGGTCATGGAGGGCAAGGCCGTCCTGTTCAAGAAATTCGCCGGCATCGACGTGTTCGATATCGAGATCAACGAGACCGATCCGCACAAGCTGGTCGAGGTGATCGCCGCGCTCGAGCCGACTTTCGGCGGCATCAACCTCGAAGACATCAAGGCGCCGGACTGCTTCATCGTCGAGCGCGAATGCCGCAAGCGCATGAAGATTCCGGTCTTCCACGACGACCAGCACGGCACCGCGATCGTCGTCGCGGCGGCGGTCACCAACGGCCTGAAGGTCGTCGGTAAGGACATCAAGGAAGTCAAGCTGGTTGCCTCCGGCGCGGGCGCGGCGGCGCTCGCGTGTCTGGACCTGCTCGTCGACATCGGCCTGCCGCTCGAAAACATCATCGTGACGGACCTCGCGGGCGTGGTCTACAAGGGCCGCACCGAGCTCATGGACCCGGTCAAGGAACGCTTCGCGCGTGAAACCAGCGCCCGCTCGCTCGCCGAAGCGATCGGCGGCGCGGACATTTTCCTCGGTCTGTCGGCTGGCGGCGTGCTCAAGCAGGACATGGTCAAGCAGATGGCCGACAGGCCGCTGATCCTCGCGCTCGCGAACCCGACGCCGGAAATCCTGCCGGAACTCGCGCTCGAAGTGCGCCCGGACGCGGTGCTGTGCACGGGCCGTACCGACTACCCGAACCAGGTGAACAACGTGCTCGTGTTCCCGTTCCTGTTCCGCGGCGCGCTCGACGCCGGCGCGACGACGGTCACGCGTGAAATGGAAATCGCCGCGGTCAACGCGATCGCCGAACTGGCGCGCCAGGAGCAGAGCGACATCGTCGCGACGGCGTACGGCATCCAGGATCTGTCGTTCGGGCCCGAGTACCTGATTCCGAAGCCCTTCGATCCGCGTCTGATCGTCAAGGTCGCGCCCGCGGTGGCGAAGGCCGCGATGGAATGCGGCGTCGCCGAGCGTCCGATCGAGGACATGGACGCGTACTGCCAGCATCTGCAGCAATTCGTCTACCACAGCGGCACCACGATGAAGCCGATCTTCCAGCTCGCACGCAGCGTCGAGCCGGAAAAGAAGCGCATTGTGTTCGCGGAAGGCGAAGAAGAACGCGTACTGCGCGCGATGCAGATCATCGTCGACGAAAAGCTCGCCAAGCCGATCCTGATCGGCCGGCCGGCGGTGATCGAACAGCGTATCGCACGCTATGGCCTGCGACTCGTGGCGGGGCAGGACTATACGGTCGTCAACACCGATCATGACGAACGTTATCGCGATTTCTGGCAGGAATACGCGAAGATGATGTCGCGCAAGGGCATCACCACGCAGATGGCCAAGCTCGAAATGCGCCGCCGCACCACGCTGATCGGCTCGATGATGGTCAAGAAGGGCGAGGCGGACGGCATGATCTGCGGCACGGTCAGCACGACCCACCGTCATTTGCACTTCATCGACCAGGTGATCGGCAAGAAGCCGGGGGCGAAGGTCTACGCGGCGATGAACGGGCTGGTGCTGCCGAACCGGCAGATCTTCCTCGTCGATACGCACGTGAATGTCGATCCGACGCCGGAAGAGTTGGCCGAGATCACGATCATGGCAGCCGAGGAAGTGCGCCGTTTCGGTATCGAGCCGAAGGTTGCGCTCGTGTCGCATTCGAACTTCGGTTCGAGCAACGCACCGACCGCGCAGAAGATGCGCGATACGCTCGCGATCCTGCGTGAACGCGCGCCGGAGCTGCAAGTTGACGGCGAAATGCACGGCGATGTCGCGCTCGACGCCAACCTGCGCCGCGAAGTGCTGCCCGATTCGACGCTCGAAGGTGACGCGAACCTGCTGGTGCTGCCGAACATCGATGCGGCCAACATCTCGTACAACCTGCTGAAGACGGCGGCCGGCAACAACATCGCGATTGGCCCGATGCTGCTCGGCGCGGCCAAGCCGGTGCATGTGCTGACGCCGTCGGCGACGGTGCGCCGGATCGTCAACATGGCGGCGCTGCTGGTTGCGGACGTGAGCGCAACTCGCTGATCCGCGCATCGTTACCGGGCCGCGACAGGCCCGGCGCCGGTTCTCCAACCGGCGCGCCCTGAAAAAAAGGCGTGCCCGCAATGGGCACGCCCTCAGGGCAAGCTGGGGATCGCCACCCCGAAAAATGGCAATGACACAGCCTTTCGGCTGGGTAGTTCCAGGCTCTAACAACCGTTATCGACCACCTCGGCCAGCGGCCGCTTGCACCGCTCACACGCTGCGTTCGATCACGGTCAGGCTCAGTTTATCCCGATCGGGCTAAACATTCTGTCAAATGTCGTCAAAGTCTCGACCACTGGCTTTCGCGGGGCGTGCAATGGCTGTCGTTGGGCCGTCGAACGTTGATTCCAAAGGCTATTAGCGATACCCTTACGACTTTCATGGTCGTAAAACTCGTGATCCGACAGCGGGAAACCTGATACATGGCACGCAACTGGTTGCGCATAAAAGGCGTGCTGATCGGTGCCGCCGTGCTCTGCGCATGGTCGACCGCGCCCGACGCGCTGGCGCGAGACTACTCGGCGCCTGCCGGGGCCGAAGCGGAGGTAGGTACCATCGCGCTCGCGCAGTTGCCGCGCGAGGCGGTCAATACGTTGAACCTCATTGCCGCCGGCGGGCCTTACCCGTTTGAGAAGGACGGCATCGTATTCGGTAACTACGAACGGGTGCTGCCCGCTCATCGGCGCGGCTATTACCACGAATACACTGTTCCCACGCCTCACGCGCGTAATCGCGGGGCGCGCCGCATCGTCTGCGGAGGTCCGCTACAGCGAACCGACAATTGTTACTACTCGGACGACCACTACACCAGTTTTAATCGTATTGTTGAATGACATCGGGATGAATGGCATGAGCGACAACATCTACGCGCACGATTCCGGAGTCGCGACGGATCTTTTCGCGGCCGGCGACGGCAATTTGTTCCAACGCGTCATGAAAATGCGCGCCGGCGAACAGGGCCGCGACAATCAAAGTGAGGCTGGCACGGTGGTTTCATCGAACGAGGAGCCAATGAGCCTTTTCAGGACGGTGCGGCCGAATATCGTCCAGTCGATCCGCGCGTTCCGCGTGCAGGATCTTGCCGACGAAGCCAGCCAGCTCGGCCAGCACTTTCTGTATGCGTACTGTGCGAACGCGGCCTCGAAGCAGGAAGTGCTCGAGACGATCGCGACATCGTTCCTGTTTCCCAAGCATTTCGGCAAGAACTACGACGCTCTCTACGATTGCCTGACCGACCTCGTGCACAAGGCGGGCGCGCAGCCCGGCTTCGTGATCGTGCTCGAACAGCTGCCGGTCGCGCAGAAATTCGACAAGGAAGGGCGCGAGACGCTGCTCGACGTGTTCCGTGAAGCGGCCGAATTCTGGGCCGAGCGCAAGGTCGCGTTCCGGGTGTTTTACTCGTTCGTCTGAGGCTCGGCCGATTTTCGCCTGTTCAGGCACAATTGCTCGAATCCGGCAGCGAACGTCGCGGTAAAGACGGCAAAGGCCCGCTAACTGGCGGGCCTTTGCTTTTGGCGCGTTGCTTTGCTGGGCAAATCCGGCTTACCAGCCGCCCCAACGCGCCGCTAGCGCCGCTAGCAACGCAATTCCCGCAGTCTCCGTACGCAGCACGCGCGGCCCCAAGCCCACGGCGGTAAAGCCTTGTGCGACGGCGGCGGCTTCCTCGTCGGCGGAAAGGCCGCCTTCGGGGCCGATCAGCAGCGTCACGCAACCTTGTGGCGGCGCGTCGGGCAGTGCCGCGAAGCCGATGCTCGCGCGCGGCGACAGCAGCAGGCGCAGCTCGTCGGGGGCCGGCTCGCGCGACAGCGTATCCAGCCACGAGTCAAATTCCTGCACCGGCATCACCCTCGGCAGACGATTACGCCCGCACTGTTCGCACGACGCCCGCACCACACCCTGCCAGTGCTGCTGCCGCCGCTGCGCGCGCTCGCCGGTGAGCCGCACGACGCTGCGCGCGGTCGCGAGCGGCACGAAGCCCGTGGCGCCGAGTTCGACCGCCTTCTCGATCAGCCAGTCCATCTTGTCGCCACCGGCGATGCCTTGCGCGAGCGTCAGCCGATACGGCGGCTCGACCTCGAGCGCGCGAAATTCGCCAATCTTCACGTGAGCCGACCGGCGCTCGACCTCGACGAGCCTGGCGCCGTATTCGCCGCCCTCGCCGTTGAACAGCACGAGCGAATCGCCGGGCTGCAGACGCAGCACGCTCACGTGGCGCACGACGTCGTCGGGGAGCGCGATCACGTCATCGGGGTAAAGCGGCGTATCAACAAAAAAACGGGGCATCGACGAAAGACTCTCGAATTCAGGAAAGGTGGCGGGCGAGCGCCCAGCGATAGCCGTCGATATCCTCGACCTGCGCGAAGCGGTCGCCCCAGAACTGGTCCTGCGGCTCGCTCAGCGACTTCGCGCCGGCCGCGAGCGCGCGAGCATACACGGCGTCGACGTCCTCGACATAGACATAGAACGATTGCGGCGCGATCGTGCCCGCGCTTTTCGGGGTTTTCGCGGTCGAGCCGAACGCGCCTTCGGGCGCGAACATCACGATCAACTGGCCTTGATAAGTCATCTCGACGTGCATGACGACGCCGTCGTCCTGCACGCTGTCGCGCACATCGAAGCCGAACGCCGCCGAAAAGAACGCCGTCGACGCGCGCGCGTCGCGCACCGTCAGATAGGGGGTCAGCCAGGGCACACCGGCGGGGCGGGGGGCGGTCATGGAGTTCTCCGGATCTCGTGAGACAGCGAGGCCACTGTTTCGAGTTTCGGTCGGGCGCGGCATGCCGGCATCGCTCGAACCGATTCGCACAAGGTGTCCTCGTTTCAAATGGATGGCTTCGTCAACGGGTTCAGTTTATCGCGCACCGATCGCGCTGCCGAGAATAGCCCCGCGTGCAAGGCTGGTTCGTCATGACGCAGCGAATCGATGCCACGCGCGGCGAGCGCGAAGGGGGCGGGCACGGTTGGAACAACAGGGAGGCGTTCACGGCGGACGGGCTCGATCAGCAGCGTGGCGAAAACAGCGGCTCGAATTGTAAATGGGGTGGCATGGCGGCGTGCGTTGAACCAAGCGGCGAGGCGGCTTTCCGGGCCGGTTACGGGTTAACCTTCTGCTAGAATGTGATGCTTTCAGCCTTGTCCGCTTGCTCTGCCCGTTTCGCGTCTCCTGGCGCCGCATCGTGCGCCGTAGCGAACTGGCCGCCGAGCTCCCGGGCATCAAGCGCGCCCCGCTTTCTGACTCTGTCTCCGGACTCGACATGACGACCCCGTCTCCCGCACCCACCTCCCTGATGGCTAACGCGATCCGCGCGTTGTCCATGGACGCCGTTCAAAAGGCGAACTCCGGCCACCCCGGCATGCCGATGGGCATGGCCGAAATCGGCGTTGCCCTGTGGTCGCGTCATCTGCGCCATAACCCGAAGAACCCGCAATGGGCCGATCGCGACCGCTTCGTGCTGTCGAACGGTCACGGCTCGATGCTGCTGTACTCGCTGCTGCATCTGACCGGCTACGATCTGCCGATGGAAGAGCTGAAGAACTTCCGCCAGCTCCATTCGAAGACGCCGGGTCACCCGGAATACGGCATCACGCCGGGCGTCGAGACGACCACCGGCCCGCTCGGCCAGGGTCTCGCGAACGCGGTCGGCATGGCGCTCGCCGAGTCGCTGCTCGCGACCGAATTCAACAAGCCTGACGCGACCATCGTCGACCACCACACGTACGTGTTCGTCGGCGACGGTTGCCTGATGGAAGGCATCTCCCACGAAGCCTGCTCGCTCGCGGGCGTGCTGAAGCTGAACAAGCTGATCGCGTTTTACGACGACAACGGCATCTCGATCGACGGCGAAGTGGTGCACTGGTTCCACGACGACACGCCGAAGCGCTTCGAAGCGTACGGCTGGAACGTGATCCCGAACGTGGTCGGCCATGACGTCGACGCGGTGGACGCGGCGATCAAACAGGCGAAGCAGTCGGACAAGCCGACGCTGATCTGCTGCAAGACCGTGATCGGTGAAGGCGCGCCGACCAAGGCGGGCTCGCACGATTCGCACGGCGCGCCGCTCGGCGACAAGGAAATCGCGGCGACGCGCGAAGCAATCGGCTGGAAGTGGGAGCCGTTCGTGATTCCGCAGGAAGTCTACGCGGCATGGGATGCGAAGGACGCGGGCGCGCGCCTCGAAGCGGACTGGGACAAGGCATTCGCGGCCTACGCGGCGAAGTACCCGCAGGAAGCGGCCGAGTTCAAGCGCCGCAGCGCGAAGCAGCTGCCGGCCGACTGGAAAGAGAAGGCTAAAGCGATCATCGCCGGCGCGAACGAGCGCGCGGAGACCGTCGCGACGCGTAAGGCCTCGCAGCAGGCCATCGAGGGCCTGTCGGCCGTGCTGCCCGAGCTGCTCGGCGGTTCCGCTGACCTGACCGGCTCGAACCTGACCAACTGGAAGGCCGCGAAGCCCGTGCGCGTGAATGCCGAAGGCCGTGCCGCCGGTAACTACGTGAACTACGGCGTGCGCGAGTTCGGCATGAGCGCCGCGATCAACGGCGTAGCGCTGCATGGCGGCTACAAGGCCTTCGGCGGCACGTTCCTGACGTTCTCCGACTACAGCCGCAACGCGCTGCGCGTCGCCGCGCTGATGAAGTCGCAATCGATCTTCGTGTTCACGCACGACTCGATCGGTCTCGGCGAAGACGGCCCGACCCACCAGTCGATCGAACACGTCGCGAGCCTGCGCCTGATCCCGAATCTGCAAACGTGGCGCCCGGCCGACACGGTCGAAACCGCGGTGGCCTGGACCCATGCGATCGAGCATGAAGGCCCGTCGTGCCTGATCTTCAGCCGCCAGAACCTGCAGTTCAACGAGCGCACCGACGCGCAGATCGCCAACATCGAGAAGGGCGGCTACGTGCTGCGCGACTGGGACGAGGAGATCGTCGCGCGTAAGATCATCCTGATCGCGACGGGCTCGGAAGTCGAACTTGCGATGAAGGCCGTCGAGCCGCTCGCACGCGAAGGCATCGCGGCACGCGTCGTGTCGATTCCGTCCACGACCGTGTTCGACAAGCAGGACGCCGGGTACCGTGAACGCGTGCTGCCGCACGGCGTGCGCCGCGTCGCGATCGAAGCGGGCGTGTCGGATTTCTGGCGCAAGTATGTGGGTCTGGAAGGCGGCGTGGTCGGCATCGACACGTTCGGTGAATCGGCCCCGGCAGGCGTGCTGTTCAAGCATTTCGGTTTCACCGTCGAGCACGTGGTGGCGACGGCCAAGGCCGCGCTGGGCTGATTGTTGGGTCGCGTTGCCGTCGCGCCCCTCGCGGCTGCGCGGCAACGCACACAACCGGATGTCCTTCCCGGCGAACATCAACGGATTTTTTAGCCATCAGGAGATAAATCATGACGATTCGCGTCGCAATCAACGGCTACGGCCGTATTGGCCGCAACACGCTGCGCGCCTTGTATGAAAACGGCAAGAAGCACGATATCGAAATCGTAGCCATCAACGATCTGGGCGATGCGAAAACCAACGCCCACCTGACGCAGTACGACACCGCGCACGGCAAGTTCCCGGGCGACGTGTCGGTGGACGGCGACTACCTCGTCGTGAACGGCGACAGGATCCGCGTGCTGGCGAACCGCAACCCGGCTGAACTGCCGTGGGGCGAGCTGGGCGTCGACGTCGTGATGGAGTGCACCGGCTTTTTCACGACCAAGGAAAAGGCCAGCGCGCACATCAAGGGCGGCGCGAAGAAGGTCATCATTTCGGCGCCGGGCGGTAAGGACGTCGACGCGACGGTCGTCTACGGCGTGAACCACAACGTGCTGAAGGCATCGGACACGGTCATCTCGAACGCATCGTGCACGACCAACTGTCTCGCACCGCTGGTCAAGCCGCTGAACGACAAGATCGGCCTCGTGAACGGCCTGATGACGACGATCCACGCGTACACCAACGACCAGGTTCTGACCGACGTGTACCACGAAGACCTGCGCCGCGCGCGTTCGGCCACGCACAGCCAGATCCCGACCAAGACCGGTGCGGCATCGGCGGTCGGCCTCGTGCTGCCGGAACTGAACGGCAAGCTGGACGGCTACGCGATCCGCGTCCCGACCATCAACGTGTCGGTCGTCGACCTGTCGTTCATCGCCGCGCGCGACACGACGGTCGAGGAAGTCAACGCGATCATGAAGGAAGCGTCGGAAGGCGCGCTGAAGGGCATCCTCGGCTACAACGACGCACCGCTCGTGTCGATCGACTTCAACCACAACCCGGCTTCGTCGACGTTCGACGCGACGCTGACCAAGGTGTCGGGCCGTCTCGTGAAGGTGTCGAGCTGGTACGACAACGAGTGGGGTTTCTCGAACCGCATGCTGGACACGGCTGTGGCGCTCGCGAACGCGAAGTAAGTTTCGAGTTTCGCGCTGCATGAAAAAGCCGCTCTTCGGAGCGGCTTTTTTTCGTTTGCGGTATCGGCGTCTACGGCGTCGGGAAATAGACGCCAGCGCGCTGCGCGGCGTTCGCGATGTGCGTCTCGATTGCCTTGCCCGCGGCGAGCGAATCGCGGGCCTTTAACGCGTCGAGAATCGCGCGATGCTCGGTGTAGGTGGACAGCACCCGCTCGCGCCGGTAGAACGGCATCCGTTGGCTTTCCTTCATGATCTCGGCGCTGCTGCGCAGGATCGACTCAATCGCCGCGTTGCCCGCGACGCTGACGATGCGCATATGGAACGCGTAATCGAGCCGCGCCGCTTCGTCGAGATCCTCACACGCGAGCGCGCTTTGCATCGCGGTGATGTTTTCTTCGAGCCACGCGAGGTCGTCGTTGCTGACCGCGAGGACCGCCATGCGGGCGACGAAGCCTTCGAGTGCGTAGCGCATCTGATAGGTGTCGGGTAGCGACGACTGCTCGGCGAAGCGCCACGTCTGCGCGGTTTTCGCCTGCGCGCTTTCCACATAGACGCCCTTGCCGGGGCGGATCACGAGCAGTCCGAGCGCTTCGAGCGTGGAGAGCGCCTCGCGCAACGACGCACGGCTGATCGACAGTTCATCGGACAGTTGGCGCTGCGCCGGCAGCAGGCTGCCCACCGGGTAGACGCCCGCTTCGATGCGCTCGCGGATGGTCGCGATGGCTGCGTCGGTGACGGTATGCGGGACGTTTTTCATGACGGCTTGCTCGGTAGCGTGGTCTGACCGCAATTCTAATACGTGCTCGAGAGAAGGCGCGCCGTGCGACGCCTGAAATCCCTAATCTGTCCCGAAATCGCCGAAAAAATAACGGGTAAACACCGTTCGACGAGTCCTTGACGTGAGTATATCGGCTTCCTACTATTCGCCATAACAGTTCTGGTCGGACCAGTCTGAACAGAAGTGACCGAGACAACCATCCGCAGGAGGAAGCCGTGTTGAAGTTCTTCAATTCGCTGTTTGGCCGGGTCGTGATCGCGCTCGTGGTCGGCATCGTGCTCGGTGCCGTGTTTCCGCATTTCGCGCAGTCGCTGCGGCCGCTCGGCGACGGCTTTCTGAAGCTGATCAAGATGGTGATCGGGCCGATCGTGTTCTGTGTCGTGGTGAGCGGCATGGCGCACGCGGGCGATCTACGCAAGGTCGGCCGCGTCGGCCTGAAAGCGGTGATCTATTTCGAGGCGATGACGACCATCGCGCTCGTGATCGGCGCGCTGCTCGCTTACGCGACGCGTCCCGGCGCCGGCATGAATGTGAACCTGAATTCGCTCGATGCGGCGTCGCTCGCGAGCTACGCCGAGCACGCGAAGAGCCTGAAGGACACCGCGGGCTTCCTGCTGAAGATCATCCCCGAGACGGCGATCAACGCGTTCGCGACCGGCGATATCCTGCAGATCCTTGTGTTCTCGGTGCTGTTCGGTTCGGCGCTGTCGCTGCTCGGCAAACGCGCGCAGCGCGTGAGCGGGTTGATCGATGAACTGTCGCAGGTGTTTTTCCGCGTGATGGGCTTCATCATCAAGCTCGCACCGCTCGGCGTGCTCGGCGCGATCGCGTTCACGACCGGCACCTACGGCGTCGAGTCGCTCAAGCAGCTCGGCATGCTCGTGCTGGTGTTCTACGCGAGCTGCGTGGTGTTCGTCGTGCTCATGCTCGGCATGGTGATGCGGCTCGCGGGCTTCAGCGTGTTCAAGCTGATCCGCTATCTGCGCGAGGAGCTGTCGATCGTGCTCGGCACCGCGTCGTCCGACGCCGTGCTGCCGCAAATCATGCGCAAGCTCGAATGGATGGGCGTCAAGGATTCGACGGTCGGCCTTGTGATTCCGACCGGCTACTCATTCAACCTCGACGGCTTCTCAATCTATCTGACGCTCGCGGTCATCTTCATCGCGCAGGCGACCAACACGCCGCTGTCGATCCATGACCTGATCGTCGTCGTGCTGGTCTCGCTGGTGACCTCGAAGGGCGCGCACGGCATTCCGGGCTCGGCGATCGTGATTCTCGCGGCGACGCTCTCCGCTATTCCCGCGATTCCGGTGCTCGGCCTCGTGCTGATTCTGCCGGTCGACTGGTTCGTCGGCATTGCCCGCGCACTGACCAACCTGATCGGCAACTGCGTCGCGACGGTGGTGATCGCCGTGTGGGAAAACGATATCGACAAGGCGCGCGCGCATCGTGTGCTGAATGGCGACGCGGCGCTGCGCTACGTGCCCGCCGTCGACGACATGCTCGTCGAACCGGGCGCCGGAGAGCATGCCCCCGCGGTCTGACCACGACGCGTCGGCTCTGGTCTGACTGGACCAACCGGGAGCGTTTTAAACAGCCTTTTGCTCTTTTTTCGCAAGCCGGCGGATGCCGTGGCTCCGCCCGCTGTTCCTGATCTCTTCGACACCGACCGATATCATGGCCAACCCGATCCTCGACCCGAACGCTCCTGCCTTCACGCGCCGCTACATGAACCTCGCCGATCCGCGCCTCGGCGCAAAGGCGCTGTTCGCGAGCGACGAATTCTTCGCGCCGAAAGAGCGCATGCTCGACCCGCAGCCGGCGGTGTTCATCCCCGGCAAATACGACGACCACGGCAAATGGATGGACGGCTGGGAAACGCGTCGCAAGCGCACGACCGGCCACGACTACTGCGTGATCCGCCTCGCGCGGCCGGGCGTCGTGCATGGCGTCGATCTCGATACGAGCCACTTCACCGGCAATTTCCCGCCGGCGGCGTCGCTCGATGCCTGCTATTGCGACGCTGACGTGCCGTCCGATCACGCCGACTGGCAACCGCTCGTGGCGGCCACGACGTTGCAGGGCAACCAGCACCACTACGTCGAGGTGAAGGACGCGCGCCCGGTCACCCATCTGCGCGTGAACCTGTACCCGGACGGCGGGCTCGCGCGACTGCGCGTGTACGGCCAGCCGCAGCGCGACTGGAGCCGCGTCGAGCGCGGCACGCTGCTCGATCTCGCCGCGATCGAAAACGGCGCGTACCTCGTAGCCGCGAACAACCAGCATTTCGGGCCGGCCTCGCAAATGCTGATGCCGGGCCGCGGCGTGAACATGGGTGACGGCTGGGAGACGCGGCGGCGTCGCGAGCCGGGCAACGACTGGGCGATCGTCGCGCTCGCGCGGCCCGGCGTGATCCGCAAGATCGAAGTGGACACCGCGCACTTCAAGGGCAACTTCCCGGACCGCTGCTCGCTGCAGGCGGCGTCGGTGACGGGCGGCACTGACGATTCTCTCGTCACGCAGGCGATGTTCTGGCCGGTGCTGCTCGGCGAACAGAAGCTGCAGATGGACCACGTGCACACGTTCACGGACGACCTCGCCGCGCTCGGGCCGGTCACGCACGTGCGCTTGAACATCTTCCCGGACGGCGGCGTGTCGCGCCTGCGTCTGTGGGGCGAGATCGCTTAACGTCACGTCATGGAGCGGCAAGCATGAAGATCCTGCAGGTGGAGCGCCTCACGCGCGCGGGGTTCGCACCGTTCGGCGACATGATCGAACTCGACGGCGCGCGCCATTTTCCGATCAACGGCGGTACGACCGAGCGTTATCACGACCTCGCGCGCGTCGACGTGGCGGAGCAGGGCGGCCGGCCGCTCGTCAACCTGTTTCGCGCGCAGCCGCGCGCGCTGCCCGTCGAGGTCACGATGATGGAGCGGCATCCGCTCGGCAGCCAGGCTTTCATTCCCTTACGCGCGGGCCGCTATCTGGTGGTGGTCGCGCCGGCCGGCGAGTTCGACGCCGCGCGGATGCGCGCGTTCTGGACCGACGCGTGGCAGGGCGTCAATTACGCGAAAGGGGTCTGGCACCATCCGCTGCTCGCGTTGGATCAGGTCAGCGATTTCATCGTCGTCGATCGCGGTGGCGACGCGGAGAATTGCGACGAATTGCAACTGGCCGAGCCGTGGCGGCTCGCATTCGAGCCGAGCGTGGAACCGATCGGGTAGCGGTGTTTGCAACCGCATGGACAAAAAAAGCCCGGCCGATCCCCATCGGCCGGGCTTTTTTCGACTTGCCGAACCGCATGCTTTCACGCGGCCCGAGGCGCATCAGTGCTTGCGATGCGGGCAATTCTCCTTCGTACACGCCCCATACAGCGCCAGCGCGTGTTCCTGCAGCTTGAAGCCGCGGGCCTTGGCGATGGACTGCTGACGGCTTTCGATCTCGGGGTCGAAAAATTCTTCGACCAGCCCGCAATCGAGGCACACGAGGTGGTCGTGGTGCGTCCCCTCGTTCAGTTCGAACACCGCCTTGCCCGATTCGAAATTGCTGCGCGAGAGCAGGCCGGCCTGCTCGAACTGCGTCAACACGCGATACACGGTGGCGAGACCGATATCGAGTTCCTCGTGCAGGAGGTTGCGGTACACATCTTCGGCGGTCAGGTGACGCACCGGGCTATGCTGGAATATCTCAAGGATTTTGAGGCGCGGAAGGGTCGCCTTGAGCCCGATATTCTTGAGATCGGTTGGATTGGTCATGACAAGGGATCCCTAGAGTACAATGCTGGGCTCTCATAGTAATGTGTTTTTGCCGTTCTGGTCATCTTCGATGCAATGAGCGCGGCCCATAAGCGGGCCCGCACGGTGAGTGAAATGATTTCTAAATCTCAAATGATCTACCGGGGGAGCCGCATGCGGGGTACCTTGATCGCTGTTGCGACTGTCGCGGTTCTTGCCGGATGTTCCACGTACGACAGCCTCACCCAGCGTGTTGCCCAACGCATTACGCCGTATCGGATTACGGTCGTGCAAGGTAACTTTGTGTCGCAGGAAATGGCCGACCAGATGAAAGTCGGCATGACGCGGGCTCAGGTGCGTCAGCTACTCGGCACGCCTCTGTTGACCGACATGTTCCACGCTGATCGCTGGGATTACGTGTTCTATTTCAAGCGCGGCTCGACGGCGGTCGTGCAGCAGCGCGACTTCGTGGTGTTCTTCTCGGGCGACCTCGTGACCCACTGGACGGGCGGCGAGGATCTGCCGACCAATCTCGAGTTGCTGGCCGAAATCGACGGCGACCGCGGTGGCCGTCGCTCGAACGCGACGCCGCCACGCGCGGCGAGCGCAGCCGAGGCCGCCAACGCCGTGGCCGCGAGCGACGCAGCCGCCGCGAGCGCGGCTGCTGCCGCTGCAGCACCCGCGACGGTGGACACGACGCGCTCGCCGTCGGTCGAAGGCGCCGAGCAGGCCGCCGCGCCGTCCATGGACGCCAACGCGGAAGCCGCCCAGGCCGCCAATCGCGCGACGAGCGCGGTGTCGACGCCGAAGGGCACGTCGTCCGCGCGTTCGGCCGTGCCGAGAGCGGGGGCCGGCGGGATTCCGACTCAAGGCCCGACGGCCGGTGGCCAGCCGCAGTTCCAGTTCAAACGTCCGCCGCCGCCGGCTCCGGAGAACGAGAGCAACCCGGTCGGACCGACGGGCTCGCAAAGCAGCGGCAACCCGGCGCAGACTGGTTCACCGTCCACGTCGGGAACGGGCAACTGATTCGCTTGTCGGTGTTGTTGTGAGGCGGGCTGCGCACTCCGTGTGCTGCGCCCGCCGGACGTGCGTTTGTCCGGCGGCAGGTGAGGCCGGAAAGGGTGCTGCTTGGGCCGCCCGAATGTGTTGCGGCAATGGACTGCATCAGTTGCCCAACTGAGCGGGCCACGGCGGTCGGCCACCCGCATTGGCGCCAGCAGCGAACCGGCTGATTTTGCCGCCGGATCTTGCCACCTGCCGCCGCTTGTCCCTATCTCGACCGGGCGCGATCCTGCACACTGGTCGGTGCATTTGCCGGGCCGCGTTTGCCGGGCTTCATCCCGGTTGACTCTTTTCGAATCCTCATCGTCATGAAAATTGCCATTGCTGGCGCATCGGGCCGTATGGGCCGCATGCTGATCGAAACCGTCCTCAATGATGCCGACGCCACGCTGTCCGGGGCACTCTGCCGCGCAGGTTCGGCGCAGCTTGGTCAGGACGCCGGCGCGTTCCTCGGCAAGCAGACCGGTGTGCAGCTGTCCGACGACATCGAGCGCGTGTTCGCCGAATCCGACTACCTGATCGACTTCACGCGCCCCGACGCGACGCTCGCGCATCTCGAAGCCGCGCAGCGCCACAACGTGAAAATGGTGATCGGCACGACCGGTTTCGACAACGGGCAAAAAGCGCTGCTGCGCGCGGCGGCGCAGAAGATCGGCGTCGTGTTCGCGTCGAACATGAGCGTCGGCGTGAACGTCACGCTGAAGCTGCTCGAATACGCGGCGCGGCACTTCTCGACCGGCTACGACATCGAGATCATCGAAGCGCATCATCGCCACAAGGTCGACGCGCCGTCCGGCACCGCGCTGACGATGGGCGAAGTCATCGCCAACGCGCTCGGCCGCAATCTCGACGACTGCGCGGTCTACGGCCGCGAAGGCGTGACCGGCGAGCGCGATCCGTCGACGATCGGCTTCTCGGCGATTCGCGGCGGCGATATCGTCGGCGATCATACGGTGCTGTTCGCGGGCATCGGCGAGCGCATCGAGATCACGCACAAGTCGGCGAGCCGGCTGTCATATGCACAAGGCGCGCTTCGTGCTGTACGCTTCCTCGAAAGCCACGACAACGGCTTCTTCGACATGCAGGACGTGCTCGGCCTGCGTTGAGCGGAGCCTGTTGCGCATAGGCGGGGCCGCGCATCCCGGGCGCGCCTTCCCGAAGTCACTTTCCCACGGCGAGGTCAGATGGCAGACGGCACCGGCATCATCCATTACCTGCAAACGAGCGACGCGCTCACGCATGGCGTCGCCTATGTGCTGCTGGCCATGTCGATTGCGAGCTGGTGCTTCCTGATCGTCAAGAGCTGGATTCTGACGCGCGCGAAACGTCAGGCCGCGCGGGCCATCCCGCGCTTCTGGCAGGCGCCGACGCTCGCCGAAGGCGTCGCCATACTGCGCCGCACCGACCGCGAGCGCGTGTTCACGCCGCTCGCCGAAGCAGCGCTCCATGCGGCCGAGGTCGACATTCCGGGCGCGCTGCTCGCGCGGGTTGAGCGTAGCGAACGGGTGCTGCGCGCGCTGCGCCAGGCGCTCAATGCGTCGCAGCGGCGGCTCGAATTCGGTCAGGTGCTGCTCGCGTCGGTCGGTAGCACCGCGCCGTTCGTTGGTCTGCTCGGCACCGTGTGGGGTATCTATCACGCGCTCGGCAGCATCGCGGCGAGCGGGCAGGCGCAGATCGAGAATGTCGCGGGACCGGTCGGCGAGGCGCTGATCATGACCGCGTTCGGTCTGGTGGTCGCGATTCCGGCGGTGCTCGCGTATAACGTGCTGGGGCGCCTCGTGCGGCAATTGTGCGAGGATCTGGATGGCTTCGCGCACGATCTGCACGCCTACGTGTGCGGGCCGGCCGAGCACGCACCGACGCCGGCGCGCGCGCAGCAGGCGGCGCACGAGGCGCAGCGCTGACGTGCAACGCGGCAGTTGACTGCATACCGCGGCGAACGGCGCACTGCACATCGCACAGGCAAGCTCAAACGCAGGGAGGCGACATGGCATTCGGCGGACTCGAGAAGAAGCAGACGGCCGCGCCGATGGCCGAGATCAACATGACGCCGCTGATCGACGTGATGCTGGTGCTGCTGGTGATTTTCATCATCACCGCGCCGCTGTTCTCGCACGCGATCCGGCTCGATCTGCCGAAGGTCGCGGCGGCGCCCGCGCGTCAGACCCCGCAGACCATTTCCCTTTCCATAGACGCAGCCGGCAAGCTCTACTGGAACGGCAAGGCGATCACGCTCGCGCAGATGCGCGCGCAGTTCGCCGAGGCCGGCAAGCAGGCGGACCAACCGGACATCCAGCTACGCGCGGAGCGCTCGACGCGCTACGAGGTGATCGCACAGGTGATGGGCGCCGCGCAGCAGGCCGGGCTCGAGCGGATCGGCTTCGTGACGGACCCGCCGCCGCCCGCCGCGCCGCACTGAGCGTCGCTGGGCGCGCACCACGTCCACGAATCCGGCATACCCGGCCGCGCACCACGCTGCGCGGCGCACCCGTCCGCGAACGGTATAATCAGCCCTTTCCTCGCCAATGGGGAAACGACGCCACAATATTCTGCAGAGCACCAGGCCGGTGCGAAAGCACCGAACCCAGCGATCCCATCACACCATGCACGAAAAATACGTTCCCTCCGACGTCGAAGCCGCCGCGCAAGGGCAATGGCGCGCCATCGACGCCTACAAGACGACGGAAACCAGCGACAAGCCCAAGTTCTACTGCGTCTCGATGCTGCCGTATCCGTCGGGCAAGCTGCACATGGGGCACGTGCGCAACTACACGATCAACGACGTGATGTACCGCTATCTGCGGATGAACGGCTACAACGTGCTGATGCCGATGGGTTGGGACGCGTTCGGCATGCCGGCGGAAAACGCCGCGATGGCCAACAACGTGCCGCCCGCGCAGTGGACCTACGACAACATCGCTTATATGAAGAAGCAGATGCAGTCGATGGGCCTCGCAATCGACTGGTCGCGCGAAGTCGCGACTTGCAGCCCTGACTATTACAAGTGGAACCAGTGGCTGTTCCTGAAGATGCTGGAAAAGGGCATCGCGTACAAGAAAACCGGCACCGTGAACTGGGACCCGGTCGACCAGACCGTGCTCGCGAACGAGCAGGTGATCGACGGGCGCGGCTGGCGCTCGGGCGCGCTCGTCGAGAAGCGCGAAATCCCGATGTACTACATGCGCATTACGCAGTACGCGGATGAGCTGCTGAACGATCTCGATGGCCTCGGCTGGCCTGAGCGCGTGAAGATCATGCAGCAGAACTGGATCGGCAAGAGCTTCGGGGTGAACTTCGGGTTCCCGTACGAGATCGACGGCGAACAGAAGCTGCTGCGCGTGTTTACGACGCGCGCCGACACGATCATGGGCGTCACGTTTTGCGCGATTGCCGCCGAGCATCCGCTTGCCACGCGCCTCGCGCAAGGCAAGCCGGAGCTGCAGGCGTTCATCGACGAATGCAAGCGCGGCGGCGTCGCCGAAGCCGACGTCGCGACGATGGAAAAGAAGGGCATGGCCACCGGCTTTTACGTCACGCATCCGCTGACGCAGGAGCAGGTCGAGGTGTGGATCGGCAACTACGTGCTGATGACTTACGGCGAAGGCGCTGTGATGGGCGTGCCGGCGCACGACGAGCGCGACTTCGCGTTCGTGAAGAAGTACGGTTTGCCGGTGAAGCAGGTGGTGGCGGTCGAAGGCAAGCAATTCTCGACGCAAGCCTGGGCCGAGTGGTACGGCGAGAAAGCCGGCACGCTGGTGAACAGCGGCAAGTATGACGGTCTCGCGTACGACGAAGCAGTGGACTGCATCGCCGCCGATCTCAAGGAGCTCGGCCTCGGCGACAAGCAGATCACGTGGCGTCTGCGTGACTGGGGCGTGTCGCGCCAGCGTTATTGGGGCACGCCGATTCCGATCATCCACTGCCCGAGCTGCGGCGACGTGCCGGTGCCGGAACAGGATCTGCCCGTCGTGCTGCCGGAAGACCTCGTGCCGGACGGCACGGGCAATCCGCTTGCGAAGTCCGAAGCGTTCCTGAACTGCACGTGTCCGAAGTGCGGCGGCGCGGCGAAGCGCGAAACCGACACGATGGACACCTTCGTCGACTCGTCGTGGTACTTCTACCGCTACGCGTCGCCGGATGCGAAGACGATGGTCGACGAGCGCACCGACTACTGGGCGCCGATGGACCAGTACATCGGCGGCATCGAGCACGCGATCCTGCACCTGCTGTACTCGCGCTTCTGGGCGAAGGTGATGCGCGACCTCGGTCTCGTGAAGTTCGGCGAGCCGGCGAAGAACCTGCTCACGCAGGGCATGGTGCTCAATGAAACCTACTACCGCGAAAACGAAGCGGGCAAGAAGACCTGGTACAACCCGGCCGACGTCACCGTGTCGTTCGACGACAAGGGCCGCCCGGTCGGCGCGCTGCTGAACGCGGACGGCCAGCCGGTCGTGCTTGGCGGCGTCGAGAAGATGTCGAAGTCGAAGAACAACGGCGTCGACCCGCAGATGCTGATCGATCAGCACGGCGCGGACACCGCGCGTCTGTTCGTGATGTTCGCCGCACCGCCCGAGCAGCAGCTCGAGTGGTCGGGTTCGGGCGTCGAAGGCGCGAGCCGCTTCCTGCGTCGCGTGTGGAACTTCGGCTACACGAATGAAGCCGCGCTGCGCGCGGGCGGCCAGTTCGACGCCGCTCAGGCGGGCGAAGCCGACAAGGCGTTGCGTCGCGAGATCTACAGCGTGCTGAAGCAGGCGGACTTCGACTATCAGCGTCTGCAATACAACACGGTGGTGTCGGCCGCGATGAAGATGCTCAACGCGCTCGACGGCGCGAAGGGCGCGCAGACAGCCGTGCTGCGTGAAACCTACGGCGTGATGCTGCGCGTGCTGTACCCCGTCGTTCCGCACCTGACGTTCCGACTGTGGCAGGAGCTTGGCTACGCGGACGAATTCGGCCCGCTGCTCGACGCGCCGTGGCCGAAGGTCGACGAGAAGGCGCTCGAGCAGGCCGAGATCGAACTTGTGCTGCAGGTGAACGGCAAGGTGCGTGGCGCCATCACGGTGGCCAAGGACGCATCGCGCGAAGCCATCGAGCAGCAGGCGGCCGCGCACGAAATGGTCGGGAAGTTCAGCGAAGGCAAGGCGCCGAAGAAGATAATCGTGGTGCCGGGCCGTCTCGTGAACGTGGTCGTTTGACGTTTCCACACCTTCATCCGGCAGATGGAACGCCGCCCGGCGGCGTTCCTCGGCACCGCGAATCCACTGCGAACCGGGAGCGAATGTGACTCGCAGATCGTTTTTGACGCTCGTTTGCAGCGTAATGATGTTGTCGGCCTGCGGCTTCCAGTTGCGCGGCCAGCAGGACTTCGCGTTCAAGCGCCTCTATGTGGCGGGCGGCTCGCCCGCGGCCATCGCGCGCTTCACGCGCATGGTGCAGGGCGGCAGCGACACCGTGGTGGTCAGCACGCCCGCCAATGCCGACGCGATCCTGCAAATCACGCAGAACCGCAGCACCAGCACGCTGACGCTGAATTCGCTGGGCGTCGTCGCCGAGTATCAGCTGAATCTGCATATGACCTACACGCTGACCGGCAAGGACGGCACCGTGCTGATTCCGGGCAGCGTGATCGCGCTGAACCGCGCGATGACCTATAGCGACCAGTTCTCGCAGGCGAAGGCCGCCGAGTCCGACATCCTGTTCGCCGACATGGAGAACGACGCGGTCGATCAGCTGGTCCGCCGTCTCGGCGTGGTGCGCTCGCTGCATCCGACACCGGCAGAAGCCGTGCCGGCCATCGCGCCGCGCGCACCGCTGCCGCCGCCGCCGCTGTGAGCGTCGCTCTGTTCGTGATTCGTCGAATCTCATCCATCCCGTCAACCGCCAGCCATGCAACTGCGACCTGACGCGCTCGAAGCGCATCTCGCCAAGGGCCTCGCCGGACTGTACGTCGTGTACGGCGACGAGCACCTGCTCGCGCAGGAAGCCTGTGACCGCATCCGTGCGGCTGCGCGCGCGGCGGGCTTCACCGACCGCTCGGTGTTCACGGTCGAGCGCGGTTTCGACTGGAGTTCGCTGCTCGGCGCAAGCCAGTCGATGTCGCTGTTCGGCGACCGGCAGCTCGTCGAGTTGCGCATTCCGTCGGGCAAGCCGGGCAAGGAAGGCGCCGATGCGCTGAAGGCGCTCGCGTCGACCGTCAATGACGACGTGCTGACGATGATCACGCTGCCGCGCCTCGACGCCGCCACGCAGAAGTCGGCATGGTTCACCGCGCTCGCCGATGCCGGCGTCGCGCTGAAGATCGATCCGGTCGAGCGCGCGCAACTGCCGAACTGGGTCGGGCAGCGGCTCGCGGCCCAGGGGCAGCGCGTCGCGGCTGGCGAGGAAGGGCGGCGCGCCCTCGCGTTTATCGCCGAGCGCGTCGAGGGCAATCTGCTCGCCGCGCATCAGGAAATCCAGAAGCTCGGGCTGCTGTATCCGAGCGGCTCGTTGAGCTTCGATCAGGTGCAGGATGCGGTGCTCAACGTCGCGCGCTACGACGTGTTCAAGCTCAACGAGGCGATGCTCGCGGGCGACGTCGGCCGTCTCGCGCGCATGCTCGACGGGCTGCGCGGTGAAGGCGAGGCCACGGTGCTCGTGCTGTGGGCCGTCGTCGAGGAAGTGCGCACGCTGCTGCGAATCAAGCGCGGCGTCGCGGCCGGCAAGCCGCTCGCGATGCTCACCCGCGAGAACCGCGTGTGGGGTCCGCGCGAACGGCTGATCGGGCCGGCACTGTCGCGCGTCAGCGAAGCGGCGCTCGAGAAGGCGCTCGCGCTGGCGGCGCGGCTCGACCGGCAGGTGAAGGGTTTGTCGGGCGGCACGCCGCGCAATCATCGCAACGATCCTCCTCCCGATCCGTGGGACGGCCTGTTCGAGCTCGCCATGGCGGTGGCCGCGCCGAAATCGCCGGCAGCGTCGCCAGTGCCGCCGCCGCGACCTCGGGCGTCAACCGCGGAGCCAACGCGGCGGCCAGTCTGACGCGAGCAATCGCGTAGCAACCGCCAGCCGTTCCACCTGCAGACCACCGCGTTTCGCGTGCCGCACGCTCGACGCCACGCATCGGCAAACCCGCGACAGCTCATCGCACCCGCTGCCCGCGCGCGAGCAAAGCCCCAGTACCCGACTTACAATCGTTTGATCTTTCGCTAATCTTGCCCGACCACCGCACGCAAAAGTGCGGGGCATCACGAGAATGACCATGGATATCGACCAGTACATGACCGACCTCGGCCGGCGCGCCCGCCAGGCTTCGCGCGCGATGGCGCGTGCCTCGACCGCCGCGAAGAATGCGGCGCTCGCGGCTGTTGCCGAGGCTATCGAGCGCGATGCCGATCTGCTGAAGGCCGCCAACGCGCGCGACCTCGAACGCGCTCGCGGCAAGGGGCACGACGCTGCGTTCATCGACCGTTTGACGCTGTCGGACAAGGCGCTGAAGACGATGGTCGAAGGCCTGCGCCAGGTCGCGGCGCTGGCCGATCCGATCGGTGAAATCAGCAATCTGAAGTATCGGCCGAGCGGCATTCAGGTCGGCCAGATGCGTGTGCCGCTCGGCGTGATCGGCATCATCTACGAATCGCGCCCGAACGTGACGATCGACGCGGCCGCGTTGTGCCTGAAGTCCGGCAATGCGACCATTCTGCGCGGCGGCTCCGAAGCGCTCGAGTGCAATACCGCGCTCGCGAAGCTGATCGGCGAGGGGCTCGAAGCCGCTGGCTTGCCGCAGGACGCGGTGCAGGTGGTCGCGACGGCGGACCGCGCGGCGGTCGGCAAGCTGATCACGATGACCGGGTACGTCGACGTGATCGTGCCGCGCGGCGGCAAGAGCCTGATCGAGCGTCTGATGAACGAAGCGCGCGTGCCGATGATCAAGCACCTCGACGGCATCTGCCACGTCTATGTCGACGATCGCGCGGACCTGGCGAAGGCGCTCAATGTCTGCGACAACGCGAAGACGCACCGCTACGGCACCTGCAACACGATGGAGACGCTGCTGGTCGCGCGCGGCATCGCGGCTGAAGTGCTGCCGCCGCTCGGCAAGCTGTATCGCGGCAAGGAAGTCGAGCTGCGCGTCGATGCGGCGGCGCGCGCGGTGCTGGCCGATGCGGGCGTCGGTCCGCTCGTCGACGCGACCGAGGAAGACTGGCGCACCGAATATCTCGCGCCCGTACTCGCGATCAAGGTGGTCGACGGCATCGACGCGGCGATCGAGCATATCAACACGTACAGCTCGCAGCACACCGACGCGATCGTCACCGAAGACCACGACCGCGCGATGCGCTTCCTGCGCGAAGTCGATTCGGCAAGCGTGATGGTCAACGCGTCGACGCGTTTCGCGGACGGCTTCGAGTTCGGCCTCGGCGCCGAGATCGGCATCTCCAACGACAAGCTGCACGCGCGTGGTCCGGTCGGCCTCGAAGGGCTGACATCGCTGAAGTACGTCGTGCTGGGTCACGGCGAAGGCCGTCAATAACCACGAATCGAAGCGCCACAACAACAAGGACCCGCCGATGCTCTGGGTAAAGACGTTTCACATCGTATTGATTGCTTCCTGGTTTGCGGGCCTGTTTTATCTGCCGCGCATCTTCGTCAATCTGGCGATGGAAACGGAACCCGCCGCGACGGCGCGTCTTCTGCTGATGGCGCGCAAACTGTTCCGCTTCATGAGCCTCATTGCCGTGCCCGCGATCGCGTGCGGGCTGTGGTTGTGGCTCGTCATCGGCATCGGCAGCGGGGAGGGCTGGATTCACGCGAAGGTCGGCGTGGTCGTGCTGCTCGTCATCTACCACGCGTATTGCGGCGTGCTGCTGCGCAGGTTCGAGCGCGGCGAGAATCGCCGCTCGGACAAGTGGTATCGGATGTTCAACGAATTGCCGGTGCTTGGCATGCTCGTGGCGGTCGCGCTGGTGGTGATCAAGCCGTTCTGAGCGGCTGACGGCGTTCAGCGCCGGGCTGGAACAGACGGAAAGGGCGGTGCGCCGGTTGAACGGCACACCGCCCTTTGTTTTATTTTTCGTCGCGCGTTATCCCCGCGAATCCACCCGCCGCCGATGAATCACTTCCTTCGTCTGCGCGAGCTTCTCCACCAGGTCCGGCCCGCGGCTCAGCGCGACGCCGACCGCCAGAATGTCGCCGATCGCAAGATGCGACACGCGCGAGGTCATCGGCGAAAAGATATCCGTGTCTTCGTCGACGTTTGCAAAGAGGCCCACGGTTGCGAGCCGCGCGAGCGGCGAATTGCCGTGCGTGATCGCGATCACCTTTGCGCCCGCTTTCAGCGCGGCCTTCGCGGCGTCGATGATGTCGCGCGTGCGGCCCGTGTTCGAGATCGCGACCACGACGTCGCCCTCGCCCAGCAGCGCCGCCGACATCAGAAACGTATGCGGGTCCGAATAGGCGACGCTCGGCATGCCGAGCCGAAAGAACTTGTGCTGCACGTCGAGTGCGGCGATGCCCGAGCCGCCCGCGCCGTAGAACTCGATGCGCTTCGCCCGCGCGAGGATGTCGATGGCCGCCGCGACGCTGTCCGACGACAGATTGTTGCGCACCTGGATCAGCGCGCCGATGGTCCGGTCGAGCACCTTCGCGGCGACGCCCGGCGTCGGCTCGTCGGGCCGCACGTCGCGATAGACGGCCGGCACTTCGGCGGCGATGCCCTGCGCGAGGCGGATCTTGAACTCGCGAAACCCGGAAAAGCCGAGCGCGTGACAGAAGCGCGCGATCGTCGGCTGACTCACGCCCGCGCGCGCGGCGACCTCGGTCATCGACAGATCGAGCACCTCGCGCGGCGCCTCGATCACGTAATCGGCCAGCTTGCGCTCGGACGGGCGCAGCTGGTCGCGCATCTCCTCCACCTGGGACAGCATCATCGGAAAACTCGCACTATGCTGAAGAACGTGTGGACTATATCCGATTGACCGATGGCATACAAAAGGGATGTACAAAAACTACATATCGATGAGTAAGTGTATTCCCTGGGTTTTTGCTGTGGAGCGTACAAGCACCGTCAATAGGGCGATGCGGCCATCAGCGCGATGCGGCGTCGCAGCAGAGTTCGTCATTGCGATCATGTAGTTTTTCTACTAACATTGCCTCGTTCGACAACACAACCCCGCGATACCGCCTGGTGTCATGCGCGCGCCTGCCGCCAACGACGAAGGAGCTCCGATGGTTTCCCCGCATTCGCAATTGTTGAAGGTCACCAAACGCGTGATCGAGCGCAGCAAGCCCACCCGTGAAGCGTATCTGGCCCGTATCCAGCATGCGCAGGGGCGCTTCCCGGCGCGCGGCGCGTTGTCGTGCGCGAACCTCGCCCACGGTTTCGCAGGCCTCGAAGGCAACGACAAGCTCGTGATCAAGCAGATCCGCGAGCCGAACATCGGCATCGTTTCCTCGTACAACGAGATGCTGTCGGCGCACGCGCCGTACAAAAACTACCCGGACATCATCAAGCAGGCCGCGCGTGAAAACGGCGGCGTCGCGCAATTCGCGGGCGGCGTGCCGGCGATGTGCGACGGCGTCACGCAGGGCAACGCGGGCATGGAGCTGTCGCTGTTCTCGCGCGAAGTGATCGCGATGAGCACGGCCGTCGCGCTCACGCACAATATGTTCGACGCGGCGCTGTGCCTCGGCATCTGCGACAAGATCGTGCCGGGTCTCCTGATCGGCGCGCTGCAATTCGGCCATCTGCCGACCATCTTCGTGCCGGCGGGGCCGATGGCGAGCGGCCTGTCCAATGACGACAAAGCGAAGACGCGCCAGCAGTTCGCGACCGGCCAGTGCGGCCGCGAGGCGCTGCTCGAAGCGGAAGCGGCCGCCTATCACAGCCACGGCACCTGCACCTTCTACGGCACCGCGAACAGCAACCAGATGCTGATGGAAGTGATGGGCCTGCATCTGCCTGGCTCGGCCTTCGTGCATCCGCACACGTCGCTTCGCGACGCGCTGACCGCGCAGGCCGCGCGCCGCGTGCTCGATCTGACCGTCGAGCGCGGTCACTACATGCCGATCGGCCATGTCGTCGACGAGAAGGCGATCGTCAACGGCATCGTCGCGCTGCTGGCGACCGGTGGCTCGACCAATCACACGCTGCACCTCGTCGCGATTGCGCGTGCGGCAGGCATCGTGATCGACTGGGACGACTTCGACACGCTGTCGCAGGCCGTGCCGCTGCTCGCGAAGATCTATCCGAATGGCAAGGCCGACGTGAACCACTTCCACGCGGCGGGCGGTGTCGCGTTCCTCGTGCGCAATCTGCTCGAAGGCGGTCTGCTGCATGAAGACGTGAACACGGTCGCGGGCAAGGGCCTGAAGCGCTACACCGAGGAGCCGAAGCTGATCGACAGCAAGCTGCAATGGGTGGCGGGCGTCGAGGCCAGCGCGGATACCGCGGTGCTGCGCGGCATCAAGGAGCCGTTCCAGCCGGACGGCGGCCTGCGTCTGATGCAGGGCAAGCTCGGCCGTGGCGTGATCAAGATCTCGGCGGTCGCGGCGCAGCACCGCAAGGTGAAGGCGCCAGCGATCGTGTTCGATTCGCAGGAAGCGGTGCAGGAAGCGTTCGACAATGGTGAGCTCAAGCGCGACTTCATCGCGGTGGTGCGCTTTCAGGGCGCGCAGGCAAACGGCATGCCCGAGCTGCATCGTTTGACGCCGCTGCTCGGTGTGCTGCAGGATCAGGGTTTCCATGTCGCGCTGGTGACCGACGGCCGCATGTCGGGCGCGTCGGGCAAGGTGCCGGCGGTGATTCATCTGTCGCCGGAAGCGTTGCTGCAAGGGCCGATCGGCAAGGTTCGCACCGGCGACATGCTGGTGATCGACGCCGAAGCCGGCGTGCTCGACATCGAAATCGACGCCGCCGAATGGGCCGCGCGTCCGAACGCAGAGCCGCTGCATCAGGCGGACAACGAAGTCGGCTTCGGCCGCGAGCTGTTCGGCGTATTCCGGGCGGCGGCGGCGCCGGCGGAGCAGGGCGCGTCGGTATTCGGCAGGCTGGTCGGCGAGGACGGCCACGGCAGTGACCATAAGCACGGCGACAAGCACGGCCATCAACCCAGCGGCCATCACACGAGCACCGCGCAAGCCGGCGCGGCGCTTCAGAAACAAGGAGTCTGACCATGACGGCGAAAACAGTAAGCGATATCGTGCGCCTCGGCCCGGTGATTCCGGTGCTCGCGTTCGACACGGTCGAACAGGGCGAACACGTGTCGCGCGCATTGCATGCGGGCGGCGTGAAAGTGCTCGAAATCACGCTGCGCACGCCGGCGGGCCTCGGTGCGATCGAGCGTGCGTGCGAACTCGCCGACGACATCGTGGTCGGTGTCGGCACGCTCACGAAGCCCGAGCATTGCGAGCAGGCGAAGAAGGCGGGCGCACAGTTCGGCGTGTCGCCCGGCTTGACCAAAGAGCTGCACCAGGCCGCTCAGGATGCGGGTCTGCCGCTGTTGCCCGGCGTGATGACGCCGTCGGACATCATCCTCGCACTCGAACTCGGATACGAGATCGTCAAGTTCTTCCCCGCGCAGCAGGCGGGCGGCGTGCCGATGCTACAGGCGTTCCACGGTCCGTTCCCGGCGCTGAAGTTCTGCCCGACCGGCGGCATCACGCCGGAAAGCGCACCGCATTTCCTGTCGTTGCCGAACGTGGTTTGCGTCGGCGGATCGTGGCTCACGCCTAAGGCCGCGCTCGCCGCAAAGAACTGGGATGAGGTCACGCGCCTCGCGCGCGCCGCGAGCGAGCTGGCCGCGCCCGCACACTAAACGCCACAAGAGCGCATCGGTTACCTGAACCGTGCCAAGGAGTCTCGTCGATACAGCCGCAACAGGCTGTCGCGCCGAGGCTCTTTTTTTTTGCTAGTTATGCGTGCTGGATTGGCGCGCGCTTTCGGGAAACAAACAGTAAAATTCAGCCACCGCGCGGCTAGCCGGTTTTTCAGGCATCGCGCAGGTTGCCGTGAGACGAAGTGCCGGCCGTGCCCGCACCCAGAAATCAATAACTTAAAGGAGTAGCTTCATGGAAGCTGTCCACGGCAGCATGCTGCTGGTATACGCGCTGATCGCGATCGCGTTGCTGATCTTCATGATCACGCGCTTAAAGATCTATCCGTTTCTCGTCCTGATCATCGTCTCGCTGCTGCTCGGCCTCGTGGCCGGCATGCCGATGCAGACCATCGTCAAATCGTTCGAAACAGGTAACGGCAACACGCTTGGACACATCGCCATCGTGGTCGGCCTCGGCACGATGCTCGGCAAGATGATGGCCGAATCGGGCGGCGCCGAGCGCGTCGCAACCACGCTGATCAACTGGTTCGGCGAGAAGCACATTCACTGGGCGATGATGGTCGTCGCGATCATCGTCGGCTTGCCGGTGTTCTTCGAAGTCGGTTTCGTCCTGCTGATTCCGATTGCATTCAACGTCGCCAAGCGCACCAATAAATCGCTGCTACTGGTCGGCCTGCCGATGGTCGCGGGTCTGTCCGTCGTGCACGGGCTGATTCCGCCGCACCCGGCCGCACTGCTCGCCGTGCAGGCGTATAACGCCGACATTGGCAAGACGATCGCCTACGGTCTGATCGTCGGCGTGCCGTGCGCAATCGTCGCCGGTCCGCTTTTCGCGCTGCTGGTGAGCCGCCATATCCAGTTGCCGAAGGAAAATCCGCTTGCCGCGCAATTTCTCGGCAGCGGTGCGAGTAATGGCAACGGCGCGAAAGCCAACACACCGAAGCGCGAACTGCCGGGCTTCGGCATCACGCTGGTCACGATCCTGTTGCCGGTGGTTCTGATGCTGGTGGGCAGCTGGGCCGACCTGGTCTTCGAGCCGAAGACACTGCCGAACGATCTGCTGCGTTTCTTCGGCAACACCGACGTCGCGCTCCTGACGGCCGTGCTGGTCAGCTTCTGGACCTTCGGCGCGAGCCGCGGCTTCAATCGCGAGCAGATCCAGAAGTTCTGCGGCGAATGCCTGGCGCCGATCGCGGGCATTACGCTGATCGTCGGCGCGGGCGGCGGTTTTGGCCGCGTGCTGATGGATAGCGGCATTTCGAAGGAAATCACCAACGTGGCGACCGCGGTGCATCTGTCGCCGCTGCTGTTCGGCTGGCTCGTCGCGGCGATGATCCGTCTCGCGACCGGTTCGGCCACCGTCGCGATGACGACCGCCTGCGGCATCGTCGCGCCGATCGCGGCGGCGGGCGCGGTGCAGGTGAAGCCGGAACTGATGGTGCTCGCGACCGGCTCAGGCTCGCTGATCTTCTCGCACGTGAACGACGGCGGCTTCTGGCTGATCAAGGAATACTTCGGTATGACGGTGGGGCAGACCTTCAAGACGTGGTCGCTCCTCGAGACCATCATCTCGGTGATGGGGCTGGCCCTGACCTTCGCGCTCGCGGCGGTCCTGTAAGGAGTTTCAAATGATTCTGATCGCAATGGGCGTGTCGGGCGCCGGCAAGACCAGGATTGGCGAAATGCTGGCCGAACGCCTGCAATGCTCGTTCACTGACGGCGACGCGTTCCATAGCGCGGCGAACAAGGAGAAGATGCACCACGGCATCCCGCTCACCGACGAAGACCGCTGGCCGTGGCTGAAGACGATCCGCGCGGCGATCGAGGAAAAGCAGAAGGCGGGCGAGACGGCGGTGTTCACGTGCTCGTCGCTGAAGCGCTCGTATCGCGACATTCTGCGCGCCGGCGACAAGGACGTGTGCTTCGTCTACCTGAAGGGTTCGCGCGAGGTGCTCGCGGAGCGTCTCGGGCATCGCACCGGGCATTTCTTCGATCCTTCGTTGCTGCAAAGCCAGCTCGATACGCTCGAGGAACCGGGTGACGAGGAAGCGATCACAGTCAGCATCGAGATGACACCTGAGCAGATCGTCGACGAGGTGCTCAAGCAGGTCGAAGCGCGCTGAGTCTTCGATTGATCCGCGTTCCAGCTTCGATAGCAGGACGAAAAAAAGCCGCTCCAGGGAGCGGCTTTTTTATGCGCTGAAGTTGGACTAGCCGGTCAGCCGATCCGCTTCGCCAGCTCGACGGCCTTGCCGATGTACGAGCCCGGCGTCATCGCGAGCAGACGGTCTTTCGCGTCTTGCGGAATTGCCAGACCGCCGATAAAGCTCTGCAGCGCCTCGCGCGTGATGCCCTTGCCGCGCGTGAGTTCCTTCAGCTGTTCGTACGGATTCTCGATGCCATAACGGCGCATCACGGTCTGCACCGGCTCGGCCAGCACTTCCCAGCAGTTGTCGAGGTCTTCGTCCAGACGCTGCGCGTTCACTTCGAGCTTGTCGAGACCGCGGATCAGCGAGTCGTACGCGAGCAGCGAGTAGCCGAACGCGACGCCGATGTTGCGCAGCACCGTCGAGTCGGTCAGGTCGCGCTGCCAGCGCGACACCGGCAGCTTGTCGGCGAGGTGACGCAGCGTTGCGTTCGCGAGACCGAGGTTGCCTTCGGAGTTTTCGAAGTCGATCGGGTTGACCTTGTGCGGCATCGTCGACGAGCCGATTTCGCCGGCCTTCGTGCGCTGCTTGAAGTAGCCGACCGAGATGTAGCCCCACACGTCGCGGTCCAGATCCAGCAGGATCGTGTTCGCGCGCGAGATCGCGTCGAACAGCTCGGCCATGTAGTCGTGCGGCTCGATCTGGATCGTATAGGGATTGAACGTGAGCTTCAGGCGGTTCTCGACGACGTCCTTCGAGAACGCTTCCCAGTCGAACTCAGGATACGCGGACAGGTGCGCGTTGAAGTTGCCGACCGCGCCGTTCATCTTGCCGAGCAGTTCGACCTTTGCGATGCGCTCGATCGCACGTGCGAGACGCGCGGCGACGTTGGCGATTTCCTTGCCGAGCGTGGTCGGGCTGGCCGGCTGGCCGTGCGTGCGCGACAGCATCGGCTGGGCGGCGTGCGCGTGCGCGAGCGCGACGAGGCGTTGATGCACCGAACGCAGCGCCGGCAGGATCACGTGTTCGCGCGCGCCGGCAAGCATCAGGCCGTGCGACGTGTTGTTGATGTCTTCCGACGTGCACGCGAAGTGGATGAACTCGCTCGCGCGCTCCAGTTCTTCCTGACCCTTCACCGATTCCTTCAGCCAGTACTCGACCGCTTTCACGTCGTGATTCGTTACGCGCTCGATTTCCTTGATGCGCGCGGCGTCGTGCGCGGTGAAGCGCTCGGCCAGTTGCAGCAGGAACTGCTCGGACGCTTCGGAGAAGCGCGGCACTTCGGCGAAACCGGCGCGCGACAGCGCGATCAGCCAGTGGATTTCGACCGTCACGCGATTGCGCATGAAGGCGGCTTCCGAGAGCCAGTCGCGCAGGGCTTCGGTTTTCGCGGCATAGCGGCCGTCGAGCGGGGAGAGCGCGTTCAGCGCGAACAGGGTGTCGGGGTGGATGTCGGACATGATGAGAACCGGGTTGAAGCGTTGAGCGCTCAGCGAGCGGATCGGGGACAGACGGAACCGTGAATTTTACCACTGTGCCGTGATGGGCCTGCCCGGATGCGTCAGCCGCAGCCCGCGCCGCTAGAATGCAGACTTCTTCCCTCCCGATGGCAAGCGCAATCGCATGGAACTGAAATGGCTAGAAGACTTCATTTCGCTCGCGGAAACGCGTAGTTTCAGCCGCTCGGCCGAATTGCGCCACGTTACGCAGCCAGCTTTCTCGCGACGCATCCAGGCGCTCGAAGCGTGGCTCGGCACGGAATTGATCGACCGCTCGGTTTATCCGACGCGCCTTACGGCGGCCGGCCAGGTGTTCAACGAGCAGGCACTCACGATGCTGTCGCAGTTCCACGAGGCACGCGCGCTGTTGCGCGGCCACACGGCGACGCCGCAGGCGACGATCGAATTCGCGGTGCCGCACACGCTGTCGCTCACTTACTTCCCGCGCTGGCTGCAGCGCATCGAGGCGCAGATGGGCCCGATCCATACGCGACTGCGCGCACTGAACGTGCACGACGCGGCGCTGTCGCTGGTGGAAGGCGGCTGCGATCTGATGATGGGCTATCACCATCCGAGCCATCCGGTCGCGCTCGATCCCGCCCGCTACGACATGCTGACACTTGGCCATGAGCCGATCAGCCCGTTCTCGGTGCCGGCCCGGGCGGGCCGTCCGCGTTACACACTGCCGGGCTCGGCCGATGCACCCGCGCCCTATCTCTCGTACACGCCGAACGCGTACCTCGGGCGCATGACCGAGGTGATTCTCGCGAACGCGCCGGAGCGCCTGTACCTGGACCGTCTCTACGAAACCGACATGGCCGAGGGACTCAAGGCGATGGCGCTCGCCGGTCACGGCATCGCGTTTCTGCCGCATAGCGCGGTCGAAGATGCGGTGGCCGAAGGCCGGCTGATCCGCCTCGATCGCGCGACGCGCGGCACGCCTGAAGGACAACTGACCCTCACCATGGAGATTCGCCTGTATCGCGACAAGCTCGCCGCGAAAAGCGACGACGCGCGTCAGATCCTCGTGCGGCAGTTGTGGGACGTGGTGTCGGAAGAACTCAGGCAGGGCGGTGCATAAAACCCGGTATTAGACGCGGCATAAAACTCAAGCTCAAACCTGCATCGCGACGACGCGAATTTGCGGCTTTCCGAACGTTATGCAATAAAAACATAACGGGATAAGGAAACGGCATTGGATTTCGATACGGCGTTTTTCCACAATGCCCGTACTCGATCAAACGCCGGAGCGTTCATGTCATCCCAGCAACAAGCCGCACAATCTGCTTCAACGTTGCAGTCCGTTCCCTCCTACCTCAATAGCGAAGACCTCGGCCCCTGGGGCAACTACCTGCGCCAGGTCGACCGCGTCGCGCCGTATCTCGGTTCGCTGTCCCGCTGGCTCGAAACCCTGAAGCGCCCGAAGCGCATTCTCATCGTCGATGTGCCCATCGAGCTCGATAACGGCACGGTCGCGCACTTCGAGGGCTATCGCGTGCAGCACAACGTGTCCCGCGGCCCGGGCAAGGGCGGCGTGCGTTATCACCAGGACGTTACGCTGTCCGAAGTGATGGCGCTGTCCGCGTGGATGTCGGTGAAGAACGCCGCGGTGAACGTGCCGTACGGCGGCGCGAAGGGCGGCATTCGTGTCGATCCGCGCACGCTGTCGCGCGGCGAGCTGGAGCGCGTGACGCGCCGCTACACGAGCGAAATCGGCATCATCATCGGACCGAATACCGACATCCCCGCGCCGGACGTGAACACGAACGAGCAGATCATGGCGTGGATGATGGACACCTACTCGATGAACCAGGGCCAGACCGCTACCGGCGTCGTGACCGGCAAGCCGATCACGCTCGGCGGCTCGCTCGGGCGTCGCGAGGCGACCGGCCGCGGCGTGTTCGTGGTCGGCTGCGAAGCGGCGCGACGCATCGGCTTCGACATTGAAGGCGCGCGCATCGCGGTGCAGGGCTTCGGCAACGTCGGCGGGATCGCTGCGCGTCTTTTCCAGGAAGCGGGCGCGAGAGTCGTCGCGGTGCAGGACCACACCGGCTCGGTGTACAAGTCCGACGGCATCGACGCGGTCGCGCTGCTCGAATACGTCGCGAAGACGGGCGGCGTCGGCGGTTTCGCTGAAGCCGACGCGATTTCCAGCGATGAGTTCTGGACGGTCGAGTCTGACATCCTGATTCCGGCGGCGCTGGAAAATCAGATCACCGAAAAGAACGCCGGCAAGATCAGGACGAAGATCATCGTCGAAGGCGCGAACGGCCCGACCACGACGGCGGCCGACGACATCCTGCACGACCGCGGCATCCTCGTGATTCCGGACGTGGTCGCGAACGCGGGGGGCGTGACCGTTTCGTACTTCGAATGGGTGCAGGACTTCTCGAGCTTCTTCTGGACCGAGGACGAGATCAACGAGCGGCTCGAGCGCGTGATGCGCGAAGCGTTCGCGGCGGTTTGGCAGGTGTCGAGCGAGCAGAAGGTGTCGGTGCGCACGGCGGCTTTCATCGTCGCTTGTAAGCGGATTCTGCAAGCGCGCGAAATGCGTGGCTTGTATCCCTGATTGACCGTGTTCTACTCTGTTTGAAAAGGCGGTTACGCGGCCCTGTTTTCGGGCCGGGAGGCGCAACCGCCCGACTTTGTGCATCAGCGCGGTCCACAAGACGGCGTGCTTTACCGGCGGACGACATCTATCGATGCCGTCCGCCTTCGCATGCGCGCGAAACGGCTGTGCGACGGCGCCGTGGACTCATCGCGGCGTGCGCGCAACAGCACGGTTAATAGTATTACTTTCAGAAAAATTACTTTGCTACACTGGCGCCCGTTCTTGCATAGGAGATCAACATGAAGATTAAAAAAGCTGCGCTGCTGCTTGCGACTCTCGGTTTGTTTACGGTTGGCGCGCACGCGCAAGATTCAGGCACACTGAAAAAGATCAAGGACACGGGCGTCATTTCGCTGGGCCATCGCGAATCGTCGATTCCGTTCTCGTATTACGACGACAAGCAGAACGTGATCGGCTACTCGCAGGATTACGCGATGAAGATCGTCGAGGCCGTCAAGCAGAAGCTGAACATGCCGAACCTGAAGGTCAAGCTCGTGCCGATCACGTCGCAGAACCGCATTCCGCTGGTGCAGAACGGCACGATCGACATCGAGTGCGGCTCCACCACGAATAACCTCGAGCGCCAGCAACAGGCCGCCTTCTCGAACACGATCTTCGTGATCGGCACGCGCCTCATGACCAGGAAAGACTCCGGCATCAAGGACTTCCCGGACCTGAAGGGCAAGACGGTCGTGACGACCGCTGGCACCACGTCCGAGCGCATCCTTCGCAAGATGAATCAGGACAAGAGCATGGGCATGAACATCATCAGCGCAAAGGATCACGGCGAGTCGTTCCTGACGCTGTCGACGGGTCGCGCCGCAGCGTTCATGATGGACGACGCGCTGCTCGCCGGCGAGCGCGCGAAGTCGAGCAACCCGGGCGATTTCGTGATCGTCGGCGCGCCGCAATCGCGTGAGGCGTACGGCTGCATGTTGCGCAAGAACGACGCCGACTTCAAGAAGGTCGCCGACGACGCAATCGCAAAGGTGCAAACGTCGAGCGAAGGCGAGCAGATCTACAAGCGCTGGTTCGAATCGCCGATCCCGCCGAAGGGCCTGAACCTGAACTTCCCGATGAGCGACGATATGCGTGCGCTGTTCAAGAATCCGAACGACAAGGCAATCGACTAAACGCTAGCTGCTTTTTCGACACTTTCGTAACGCTGAACGGGACGGAAGGGGCCACGCGCTTCTTCCGTTTCTTTTTGCCGGAGTCTTCGTCATGTCATATCACTGGAACTGGGGCATTCTGCTGAGTCCCGTCTCCACGGGCGAGCCGACTACCTATCTGGGCTGGCTGTTGTCGGGTCTGTGGGTGACGGTCACCGTGTCGTTGTCGGCATGGGTGATCGCGCTGATCGTCGGCTCGTTGTTCGGTGTGCTGCGCACGGTGCCGAACAAATGGGCGTCGGGCATCGGCACCGTCTACGTCGCAATTTTCCGCAACATTCCGCTGATCGTGCAGTTCTTTATCTGGTATCTGGTGATACCGGAGTTGCTGCCTGTGTCGATCGGCAACTGGTTCAAGCAATTGCCGCCGAGCGCGCAGTTCTTCTCCTCGTCGATCGTGTGTTTGGGTCTCTTCACCGCCGCGCGCGTGTGCGAGCAGGTGCGCTCGGGCATCAACGCGTTGCCGCGCGGCCAGCGCGCGGCCGGTCTCGCGGTGGGCTTCACCCAATGGCAGACGTATCGCTACGTGCTGCTGCCGGTCGCATACCGGATCATCGTGCCGCCGCTCACCTCGGAGTTTCTGAACATCTTCAAGAACTCCGCGGTCGCCTCGACGATCGGTCTGCTCGATCTGTCCGCGCAGGCGCGTCAGCTCGTTGACTACACGTCGCAGACGTATGAGTCGTTTATTGCGGTCACGCTCGCGTACATGCTGATCAATCTGATCGTGATGCAACTGATGCGCTGGGTCGAAGCGAAGACCCGGCTGCCCGGCTATATCGGAGGCAAGTGATGCATCATTTCGACTGGAGCGGTATTCCGGGCGCGCTGCCTACGCTGTGGACCGGCGCCATCATCACGTTCAAGATCACGCTGATCGCGATCGTGTTCGGCATCATCTGGGGCACCATTCTCGCGATGTTCCGGCTGTCGCCCATCAAGCCCCTCGCGTGGTTCGCGCAGGGCTACGTGACGATCTTCCGTTCGATCCCGCTCGTGATGGTGCTGCTGTGGTTCTTCCTGATCGTGCCGCAGGTGCTGCAAAGCGTGCTCGGTCTGTCGCCGGACATCGACATCCGGCTCGCCTCGGCGATGGTCGCGTTCTCGCTGTTCGAGGCCGCGTATTATTCCGAGATCATCCGCGCCGGCATTCAGTCGGTGCCGCGCGGCCAGGTCAACGCGTCATTCGCGCTGGGCATGACCTATGGTCAGGCGATGCGTCTGATCATACTGCCGCAGGCGTTCCGCGCGATGGTGCCGCTGTTGCTCACGCAAGGTATCGTGCTGTTTCAGGATACTTCGCTCGTCTACGTGATCAGCCTCGCCGACTTCTTCCGCACGGCCACGAATATTGGCGATCGTGACGGCACGAATGTCGAGATGGTACTGTTCGCGGGCGCAGTTTATTTCGTGATCTGCGTGATCGCGTCGAGCCTCGTCAAAGGTCTTCAGAAAAAGGTCGCAAGATGATCTCTATCAAGAATGTTTCGAAGTGGTATGGCCACTTCCAGGTGCTGACCGACTGCACGACGGAAGTCAAAAAGGGCGAAGTGGTCGTGGTGTGCGGGCCGTCCGGTTCGGGCAAGTCCACGCTGATCAAGACCGTCAACGGCCTCGAGCCGTTTCAGAAGGGTGAGATCGTCATCAACGGCCAGTCGCTGACCGACAAGAAAACCAATCTGTCGAAGCTGCGCTCGAAGGTCGGCATGGTGTTCCAGCACTTCGAGCTGTTCCCGCATCTGTCGATCGTGCAGAACCTGACGCTCGCGCAGATCAAGGTGCTCGGCCGCTCGAACGACGAGGCGACCGCGAAGGGCCTGAAGCTGCTCGATCGCGTGGGTCTGCGCGCGCATGCGGACAAGTATCCGGGGCAGCTGTCCGGTGGTCAGCAGCAGCGTGTGGCGATTGCGCGCGCGCTGTCGATGGACCCGATTGCGATGCTGTTCGACGAGCCGACCTCGGCGCTCGACCCGGAGATGATCAACGAAGTGCTCGACGTGATGGTCGAACTCGCGCAGGAAGGCATGACCATGATGTGCGTGACGCACGAAATGGGCTTCGCGAAGAAGGTCGCACATCGCGTGATCTTCATGGACAAGGGCTTGATCGTCGAGGACGACCGCAAGGAAGACTTCTTTGCGAATCCGAAGTCGGATCGCGCGAAGGATTTTCTCGCGAAGATCCTGCACTGAGGATTGGCGCGCAGGCCTCGGTCCGGGGCTTGCGTCGGATGAAAGAAAGCCAGCCGCTCCACGGAGCGGCTTTTTATTGCCCGGGTTCAAGGGGGCGGCAGCGGCCTAGGACTCGAACGCCGCCGTGTCGTCCGCGGCTTCGAGATCCGCCTCGCTGTCGGACGAAAGCGTGGCTCCGCTCGACGCCGCGATCGTCGCGGCCGACGCCGATGCATCGAGCGCCGGATTGCGCAGCTTCTCGAGCACCGACTCCGGCACCGGAATGTTGGTGCGACCGATCACTTCGCCATGCTGGAACATCAGCAGATCGCCGGGCTTGAACGCGGTCCACACTTCGTTGTCGGTCAGCGGCTTGGTGGCGATCACCGCGACGCGGTCTTCGGGCGTCGTGTATTTGGCGAAATCGATCGACACGTCTGCGTCGACCAGATGCGCGGTCGAAAACGGCCAACGGCGCACAAGGTAATGCAGATGCGTCGAGCAATGCGCGAACAGCGCCTGGCCATTCGACATCAGGAAATTGAACACGCCGTATTGCGTGATGTCGCGCGTGAGCGCTTCGAGCGCGGCGAGGAGTTCGTGAAGCGGTGGTTGCTGCGTGCCCGGGAAGGCCTTGCGCAAACCTTGCAGCAGCGCGCAGAACGCGAGCTCGCTGTCGGTCGTGCCGACTGGCTGGTACACGCCGTTCAACTCCGGCGCGTAAGCCTGCAGATCGCCGTTATGCGCGAAGATCCAGTGACGCCCCCACAGCTCGCGCATGAACGGGTGGCAGTTTTCGAGCAGGATGTGCCCTTGCGTCGCCTTGCGGATGTGCGCGATCGTGTTTTTGGATTTGATCGGGTAGCGCTTGACCATCTCGGCGATCGGCGATGTGGCCGACGATTGATGATCGATGAACAGCCGGCAGGCCTTGTCCTCGAAGAAAGCGATGCCCCAGCCGTCGGCGTGGTGATCGGTGACGCCGCCACGCGCCGCGAAACCGGTGAAGGAAAACGTGACGTCCGTCGGCGCGGCGCAGTTCATTCCGAGAAGTTGGCACATGTTGCGGTGAGCCTGTGAACGGAGCGAGCCGTTACAATGATGATTTTCCAAGCATATCACCGAGCCGGAGACGCCAAATAGCAGAATTGACATGTGTTCGGGCCGCAACAACGCGGTTTGACCGGTCGATCAGCCAGGCGCGCGAAGTCTCGTTTCCCTGCCATGACTGCTTCCAACGTTTCCCCTGATTCCATCACGCTAGTCCGCCCGGACGACTGGCACCTGCACGTGCGCGACGGCGCGATGCTCGCGGCCGTGCTGCCTGATACGGCGCGCCAGTTCGGTCGCGCGATCATCATGCCGAACCTGAAGCCGCCGGTCACGACGACGGCGATGGCCGGGGCATATCGCGAGCGCGTCATCGCGGCGATTCCCGAGGGCGCGAAATTCGAGCCGCTGATGACGCTGTACCTGACCGACAACACGCCGCCCGACGAAATCCGCCGCGCGCGCGAAAGCGGCTTCGTGCACGGCGTGAAGCTGTACCCGGCGGGTGCGACGACGAACTCCGACGCGGGCGTCACCGACCTGATGAAGTGCGCGAAGACGCTGGAAGTGATGCAGGAAGTCGGCATGCCGCTGCTCGTGCATGGCGAGGTGACGGATTCGGACATCGATCTGTTCGACCGCGAGAAGGTCTTCATCGATCGCGTGATGATGCCGCTGCGTCGCGAGTTTCCGGCGCTGAAGGTCGTGTTCGAGCACATCACGACGAAGGACGCGGTCGACTACATCCGTGAATCGGGCGCCGCTCCCGAACTGCTCGGCGCGACGATCACCGCGCATCACCTGCTGTACAACCGCAACGCGATCTTCCAGGGCGGCATCCGTCCGCATTACTACTGTCTGCCGGTGCTCAAGCGCGAGACGCATCGCGTCGCGCTGGTCGAGGCGGCGACATCCGGCAATCCACGCTTCTTTCTCGGCACCGACAGCGCGCCGCATCCAAAGGGGCTGAAGGAGCATGCGTGCGGATGCGCGGGCTGCTACACCGCGCTGCACGCGCTCGAGCTTTACACCGAAGCGTTCGACAAGGCCGGCGCGCTCGACAAGCTCGAAGGCTTCGCGAGCTTCCACGGTCCGGACTTCTACCGTTTGCCGCGCAATACGGAGAAGGTCACGCTGCGTCGCGAGGAGTGGACGTTGCCGGCCGAGCTGCCGGCGGGCGATACGCCGGTCGTGCCGCTGCGAGGCGGTGAGTCGATTGGCTGGCGTCTCGTTTGAGGCTGCGCTAGATGCGGGAGCTTGGGGCGCGGCAGCGCGCTGCGGATGAGGTCGCGGTGAAAGCGGGCTCCGCAGTAGCGCACGAAGCCGCGGCCAAAGCCGCGCGCGGCATGGCAACCGAACCTCTATCACCAGGCTTCGCCGCAATCGACTGGTCGAAGGCGTGGTTTGCGCAATTCGCCGCTCGCGGTCAGCGCTGGCAGCAAGCCGCGCTGACCGGCTACGCGGACCTGCTCGCCGTGATGAACGCCGACGCCGCCCAGATGCAACAAACCACCGGCCGCGGCCAGCGTCTTGCGTTCATCGCGCAGGACGATCTGCCGGCGGGCGCCGCGTACGAGGCGCATATCGCGTCGACCGGTTGCGTGCCGACGCGCCACAATCTGCACGACTTCTTCAACGGCTCGATGTGGTTCGCCTTTCCGCGCATCAAGGCGGCGCTGAACGCGCGCCAGTCGGCGGAACTCGACGTGCTTGGCGTCGGCCCGACGCGCGGCGGCGTGCGCGACATGTTGACCCTGTTCGACGAAAACGCGCTGCTGTTCGCTTGCGCCGATCCTTCGCTGAGCGCCGCGCTACGCGGCTTCGACTGGCAGACGCTGTTCGTCGCGCGGCGCGATGCGTGGGGCCGAGGCTGTGAAGTGCGCTGCTTCGGCCATGCGCTGCTGGAGAAGCTGATCGCGCCGTTCAAGGGCTGCACCGGCCATGCCTGGATCGTCGACGTGCCGGCAGCGTATTTCGACTGGGATACCGCTGCGCGCAACGCGTGGCTCGACGAAGCGGTCAGCGCGGCGCTGCTCGGCACCGACGCTTTGACCAGCCGCATGTTCGCGCCGCTGCCCGTGCTCGGCATTCCGGGCTGGTGGCCTGATAACGAATCGCCAGCGTTCTACGACGACACGTCCGTGTTTCGCGCGGGGCGGCGCAAGCGCTAGGCGCGGCACAGGTCGGCGCCGGCGGGATCCGCGTTCGGTGTTAAAATTCGCGCCAGCAAAGCAGGCCAGGCAGTCGCGGCCTCGACGGTTTCGGCCAACGAGGGCGAGGAAAGTCCGGACTCCACAGGGCAGGGTGATGGCTAACGGCCATCCGTGGCGACACGCGGAACAGGGCAACAGAAAGCAAACCGCCGATGGCCCGGCGCAAGCCGGGATCAGGTAAGGGTGAAACGGTGCGGTAAGAGCGCACCGCGGCTGTCGCAAGGCAGACCGGCACGGTAACCTCCACCCGGAGCAATTCCAAGTAGGCAGGCGCGCATCTTCGCGATGCAGGACGGGGCCCCCGTCTCGTCTGCGGGTAGGAAGCTTGAGCGCGTCAGTAATGGCGCGCCTAGAGGAATGGCTGCCACGCGCGTCGCGTCTTCGGACGCGGCGCGTGCACAGAATCCGGCTTATCGGCCTGCTTTGCCGCCAAATAAGAAAAGCCGGCGTCCGTTGGGACGCCGGCTTTTTCATTTGAGGCACGGATGGCGGCCATGACCGCCATCACTATCGCTATCGCGCTCAGATTGCGACGATGTCGAACGAATGCGTGAGTTCGGCGGTCTTCGCGATCATGATCGACGCCGAGCAATACTTGTCGTGCGACAGATTGATCGCGCGCTCGACGGTTGCGGGGTTCAGATTCTTGCCCGTCACCGTGAAGTGGAAATGGATCTTCGTGAACACCTTCGGATCTTCGCTCGCGCGCTCGGCCTTCAGCGTCACCGAGCAGCCGGCGATCTCCTGACGGCTCTTCTTCAGGATCATCACGACGTCGTAGGCGGTGCAGCCGCCGGTGCCGAGCAGCACCATTTCCATCGGACGCGGCGCGAGATTGCGGCCGCCACCTTCGGGTGCGCCGTCCATCGTGACCAGATGGCCGCTACCCGTCTCGGCCGCGAACGCCATCCCGTCTTGCCCCATCCAGCTTACTTTGCATTCCATGCTGTGACTCCCACCGCGCATCGCTATATCGAGTCGGCATTGTAGCCCGGTGTCTGACAATTAGCTCACGCCGCGCGCATCGCGAGTCTATGCATCCTGATTGCTTTTTTGCTGCGGTGCAGAATGGAAGGGCGATTCCCGAATCTTCCCAGCGACTTAGGGGTTTCGCTCTAGAGGACGTCTGATGCGGTTTGGGTTCTTTAATCCTTAGTGCTTGATCCAAAAGAAGTTTCGCAAAACGCGTTCCGCTTTACGATTTTTTTACATTATGAAAACACATTTCGTAATGCAAATGTTCTTGCGTCGCACAAGGGCGGCTCTTATAATCTGTCCCATCGTTGCAGCAGTTCTGCAACCTCCGCTGTCTCCTCCACCTCCTCCTTTGGTGGATTAAACCCGAACCGCTCGTTCGGGTTTTTTTTCGCCCGCATTTGTCCGGCGTTTCGCCCCGTTTTCGGACCGTTCGCGGCGAGTGCATCACGCATTTTGACTTGCGAGCACAAATTCCTTTATAATTCAGGGCTTTTCCGCATCCGCGCCCGCGGAGGAAGAACCAGGGAGAGCCTGCACGCGCCTCGATGCGCACACTACAAGCAGGAAAGAACACATTGGGCGCAGCAATTTTTTTGGATCGATCATGAAGACGTTTTCCGCAAAAGCCCATGAGGTGACGCGCGAATGGTACGTGATTGACGCGACGGATAAGGTTCTCGGGCGTGTCGCCAGCGAAGTGGCACACCGTCTTCGCGGCAAGCACAAGCCTGAATTCACTCCCCACGTCGACACCGGTGATTTCATCATCGTTATCAACGCCGGCAAGCTGAAGGTCACGGGCAACAAGGTTACCGACAAGAAGTACTACCGTCACTCCGGCTACCCGGGCGGTATCTATGAAACGACGTTCGGCAAGATGCAGGAACGCTTCCCGGGCCGCGCGCTCGAGAAGGCGGTCAAGGGCATGCTGCCGAAGGGCCCGCTCGGCTACGCGATGATCAAGAAGCTGAAGGTCTACGCTGACGCAACGCATCCGCATTCGGCACAACAGCCGAAGGCGCTCGAGATCTAAGGGGAGCCCACATGATCGGTAACTGGAATTACGGCACGGGCCGCCGCAAGAGCGCCGTCGCTCGCGTGTTCATCAAGGCAGGCAAGGGCGACATCGTCGTCAACGGCAAGCCCATCGCCGACTACTTCTCGCGCGAAACGTCGCTGATGATCGTCCGTCAGCCGCTGGAACTCACGAACCACGGCACCACGTTCGACATCAAGGTCAACGTGACGGGTGGCGGTGAAACGGGTCAAGCCGGTGCGGTTCGCCACGGCATCACCCGCGCGCTGATGGACTACGACGCAACGCTGAAGCCGGAGCTGTCGAAGGCTGGCTTCGTCACGCGTGACGCTCGTGAAGTCGAACGTAAGAAGGTCGGCTTCCACAAGGCACGTCGCCGCAAGCAGTTCTCGAAGCGTTAATCGTTTCGGGCGCAAACCGGGCTTCACGCCGGTTTGCAGCAAAAGCCGCCAACGCCACGCGCGAAGGCGGCTTTTTTTATGGTTCGCCGGGGTTCGCGGGCCGGTCTCGCTCGCTTGATCGGCAGCGAATCGCCTTGCATTGTCCTTTCAGCAAGAACCCATTGATTTTGTGGGCTTCGGCACGATATCCGGATCAGCCCTACAATACCGGCTAAAGCTATTTGGAGAGTTCGAATGAACGCAGTCACCGACACCCCCGTGACCGAGATGCCGGCCCCCTTCGTCTTTACCGACGCAGCGGCTGACAAGGTCAAGCAACTGATCGATGAGGAAGGCAACCCGGAGCTCAAGCTGCGCGTGTTCGTGCAGGGCGGCGGCTGCTCGGGCTTCCAGTACGGCTTCACGTTTGACGAAGCGATCAACGAAGACGACACCGTGATGAACAAGAGCGGCGTCCAACTGCTGATCGACTCGATGAGCTACCAGTACCTGGTCGGCGCCGAGATCGACTACAAGGACGACATCAACGGCGCGCAGTTCGTCATCAAGAACCCGAACGCGACTACGACCTGCGGTTGCGGCTCGTCGTTCTCGGTCTGAGCGCAAAGGCTCGTCAAGCCACAGCGAAAGAAACGGGGCCGAGAGGCCCCGTTTCTCATTGCATTCGCGCCGCAGACGCAGCGTGCGGCAGCCAAAGGCGTTTGTTTTCCCCCATCCCTTCTCAGCGCGGATAAATCGCCCCCAGCACCCGCTCCGCGGACGCCCCGGTCACGCTCGGCAGATTACCCGGCAGACGCGCGATGCAGCGCATCGCGAGCCACGCGAACGCGAGCGGCTCGACCTGGCTCGGCGGCACGCCGAGCGCGTCGGTCGTCATCACGGGTAGTCCGCTTACGCCGCTGTCTTCGAGTGCCTGCTGCAACGCCTTCATGATTTCCGGATTGCGCGCACCGCCGCCGCACACATACACCGCGCGCGCGTCGGAGGCATGACGCTCGATCTCGCGCGCGACCGTCACCGCGGTCAGCGCGACGAGCGTCGCCTGTACGTCGGCTGGCGCAAGCGCGGCGAACGGCTCGAGCTTCGCATCGAGCCATGCGGTGTTGAACAGATCGCGGCCGGTGCTCTTGGGCGGCTGCTCGGCGAAGAACGGCTCGTCGAGCAACGCGTTCAGCAGCTTGCGATCCACCTGGCCGTTCGCCGCGAAATGACCGTTTTCGTCGAATGGCTTGCCGAGATGGCGCTCGGCCCACGCGTCGAGCAGCGCGTTCGCCGGGCCGCAGTCAAAGCCGCGTACCCCGCCGGTCGCGCTCAGGATCGTGATGTTGCTGATGCCGCCAAGATTGCAGACGACGCGCGTTTCGTCCTTCGCGCCGAAGATCGTCGCGTGAAAAGCGGGCACGAGCGGTGCGCCCTGGCCGCCTGAGGCGACGTCGCGGCTGCGGAAATCGGCGACCACGTCGATATGCAACATTTCCGCGAGCAGCGCCGGGTTGTTGATCTGTCGCGTATAGCCCTTTTCTGGACGATGCCGCACGGTCTGTCCATGCACGCCGATCGCGCGGACGTCGTCGGCCGACACGCGGCTGTCGCGCAGCAGATCGTGACAGCATACCGTGTAGCGCGCCGCAAGCGCGTTGGCGGCGAGCGCCTCGCGCTCGATCTCGTTGTCCCCCGGCTGCTGCAGCGCGAACAGTGCCTGGCGAATGCCGGCCGAGAAGCCGACGAACGCTTCGGCCAGCACCTCGGGCGCCTTCCCTCTGGCAAACCGGACGGCCACGCCGTCCACGCCGTCCATACTGGTTCCCGACATCAGTCCGAAATAGATGCCGTCTGCGGGGTCTTGCGCCACGTCGCTGCTCCTGTCGATGTTCATTGCGATTCGTTGTAGCAGATTATCGACGCAAGCGCGGCCCAAGATAAGCGCGGCGTGGCTGCCCCGCACGCGTCAGTGGGCGCGGCGGCGCGCATCTATGGGACAATCCTGTTTTTTCGCGACTTCACGTTTCCAGCATGAGCACCGAGTCCACCCAGCCCAATCCCGCTTCCGCCTTCCCGATCACCGACGAAGTCCGTCATGCGCTCGCCGTGACCAAGCGAGGCGTCGACGAACTGCTGATCGAAGACGAATTCGCGCAAAAGCTCGCGCGGAGCGCGGCGACGGGCAAGCCGCTGCGCATCAAGCTCGGCCTTGATCCGACCGCGCCCGACATCCACATCGGCCACACGGTCGTGCTGAACAAGATGCGCCAGCTGCAGGACCTCGGCCACACGGTGATTTTCCTGATCGGCGATTTCACGTCGTTAATCGGCGATCCGTCGGGGCGTAACGCGACCCGCCCGCCGCTCACGCGCGAGCAGATCGAATCGAACGCGAAGACCTACTTCGAGCAGGCCGCGCTCGTGCTCGATCGCGACAAGACCGAGATCCGCTACAACAGCGAATGGTCGATGCCGCTCGGCGCCGACGGCATGATCAAGCTCGCGTCGCGCTACACGGTCGCGCGCATTCTCGAGCGCGAGGACTTCACGAAGCGCTTCCAGGGCGGCGTGCCGATCTCGATCCACGAATTCCTGTACCCGCTGATGCAGGGCTACGACTCGGTCGCGCTGAACGCGGACCTCGAACTCGGCGGCACGGACCAGAAGTTCAACCTGCTGGTCGGCCGCGAGTTGCAGAAGCAGTACGGCCAGGAGCAGCAATGCATCCTGACGATGCCGCTGCTCGAAGGGCTCGACGGCGTCGAGAAGATGTCGAAGTCGAAGAACAACTACATCGGCATCAGCGAAAAGCCGACCGACATGTTCGGCAAGCTGATGAGCATCTCCGACACGCTGATGTGGCGTTACTTCGAACTGCTGTCGTTCCGTCCGCTGGACGAGATCGCCGGCTTCAAGCGTGAAGCCGACGCTGGCCGCAATCCGCGCGACTTCAAGGTGATGCTCGGCCAGGAAATCGTCGCGCGTTTCCACTCGCAGGCGGATGCCGAGCGCGCGCTCGACGACTTCAATCATCGCGCGAAGGGCGGCGTGCCCGACGATATTCCCGCGGTGACGCTCGCGGGCGCACCGCTCGCGATCGGCCAATTGCTGAAGCAGGCGAACCTCGTGCCGTCGACGAGCGAGGCGTTGCGCAACATCGAGCAGGGCGGCGTGAAGATCGACGGCACTGCGGTGTCCGACAAGGGCCTGAAGGTCGAAGCGGGCGAGTACGTCGTGCAGGTCGGCAAGCGCCGCTTCGCGCGCGTGACGCTGACGGCGTGATCGCGCTGATCCAACGCGTGCGGCGCGCCGAAGTGCGCGTCGCCGATCGCGTGACCGGCGCGATCGACGCGGGTCTGCTGGCGCTCGTGTGCGCGGAGCGCGGCGACACCGAGGCCGCGGCCGACAAGCTGCTCGCCAAGGTGCTCGGCTACCGCGTGTTCAGCGACGCGGCCGGCAAGATGAACCTGTCGGTGCAGAATCTCGACGGTGCTGGTCGTGCGGGCGGCCTGCTGCTCGTCTCGCAATTCACGCTCGCGGCCGATACCAACAGCGGCCTGCGCCCGAGCTTCACGCCGGCCGCGCCGCCCGACGAGGGCAAGCGCCTGTTTGATTACTTCGTCGCGGCCGCGCGCGCGAAGCATCCGATCGTCGAGACGGGCGAGTTCGGCGCGGATATGCAGGTGTCGCTCGTCAACGACGGGCCGGTCACATTCTGGTTGCAGACCAACGCATAAAAGAGCGCTAGCGTTCAAGCGCTCCGTCGCCGCAAGCGAGGTGCGCCGCCGCTTTTTGCGACAATAGTCGCTCGGCACAATCGGCGAACGGCGCCCCTCTTTCTCATGACGACGCAGATCCTGTTTATCCGGCACGGCGAGACCGACTGGAACCGCATCAAGCGCATCCAAGGCCACATTGACATTCCGCTCGCGGCGACGGGTATCGCGCAAGCGCGACGTCTCGCGCAGCGCTTTGCCGTTGAGGCGAAGCAGGGCGCGCGGCTCGACGCGATCTATTCAAGCGACCTGCAGCGCGCGCGGCAGACCGCGCAGCCGATCGGCGATGCGCTCGGCCTGCCGCTACTTTCGCGCGAGAACTTGCGTGAGCGCTCGTACGGCGCGTTCCAGGGCCATGACAGCGACGAAATCGCGCAACGTTTCCCCGACGAATACGCGCAGTGGCAAACTCGCGATCCCGGCTTCGCGCCGCCCGAAGGCGAGTCGCAACGTGTGTTCTACCACCGCATCGTGCATGCGATCGAGCCGCTCGTCGCCGCGCATCCGGGCGGGCGCATTGCCTGTGTCACGCATGGCGGCGTGCTCGACTGCGTGCGCCGCTTTGCGACCGGCATGCGGCTCGACGCGCCGCGCGACTACCCGCTGCTGAACTCCAGCCTGAACGTCGTGGATTACGTGGACGGTCGCGCGACGATCGTCGCGTGGGCGGACGTATCGCATCTCGACGCGGGCAGCGCCGACGATGATGGTTTCAGGAAGGGGCCAGGGCGCTAAGCAAAGGCGGGAAATGGCCCGAGACGCGTGCCGCAATCAATCCTGCTTCCGCACCGCCGTGGCGCGGCGCCTGGCCCGCTTCGATATCCCATTGACCAGCGCCCAGCGAATCACCGGCGCGACGACCCGCACGCCGGGCCGCGTGAAGGTTCGACGCAGCGCCGCGTAGCGATTCAAGCCGAGCATCGTCTGCGCCCAGTCGGGCAGCAGATCGACGCCGGCGTTGAGCATCAGCGTGCCGGCGGGCCGCATCGCGAAGCTTGGCGCCGGCGCGTTCATCAGAATCCTGACGACTTCGCGCGTGCGCTCGCTGGCAACCATCGCGGGCCGCATCGCGAGCAGGTACGCTTCGATTTCGGCGCGCGAGCGCGGAATGTCGATGGCGCCGAGCATTTCCGCGATGCGCGCGGTCTCTGCGAAGTATTGATCCTGCGCGGCGACGGACAGCACCGGATTCACGTAGCGCAGATGTGCGGTCATGAAGCTCGACACTTCCGCGACGTGCACCCATGTCAGCAACGCGGGCTCGCTCGCGCGATACGACTGGCCGTCCGGCGCGAGGCCGGTCACGTCGAGATGGATACGCTTCACACGTTCGATCAGCGCGAGCGCATCGTCCTTGCTGCCGTACGTCGTGCCGGCGATGAACGTCGCCGTGCGGCGCAGCCGGCCCAGAATGTCGGTGCGAAAGCTCGAATGGTCCCAGACGCCCGCGAGCGCGAGCGGATGCAGCGCCTGCAGCAGTAGCGCGCTGATGCCGCCCGTCATCATCGACGTGAAGTCGGCGTGGACTTTCCAGCAGACGGAGTCGGGCCCGAACAGGCCGGGGTCGCCCGGCGGTGACGAGTAGTCGAGCACGGGGCCGCTGCCGGTCGTCAGATGCGTGACGCCGGCGGCGAGCTTCGAGCGCAGGCGATGGGTGAGCCGCTGTGTGAAGTTGCCGGACGGGTCTCCGGCGGGATTGACGGGGGAATGGTTGGACGGGCCGGGTTGCTGGGTCTGGTCGGACATCCTGGTCGGTCTCGTCGCGTGACTCAGTTCGTGGAATTCCACAGACCCGGCAGCGCGCTCGACGAATCCGGCGCGGCCAGGCCGAAGTGCCGATAGGTGAGCAGCGTGGCGACGCGGCCGCGCGGCGTGCGCTGCAGGAAGCCCTGCTGGATCAGATACGGTTCGAGCACGTCTTCGATCGTGTCGCGCTCCTCGCCGATCGCCGCCGCGAGATTGTCGACACCGACCGGGCCGCCGTCGAACTTGTACAGGATCGCTTCGAGCAGCTTGCGGTCCATCAGGTCGAAGCCGACCGCGTCGACGTCGAGCATGCTGAGCGCGGCGTCGGCCACCTGAGCGGTGATGTTGCCGTCGGCCTTCACTTCGGCGAAGTCACGCACGCGCCGCAGCAGCCGGTTCGCGATACGCGGCGTGCCGCGCGCGCGACGGGCGATTTCGAATGCACCGTCCGGATGAATTTGCGCGCCGAGCAGCGACGCCGAACGCGTGACGATGCGCGAGAGCTCTTCCGCGTTATAGAACTCGAGCCGCGCGACGATGCCGAAGCGGTCGCGCAGCGGATTGGTCAGCATGCCCGCGCGCGTGGTCGCGCCGACCAGCGTGAACGGCTGCAGGTCGAGCTTCACGCTGCGCGCGGCCGGCCCTTCGCCGATCATGATGTCGATCTGATAATCCTCGAGCGCCGGGTACAGAATTTCCTCGACGACCGGCGAGAGCCGGTGGATTTCGTCGATGAACAGCACGTCGTTAGCTTCGAGATTCGTGAGCAGCGCGGCGAGGTCGCCAGCGCGTTCGAGCACCGGCCCCGACGTTTGCCGCAGATTGACGCCCATCTCGCGCGCGATGATGTGCGCGAGCGTGGTCTTGCCGAGGCCCGGCGGGCCGAACAGCAGCACGTGGTCGAGCGATTCGGAACGGCGCTTCGCGGCCTCGATGAAGATTTCGAGCTGGCCGCGTACTTTCTCCTGGCCGACATATTCCTCGAGCTGGCGCGGACGCAGCGCGCGCTCGAACGCTTCTTCGTGCGATGACGCGGGCGTGGCCGCGATGATGCGCTCGGCGGCGAGTTTGTCGGTTTCGATCATGCGGTCATTGTACCGCGCGCGGATCGCGCATCAGCCCTTGGACAGCGCCTTCAACGCGAGCTTGATGCCCTCGGACACACCCGTGCCGGCCGGCACGTTCTTGATCGCCGCGAGCGCTTCTTTTTCCGAGTAGCCGAGCGCGAGCAGCGCATTGAGGATGTCGGATGCGTGGTCGGATGCCGACGCGGCGCCCGCCATCGCGCCGAGGTCGGCGCCGAGCTTGCCTTTCAGTTCGAGCAGCAGGCGCTCGGCGGTCTTCTTGCCGATGCCCGGCACGCGCGTGAGGCGCGCGGCGTCCTGCATCGTGACGGTCTGCGCGAGCTCCGCGACGCTCATGCCCGACAGCACCGCGAGCGCCATGCGCGCGCCGATGCCGGAAATCTTCAGCAGCTCGCGGAAGGTCGCGCGTTCCTGCGCGGTACCGAAGCCGTACAGCAGGTGCGCGTCCTCGCGCACGATCATCTGTGTGAGCAGCACGACGCGCTCGCCGGTCGACGGCAGGTTGTAGAACGTGCTCATCGGCACGTCCACTTCGTAGCCGACGCCGTTGCAGTCGACGAGCAGATGCGGCGGGTTTTTTTCCAGCAGAACGCCGGCAATGCGACCGATCATGGCGGATTAGTTTTTAGAGTCGAATGGGAATGCGCGAGTGTAGCGCAGCGGATCGGCGGCGCGTGCGGCGAAGCGGGTCACATATCGCTTTAACCGACCAGACGTCCGCGCCGCACCCGCAGCCCCTTCTTCGCGAGCGCCGGCGCGATGCCGCCGAGCGTGCTCAGTGTCGAGCCGCCGTGCGCGTGACAGATGGCCATGCCGAGCGCGTCGGCGGCGTCGGTGCCGGGTACGCCGGACAGACTCAGCAGCCGCACGACCATCTGCTGCATCTGCTCCTTGGTGGCGCGGCCATAGCCGACCACCGACTGCTTCAGTTGCAGGGCGGTGTATTCGGCGACCGGCACGCCGCCCGCGACGAGCCCGCAGATCGCGGCGCCGCGCGCCTGGCCGAGCAGCAGCGTCGACTGCGGATTGACGTTGACGAAAACTTTTTCGATCGCCGCCTGATCCGGCGCGTGCTCGCGGATCAACGTCGAGATGCCTGCGAAGATGGTGCCGAGCCGCGACGGCAGATCGGCGTCGGCGGTGCGGATCACGCCGCTCGCGACGTAGCTCAGCTTGTGGCCGTGCTGTTCGATCACGCCGAAGCCGGTCACGCGCAGGCCGGGGTCGATGCCGAGAATTCTCATGAGGTGCCGCAGAAGCGCTAAAAACCAGGTGCCTGCGATACTACAACGAACGCGGCGCGCCCCAAAGCAAAAGGCCCGGCGGAACAACCCGCCGGGCCTTTTTTGCAGCTATCGAACCTCAGCCGATCAATGACGGAAGTGACGCACGCCCGTCAGCACCATCGCGATGTTGTGCTCGTCGGCGGCGCTGACCACCTCGTCGTCACGCACCGAGCCGCCCGGCTGGATCACGCAGGTCGCGCCTGCCGCGACGACCACGTCGAGACCGTCGCGGAACGGGAAGAACGCGTCCGATGCGACCGCCGAACCGGCCAGCGTCAGACCGGCGTTCTGCGCCTTGATGCTCGCGATGCGCGCCGAGTCCACGCGGCTCATCTGGCCCGCGCCGACGCCGAGCGTCATGCCGTTCGCGCAGAACACGATCGCGTTCGACTTCACATACTTCGCGACGCGCCATGCGAACAGCAGGTCGTCCATTTCCTTCGGCGTCGGGTGACGCTTCGTGACCACGCGCAGCTCGCGCGGCTGCACGTTCTTCGAGTCGAGCGACTGCACCAGCAGGCCCCCGCCGACGCGCTTCAGATCGAACGTGTTATGGCCTTCGCCCAGTGCGATTTCGAGCAGACGCACGTTCTGCTTCGCCGCGAACACCTGGCGTGCCTCGGCGCTGAACGACGGCGCGATCAGCACTTCGACGAACTGCTTCGCGACGGCTTGCGCAGCGGCTTCGTCGACTTCGCGGTTGAACGCGATGATGCCGCCGAACGCCGAGGTCGGATCGGTCTGGAATGCCTTCGAATACGCTTCGAGCGCGTTCGCGCCGACCGCGACGCCGCATGGATTCGCGTGCTTGACGATGACGCAGGCCGGCACGTCGAAGGTCTTCACGCATTCCCACGCCGCGTCGGAGTCGGCGATGTTGTTGTACGACAGTTCCTTGCCCTGCAACTGGTTGTAGTTCGCAAGCGCGCCGGCCGGTACCGTCAGGTCGCGGTAGAACGCCGCGCTCTGATGCGGGTTTTCGCCGTAGCGCAGGTCCTGCACCTTCTCGAACGCCATGTTGAAGGTGGCCGGATATTCGTTGCGCGACGCATGCTGCAGCTCGTCGGTCAGGCTCGTCAGGTAGTTCGTGATCGCGCCGTCGTACTGCGCGGTGTGCGCGTACACCTTGGTCGCGAGGCGGAAGTTCGTCCTGTACGACACCGTGTTGCCGTTCGCGCGCATTTCATCGAGCACGACCGCGTAGTCGGCCGGATCGACGATCACCGTCACGTCGCGGTGATTCTTCGCGGCCGAGCGCAGCATCGTCGGGCCGCCGATGTCGATGTTCTCGATCGCGTCTTCCAGCGAGCACTCTTCCTTCGACACGGTCTGCACGAACGGGTACAGGTTCACGACCAGCAGGTCGATGGTCGGAATGTCGTGCTTCTCAAGTGCGGCCATGTGCTCGGGCAGATCGCGACGCGCGAGGATGCCGCCGTGCACCTTCGGATGCAGCGTTTTCACGCGCCCATCGAGCATTTCCGGGAAGCCCGTGTAATCGGCGACTTCAGTGACGGACAGGCCCGCGTCCGCGAGCAGTTTCGCGGTGCCGCCGGTCGACAGGATCTTGATGCCGAGGTCCGACAGCGATTTGGCGAAGTCGACGATGCCGGACTTGTCTGAAACGGAGATGAGCGCTTGCTTGATCATGATGAAGACGAAAAGCCGAAGGGAAACGTGGCAGGGCGCCAGAAACTACAACGCGCTACAGCAAACCGTGTTGTTGCAGCTTCTTGCGCAGCGTATTGCGGTTGATGCCGAGATACTCGGCGGCCAGCGACTGGTTACCGCCGGCCTGCTCGAGCACCACTTCGAGCAAGGGTTTTTCCACGCATGAAATGACCATGTCGTAGACGTCGTGCGGATTGGATCCGTCGAGATCCTGGAAATACACGTCCAGGCTGTCGCGGACGGATTGTTCGATATTGTTCTTGCTCATGCTGCTAGTCGGTCGGTGGGGTCCTCGCCCTGGCTGTCGGGCGCTTCGTCGACGTAGACGAGGCGGTCTGAGATCGCCTTTTGCGCGTCAAAGAATTCGTTGACGGCGAGGAGTTGTTCGCGCGTGGTGTCCAGCGTATTCATGCGATGCCGGAACAGGTTGGCGCCGGAAAGGCCGCGAGTGTACCAGCCGATGTGCTTGCGCGCAGTGCGCACACCGGTAAATTCGCCGTAAAACGCATAGTGATCTTCGAGATGCTCGTTCATCACCTGCTGGATTTCGTCGATGCGCGGCGGCGGCAGCAGCTCGCCCGTCTGCAGGAAATGCTCGATTTCGCGAAACAGCCACGGACGGCCCTGCGCGGCGCGCCCGATCATGATCGCGTCCGCGCCGGTCGCGGCGAGCACCTCGCGCGCCTTTTGCGGCGACGTAATGTCGCCGTTCGCGACGACTGGAATGCGTACCGCCGCTTTCACCGCGGCGATGGTTTCGTATTCGGCGTCCCCGTGGTACAGGTCGGCGCGCGTGCGGCCGTGGACGGTCAGCATCGAAATGCCCGCTTCTTGCGCGAGACGCGCGACATTCAACGCGTTTTTGTTCTCGCGATTCCAGCCGGTGCGGATTTTCAGCGTGACGGGCACTGCGTCGGGCCCGACGCCGACCGCGTTGACGACGGCCTCGACGATCCGCTGCACGAGCGGCTCGTTCTGCAGCAGCGCCGAGCCGGCCGCGACGTTGCAGACCTTCTTGGCCGGGCAGCCCATGTTGATGTCGATGATCTGCGCGCCGTTCGCGACGTTGTAGCGGGCGGCTTCGGCCATCATGTCGGGGTCCGCGCCGGCGATCTGAACGGCGATCGGCTCGACCTCGCCTTCGTGGTTCGCGCGGCGCATGGTTTTTTCGCTCTTCCACAGCTGCGCGTTCGACGCGACCATTTCCGACACGGCGTAGCCCGCGCCGAGCCGTTTGCACAGCTGGCGGAATGGCCGGTCGGTCACGCCGGCCATCGGGGCGACGAACAGGTTGTTGCGCAGATTGTGGGAGCCGAGAGTGGGCATGACGTGAGCGCGCGCCGGCGACGGGTCAGGATTTGACAATCGTGACAGCCGACGCAACGCGAAATGCGAGGGAAAACGTCCATTTTAGCGTTAACGGCTTGCCGGGACTCGCCATCTGAGTCTCGTAACCCGTTAAATCTTCTATGAAAGTCGCGCGGTTCATAGAACCGCGCAGCGCTTTCTCGCGGTTAGCGGCGCTGGCCGAACATCATCTGCCGGGCGAGCGCGGTCTTCACCGGTGGCACGAATTCGAGCGCGGTTAGCGCGAGGCCGCGCAGTACCGCGAGCGGCGCGAAGTCGATGGTGAACAGGCGCGCGAGCGTGTCGGTCGAGCCGATCGTCAGGCGCCGGTCGAGCTCGCGGCGTTGCGCGAAGCTCGCGAGCGCGAGCGGCGTCGGGCCTTCGGCCGACAGCGCATCGGCGAGCGCGTGCGCGTCGCGCAAGCCCAGATTGAGGCCCTGACCCGCCACCGGATGCAAGGTCTGCGCCGCATTGCCGATCGCGACGATGTGGCCGTTCACAAGCGTGTCGACCGCGTTGAGCCCGAGCGGGAACGATGCGCGCCCCTTGATGTGCGTAAAACGGCCCATGCGGTCGCCGAACGCGGCGTCGAGCTCGCGCAGGAACGCTTCGTCGGAGAGCTGCGCACGGCGCACGGCTTCGTCGGGTGCGCAGCACCAGACGAGCGCGTAGTCGGCGCCGCGCACGCCGCCCATCGGCAGCAGCGCGATCGGACCTTGCGACGTGAAGCGCTCCCACGCGACGTGCGGCTGCGGCGCGGACACGGTGACCGTGCCAACCAGCGCGGTCTGGCCGTAGTCGCGCGAGCCGGCGTTGTTCTTGCCGAGGTTGCGTGCGCCGGGGTTTTCGTCCGGGACGCTGCTCACGTTTTTCGCGTGCTTCTGGTCGCCGAACAGTCCGCCCTCGGCGTTCACCAGAATCCGCGTGCGCAACTGTCGGGCGACGCCCGCGGTTTCGATCGGCAGCGTGACGCCGTCGAGTTCCTGAACCGGCGAGCCGGCCGACGTCGAGCGGAACCAGTGGACGGGCGTCGCACGCACCGCGTCGGCGAGGCCGTGCACGATCGAGCCGTAGCGCAGCACGTAGCCGAGCGCGGGCAGCCCGTGCTCGCGATGATCGATCAGCGTGCGCCCGAAATGGCCACGCTGCGACACGTGGATGCGCTCGATCGCGGTGGCATCGGCGGGCCAGCGCAGCGGCTCGAGGATCATGCGGCTGCCGTGCGAGACCGCGATCGCGCGTGGATCGGCGATCGAGTCTTCCGGTTCGCGCGCATCGACGAGCGCAATCTTCAGTTCGCGTGTGACGCTGCGGCGCGCGAGCCAACCGGCGAGCGCGAGGCCGACCGGTCCGGCGCCGACGATCGTTACGTCGAAATTGAACCCCTGCTGGTGGGAGGCGGGTTTCAGGATCACCGCCGATGGAGAGGCTTCGTTCATCGCGGATCAGGTCCTTGCTTCATGCGGCGCCGGGTGGACCGCCCGGGCTTCCTGCATCAGGGCCTCGATCTCGTCGGCGGCCACCGGCACGTCGCGCGTGATCAGATCGCAGCCCGTCGGCGTGACGATCGCGTCGTCCTCGATGCGGATGCCGATATTCCAGTAGCGCTCCGGTACACCCTCGGCCGGGCGGATGTACAGGCCCGGCTCGATCGTAAGCGTCATCGACGCGCGCAGTGTTCTCCACGGCAGCGCGCCCGCCTCGTCGCGCGCCGCGCCGCGCTCGCGGTAGTCGCCGCAGTCGTGCACGTCCATGCCAAGCCAGTGGCCGGTGCGGTGCATGTAGAACGGCGCGTAGGCGTGCTCGGCGATCACGTCGTCGACCGATGCGAACTTCGCGCGCGGCACGATGCCGGTGTCGAGCAGCCCCTGCGACAGTACGCGCAGGGCAGCCTGGTGCGGATCGTCGAAGCTTGCGCCGGCGCGCGTCGCGGCGACGGCGGCCTGCTGCGCGGCCAGCACGATGTCGTATAGCTCGCGCTGCGCCGGCGTGAAACGGCCGTTCGCCGGGAAGGTCCGCGTGATGTCGGACGCGTAGCCGTCGAGTTCGCAGGCCGCGTCGATCAGGATCAGGTCGCCGTCCTGCGCGATCGCGTTGCCGGCCGGGTAGTGCAGCACGCACGCGTTGGCGCCGGCCGCGACGATCGACCCATAGGCCGGCGCCTGCGCGCCGAACTTGCGGAACGTGTACAGCAGCTCGGCCTCGAGTTCGTACTCGCGGATGCCGGGGCGGCACGCCGCCATCGCGCGACGATGCGCGGCCGCCGAAATCTGCCCGGCGCGGCGCATGATCGCGAGCTCGTGATCGTCCTTGACGAGCCGCATTTCGTCGAGCAGCGGCAGCAGGTCGCGCACGGCCGTCGGCGCGACGGTGCCGCTGCGGCTTTGCGCGCGCACCGCGTCAAGCCAACCGCGCACCTGCTCGTCGAGCCGCGCCGACGTGCCGAGCGCGTAGTGCAGCGCCGGCTTGTCGGCGATGATGCGCGGCAGCTGTGTGTCGAGTTCGCCGAACGGAAACGCGGCGTCGAGCCCAAACGCTTCGCGCGCGCCGTCGGGGCCGAAGCGGAAGCCTTCCCAGGTCTCGCGCTCGACGTTTTTCTCGCGGCAGAACAGGATCGACGCGGGCGCGCCGGGCGCGGCGCTGGCGTCGAGCACGAGCAGCGCTTCGGGCTCGGTGAAGCCGGTCAGATAATAGAAATAGCTGTCGTGACGGTACGGGTAGTCGGCGTCGCGGTTGCGCAGCGCCTCCGGCGCGGTGGGGACGATGGCGACGCCGCCGCCCGCGGCGCGCAGCGCGGCGAGAACGCGCTCGCGGCGCGCGCGGTAGACGTCGATGGCGATGGTGGGTTCGGTCGGCTGGTTCATCGTGCGATTGTAGCGCCGCGATTCTCAAGGCCCTATTTCCCGCGCCCGACATTGACCGGTTTTGTGCGGATCCCGACGGCGCGGCGGCCGCCGTCATGTTGCAATCCGCCTACAGCGGGTCGGCGGGAAGCTCGCGAAGATGCTGGCAGCACGTTCGCGAACGCCTTGGACCACTTATACTTTCGCCGGATTCAGATAAAGGCATAAGGTCATGATGAAACTCATCGGTTCGTTTGGCAGCCCGTTCGTGCGTAAAGCGCGGATCGTGCTCGCCGATAAGAAGATCGACTATGAACTGGTGCCCGAGAACGTCTGGGCGCCGGATACCCGGATTCACACCTTCAATCCGCTCGGCAAGATACCGTGCCTCGTGATGGAAGACGGCGAGGCCGTGTTCGATTCACGGGTGATCTGCGAATACGTCGATACGCTGTCGCCGGTCGGCAAGCTGATTCCGCCGTCGGGGCGCGAGCGCGTCGAGGTTCGCTGCTGGGAAGCGCTCGCCGACGGCGTGCTTGACGCGGCCGTGCTGATCCGTCTCGAAGGCACGCAGCGCGCGCCCGAGCAGCGCGTCGACGCGTGGGTCGCGCGGCAGCAGCGCAAGATCGACGAAGGGCTGATCGCGATATCGCAAGGGCTTGGCAGCAAGCCGTGGTGCGCGAGCAATCACTACACGCTCGCCGACATCGCGGTAGGCTGCGCGCTCGGCTATCTGGACTTCCGCACGCCGGAACTGAACTGGCGCGAATTGCATCCGAATCTGGACAAGCACTTCCAGAAGCTGTCGCTTCGGCAGTCGTTCATCGATACGGTGCCGAGGGATTGAGGAAGCTCGAAAGAGCATGAAAAAAATGCGCCTGCATGTCAGGCGCATTTTTTTTGCGGGTGGTGTTCGTCTGACGTTGGCGTTACCGCTTGCCGTTGCGTCGCCGCGCGATCCCCGGTCCGAAAGCAAAACCGAACGCGAGCAGCAGCGCGGACACCGCGAGCACCGTGTTGTTGCCGCTCGTCACGTAAGGCGTGTTGCCCGAGGTGCCTTGCACGCTCACGTCGAGCGAACCGACCGTGTACGGCGTCAGGCGCCCGATTACGCGGCCGTTCGCGTCGATCGCGGCGGTCATGCCGGTGTTGGTCGCGCGCAGCATCGGCCGGCCGGTTTCGAGCGAGCGCATGCGCGCGATCTGCAAATGCTGGTCGAGCGCGATGGTGTCGCCGAACCACGCGAGATTGGTCGAGTTGATGAGCACGCCGGCGGGCGTCGCATTCTCGCGCAGCGTGCGCGCGATCTCCTCGCCGAAGATGTCCTCGTAGCAGATGTTCACCGCGACCGGCTGGTTATGAACCATGAACGGCTGTTGCACCGGCGGGCCGCGGAAGAAGTCGCCGAGCGGAATGTTCATCAGGTTCACGAACCAGCGGAAGCCCCACGGCACGAATTCGCCGAACGGCACCAGGTGGTGCTTGTCGTAGCGGTAGATCTCGTGCGAGCCGGGCGTGACGCCGAACAGGCTGTTGGTGTAGTCGACGACCCGGCCTTCCGGCGTGATCGTGCCGCCGATCGCGCCGAACAGCAGCGCGCTGCCGGTCGAATCCGAGAACTTCCGGATCGCCGCCGCGAAGTTCGGCGGCAACTGCTGCGCGAGCACGGGGATCGCGGTTTCCGGCGTGACGATCAGATCGGCCGGCTTCGACGTGATCATCTGCTGATACTCTTCGATCGCCCCGCGCGTGCCGGCTTCCTCGAACTTCATCTCCTGCTTCACGTTGCCTTGCAGCAGACGCACCGACAGCGGCGCGTTGGCGGGCGTGGTCCATTGCACGAGCGGCAGCAGCAGGCCGATCACGATCAGCGCGAGCGCGACGCCGGTGGGCATGACGATAGGGGCGATGCGGCCTCTGGTGCCCGGATCGCGCGCTTCATCGGCACGCCCGGAGCGCCACGACGGTCGCAGCGCGAGTAGCGCCTGCACGATCAACGCGGCCGTCAGCGCGACCATCCAGCCGACGCCGTATACGCCGACCACCGGCGCAAACCCCGCGAACGGGCCGTCGACCTGCGCATAGCCGGTCGCGAGCCACGGAAAACCGGTGAACACCGTGCCGCGCAGCCATTCACCGATCGCCCAGGCGCTCGCAAAGGCGAGCGCGCCGTGCCAGGTCGGTGAGAACGGTGCGCGCTCGTCGGCCGCGCCGTTCTGCGCATGGCCCGCGCAGAACGACCACAACCCCGCGGCGAGCGCCGGATAGACGGCGAGGTACAGCGAGAACAGCACCAGCGCCGTGCCGGCAAGCGGCGCGGGCATGCCGCCGTAGTAGTGCATGCTCACATAAAGCCACCAGATCCCGCTCACGAAATTGCCGAAGCCGAACGCGCCGCCAGTCAGCGCGGCGCTTTTCCAGCCGGTGCTGCGCGTGAGCCACGCGAAGAAGAACACGAAGATCGCGAGCTGCAGCCAGCCGCCGTGCGGCGTCGGCGCGAACGACAGCGTATTGGCCGCGCCAGCGGCCAGTGCGACGAGGTAGTGCCAGCGAGGCAGCGCGCGGCTGCGCGCGACGTCGTCGGCGGGAGCGGGGGTGCTCACGCCGCGGCGCGAACGGGAAGTGATCGGGTCGGCCATTGTTGCGCGGTCGGCGTCGGAAGTTAAAAAGTCAAATGAGAACGCAAAATGCGCACACGAAAAAACGCGCGGACGCGCAGGCAGTGCATAGGCCCGCGCAGCGGGCTCAGGTTTGCACGTCCTGCGTCTCGCGCTCGCGCTGGCCCGCGAGCGGGTCGCGGCGCACCAGCAGCATGTGGACCTGGCGGGCGTCGCCGCGCAGGATCTCGAAGATCAGATCGTCGAGGCGGACCTTCTCGCCACGATGGGGCACCCGGCCGAAGTGATGCGTGACGAGCCCGCCGATCGTGTCGACTTCGTCGTCCGGATAGTGCGTGCCGAAGGTGTCGTTGAACTGCTCGATCTCGGTCAGCGCGCGCACGCGGAAGCGTCCGTCCGGCGACGCGATGATGTTGCCGCTTTCCTCGTCGAAATCGTATTCGTCCTCGATGTCGCCGACGATCTGCTCGAGCACGTCCTCGATCGTGATCAGGCCCGCGACGCCGCCGTATTCGTCGACGACCACCGCGAGGTGATTGCGATTCACGCGGAAGTCGTGCAGCAGCACGTTCAGCCGCTTCGACTCGGGGATGAACACGGCCGGGCGCAGCATGCCGCGCACGTCGAACTCTTCTTCGGCGTAGTAGCGCAGCAGGTCCTTCGCGAGCAGCACGCCGATGATGTTGTCACGATTGCCCTCGTACACCGGATAGCGCGAATGCGCTTTCTCCAGCACGTAAGGGATGAATTCAGCGGGATTGTCCGCGATGTTGATCGCGTCCATCTGCGCGCGCGGCACCATGATGTCGCGTGCGCTCAGTTCCGACACCTGGAATACGCCTTCGATCATCGACAGCGAGTCGGCGTCGATCAGGTTGCGCTCGTGCGCGTCCTGCAGAATTTCCAGAAGTTCGGCGCGCGAGTCGGGCTCGGGCGAGATGAAGTCGGTCAGGCGCTCGAGCAGCGAGCGCTTTTCCTGCGGTTTGTCGAGTTGGCGTCCGGTATGGCGTCGACTGGGATACGTGTCGTTCATGGTAGTGCGCCCGGCGAGACTGGGCGCGCTGTTACAGAGCGTTAAGGATACACCAGGCGTATGGCGGAACCGTGTCCCACCGGGACTGGCGATGAGCGAAGCCGGGGTGAAGCGGCCGCGCCGAAACGGCGGGGCGTGGGTCCATGCTAACCGATTACGCGGGCAAAAGCGCTTGCCGGAAAAAAAGTCGTGGGTGGGGTTTTCGCCGATTCGCCGGGGTCACACCGTGCGCTCGCAGCGCGCGAGTAGCGCTTCGAGCGCACGGTCCGGTATCCCGCTTTCGCGCAGCGCGTGCACGGTGCGACTCACGTATTCGAACGTCGTGCCGTAGCGGCCGCTCGCGCAGCCCAGCACGGTCCGGATGATGTCGTCGTCCAGCTTGCCGGTGTAACTCGGCACGTCGCGGCGCATCACGAACGCGAGCGCCTCGACACGTCGGCCGTCCGCGAGTACGCACGGCAGCCACGCGGGACGGTACGAGCCCATCGGCATTTCGCGGCGCCACAGTGCTTCGAGATGCGGCATCGAGCCAACGGCGGCGAGCCGGAACGCCATGCCCGTGCATGAGCCGCCGCGATCGAGCGCGAGCACGAGGCCGGGCTGCTCGGGCGTGCCGCGATTTACGCGTGACCACAGATAGAGGCCGCGGTGATAGCCGTGCACCTTCGAGCGCATCGCCTCGACGGTGGGCAGGCCCGGGTTCCAGATCAGCGAGCCATAGCCGAACAGCCACAGATCGCTCTTGCGGTCCCAGCCGCGCAACGCGCATTCGAGCGACTCGCGCAGCTCGTCGTCCGTCAGAAGCCGCGATTCGCCGAGCACCGGCGGGTAGTCCGGGCACTGCACGGGGGTATCGGCTTCGGGGAACGGTGTGCTCACGATGGGTTCGACCGGGCTGGCGTGGAAGAGGACGGGGCCGCGAGAAGGGAGCTTATTGATAAGGGTCCGGAAAGCCGAGCTTGCCAAGGATTTCGGTTTCGATCGCTTCCATTTCCTCGGCTTCTTCTTCGACCTCGTGGTCGTAGCCCTGTGCATGCAGCGTGCCGTGTACGAGCAGGTGCGCGTAATGCGAGGCGAGCGGCTTGCCCTGCTCGGCGGCTTCCTTTTCGACCACCGGACAGCACAGGATCAGATCGCCCGTGACCGGGTCATCTTCCGATTCGGCGTAGGCGAAGGTCAGCACGTTGGTCGCGTAATCCTTGCCGCGATAGGTGCGGTTCAGCGTGCGGCCTTCTTCGGCATCGACGAACCGCACCGTCAGTTCGCCATCCGCGAACAGCGCAGCCTTGATCCAGCCGGCCACCGTCGCTCGGGGCAGCAGCGCCTTGTGTTCCGGCCAGGCTTTGGCGGCGGGGAATTGCAGGTTCAACGTCAGTTTCGGGGTGCGGGTCATGCGGTTTCTGTGCGTGGCGTTCGTGGCTTAAGCGTTTTTTTGCGGTGTGGCTGGTTGCGCCTCGGGCCGCGAGGCGCATCGCTCAGCGCGGATCGACCGAAGCCGGCGTTTTCTGCGCATGCGCATCGTACGCCTCCACAATTCGCGCGACCAGCGGATGCCGCACGACGTCCGCACTCGTGAAGCGCGTGAGCGCAATGCCGCGCACGTTCGCGAGCACCTGCTGCGCTTCGATCAGACCGCTCTTGTGACCGCGCGGCAGGTCGACCTGGGTCGTGTCGCCGGTGACGACCGCCTTCGAGCCGAAGCCGATCCGCGTGAGGAACATCTTCATCTGCTCGGGCGTCGTGTTCTGCGCCTCGTCGAGGATGATGAACGCGTGATTGAGCGTGCGGCCGCGCATGTACGCGAGCGGTGCGATTTCGATCATCTGCCGCTCGAACATCTTCGCGGTCTTGTCGAAGCCGAGCAGGTCGTACAGCGCGTCGTACAGCGGACGCAGATACGGATCGACCTTCTGTGCGAGATCGCCCGGCAAAAAGCCGAGCCGCTCGCCCGCTTCGACCGCGGGGCGCGTGAGCACGATGCGCTTGACCTGGTCGCGCTCGAGCGCGTCGACCGCGCAGGCCACCGCGAGGTAGGTCTTGCCGGTGCCGGCCGGACCGACGCCGAACGTGACGTCGTGCGACACGATCTGCTTCAGGTACTCGCGCTGCGCCGGGGTGCGGCCGCGCAGATCCGCGCGTCGCGTGTACAGCTTCGGGCCGTATTCCTCGAAGTCGTCTTCGCTCGCATTGGCATCGACGGGCTGGTCGAACGGATGGTCGGGGTTGCCCGCGAAGCGCGGTTCGCCGTCGCCGTCGCCCTTGCCATTGCCATTGCCATTGCCGTTGCCGTTCGGGCGGTGGCGCGCCGGGTGGCGCACTTCGACGAGCGCAAGCTGGATGTCGTCGACCGACAATGGCTCGCGTGCGTTGTTGTAGAAGTTTTCGAGCGCGGTGAGCGCGAGTTTCGCGCCGCGCCCGCGGATCGTGATGCGGTGGCCACGGCGCTGCAGGGTCACGTCGAGCGCCTGCTCGATCTGCCGCAGATTTTCGTCGAGCGGTCCGCAGAGGTTGGCGAGCCGCGCGTTGTCTTCGCGCGGTGCGGTGAATTCCAGATGCTGCTGAGTGGTCTTCAAGGCGGTGAGTCGATCCTGTCGGTTGGTACTCAGAATGTCGTTCAGTGCGTCGCGGCGGCGCTGTCGTCGTGAACCATCACGAGTTCGCCACGCAGCGAGTGCGGGTACGCGTGCACGATCTTCACGTCGACCATCTGACCGATCAGCCGTGCATGCGAGGCGACCGGCGCCGGGAAATTGACGACGCGGTTGTTCTCGGTGCGGCCGGCGAGTTCGTTCGGGTCCTTGCGCGCCGGGCGCTCGACCAGAATGCGCTCGACCTTGCCGACCATCGCATTGCTGATGCGCTGCACGTTCTCTTCGATCGTGGCCTGCAAGTGTTGCAGGCGTTTGAGCTTGACCTCGCGCGGCGTGTCGTCGTGCAGGTTCGCGGCCGGCGTGCCGGGGCGCGGGCTGTAGATGAACGAGAAGCTCGTGTCGTACTTCATCTCGTCGACGAGCGCCATCATCTTCGCGAAGTCCTCGTCGGTCTCGCCGGGGAAGCCGACGATCATGTCCGTCGACAGCGACAGGTCCGGGCGGATCGCGCGCAGCTTGCGGATCACGGACTTGTACTCGAGCACGGTGTAGCCGCGCTTCATCGCCATCAGGATGCGGTCGGAGCCGTGTTGCACCGGCAGATGCAGGTGGCTGACGAGCTTGGGCACCTTCGCGTAGGCGTCGATCAGGCGCTGCGTGAATTCCTTCGGATGCGACGTCGTATAACGGATCCGCTCGATGCCGGGGATGTCCGCGACGTATTCGATCAGCGTCGCGAAGTCGGCGATCTCGGTCGAGCCGATTGTGAGCGCGCCGCGATAGGCGTTGACGTTCTGGCCGAGCAGCGTGACTTCGCGCACGCCCTGGTCGGCGAGGCCGGCGATTTCGGTCAGCACGTCGTCGAGCGGACGCGATACTTCCTCGCCGCGCGTGTACGGCACGACGCAGTAGCTGCAGTACTTGCTGCAGCCTTCCATGATCGACACGAATGCGCTCGGGCCTTCGACGCGCGCCGGCGGCAGGTGATCGAACTTCTCGATTTCGGGGAACGAAATATCGACCTGCGCACGGCCGCTGGCGCGGCGCTCGTCGATCATCTGCGGCAGGCGGTGCAGCGTTTGCGGACCGAACACGATGTCGACGTACGGCGCGCGCGCGACGATCGATGCGCCTTCCTGGCTGGCAACGCAGCCACCCACGCCAATGATCAGATCCGGATTCGCGTCCTTCAGCTCGCGCACGCGGCCGAGGTCGGAAAAGACCTTTTCCTGGGCTTTTTCGCGCACCGAGCAGGTGTTGAACAGGATCACGTCGGCGTCTTCCGGCGTGTCGGTCTTGACGAGTCCTTCAGCGGCGCCGAGCACGTCGACCATCTTGTCGGAGTCGTACTCGTTCATCTGGCAGCCAAAGGTCTTTACATAAACTTTCTTGGTCATCGAATTTCGCCGGTCGCAGTGGTTAACCTGGGGGCGTCGTAAAAAGGTGAAGGAGGCTGCGGCGCGGGGTTGCGCGGCGCGTGGCGGCCGGCTTGCACGTGTCTTTGCAGCGTAACTGCATATTATAGCCCTTCACGCTACGGGGGTTTTGGTGCTCATCGGCCGGACCGGCGGCAGTCCCAGCAAGCTTTTCAGCTCATCCGACACGTGCGCGAAGCGCGCGTGAGTCGTCAGTTGCTTGCCTCCACAATGCTGATAACAGTGTGAAGATAACTTCGTTGGGCGCGGCGAAAGCCGATGCTATCTTGCTTCCACTTACTGCTCTTGCGTCCCCCGCCGGCGCTCTGGAGGCCAATATGCATTCCCCGCTCGCACTGGTTCGCGATCCCTCGGCGCAGGCCGATAGCGACGCGGCGCCGCGCTGCGCCGAACCCTTCGATGCGCTCGAACAGCTGGTCGGCGTGAATCTGGCGCGGCTGCGTGCCGAACGGCAGCTTTCGCTCGACGCGCTGGCGCGTGCATCCGGCGTGTCGCGCGCGATGCTCGCGCAGATCGAGTCGGCGCGCAGCGTGCCGTCGATCAAGGTGCTGTGCAAGGTGGCGGCGGCGCTGAAGGTATCGGTGGCGGCGTTCCTGCGGCGTCACGCGACCAATGGCTTCGAGCATCTGCCGGCCGAGCGCTCGGTGCGCGTGGTCAGCGCGAACGGGCGGTACTCGGCGCGGCCGCTCTATCCCGACGACGAGCCGATCGCCGCCGAGTTTCACGAGCTGCGTATCGCGCCGCTCCACACCGAAGCGGGCATCCGCCGCGCGCCGGGCACGACGGTGAATCTGGTGGTCAGCGACGGCACGCTCGAAGTCAGCGTGCACGACCAGCGTCAGCTGCTCGCCACCGGCGACGCGATCGTGTTCGACGCCGACCAGCCGCACAGCCTGCGCAATCCCGGCGACACCGAGGCGCGCGCGTTTCGCGTGACGCTGCGGGCGGAGACGCCGCCGCGCTGGGACGTGCCGGCGGCAGGCGTCGCACGTGATGAAGCCGCGCGCGCAGGCGTGTCGGGTTGAGGATCGACGGCGTTCGAGGTTCAGGCGCAGGTCAGGGCGTTGATCCAGGTCAACCGCCACGAGTAGGGTCTTTGTGTGTCGCGCTGCAACTCAGGCGCGACTGTTGTATGCTTCGCCCGCCGGTCGAACCGGCAATCAGTGCGTCTTCAGGGCGGGGTGAAATTCCCCACCGGCGGTAGGCCGGCAGCGCGACAGCGCGAGCCGGCAAGCCCGCGAGCGCCCGCATCGTGCGGTCTTCGAAGTGTTGGAGACAGCGGCGGGGTCAGCAGATCTGGTCAGAAGCCAGAGCCGACGGTCATAGTCCGGATGGAAGAAGATGTGCAGATAGTTCTGTGCGTTCCGCGACGCCGCCTGTAGCTGAGGCGGCAGATGAGCGCCCGCTTTCGTGCGGCGCCCGGCGGCGCGTCTCAGTCTGTTTGCAATGCCCTGAAACGTTTCTCGCCCAACTTTTGCGATGAGCGTTTCAACCATGTCTTTTGCTACTTTTCCCGCTCCGTCGACGATTGCAGACGATGCCTTCGCCGATCTCCCGCTGCTTGCCGCCGAAGCCGTTCCGCCGCGTATCGCCGCCGCCTTGCAGGCGCTGCGCGAGGGTCGCGCCGTGGTGCTGCAGGACGACCACGACCGCGAGAACGAAGCCGATCTGATCGTCGCGGCCGAGCGCCTGTCGGTCGAAACGATGGCGCTGCTGATCCGCGAATGCAGCGGCATCGTGTGCCTGTGCCTGCCCGACGACAAGATCCGTGCGCTCGAACTGCCGCCGATGGCCGTCAACAACGAAAGCCGTCACGGCACCGCGTTCACGGTGTCGATCGAGGCGCGCGAAGGCGTCAGCACCGGCGTGTCGGCGCAGGATCGCGTGACGACGATCCGTGCCGCGATCGCCGATACGGCGAAGCCCGCCGACATCGTGCGCCCTGGTCACGTGTTCCCGCTGCGCGCGATGCCCGGCGGCGTGCTCGCGCGGCGCGGCCACACCGAAGGCACCGTCGATCTCGCGATCCTCGCGGGCCTGAAGCCGGCTGGCGTGCTGTGCGAACTGATGAACGCCGACGGCACGATGACGCGCGGCGCGGACGTCGAACGCTTTGCCGCGCAACACAATCTGCCGATGCTGACGATCGCCGAGCTGGTCGAGTTTCGCGAGGCGCTCGCGCAGGTGCGCGAGGGCGCGATGGTCGAGGCTTGACGGGCCATCCATCGAGCGGCGCTTGACGCCATCATGCAAAAAGCCGGTTCTTCAGAAGAAGAACCGGCTTTTTTTCGCCTTGCGGAAACCGCTACGACTGCACGTCGCCAAACTCGCCGCGCACGCCCGCCTCGATGAGCGCCGGCAGCTCATCCATGTGCTTCATGATCCGCGTGATGCCCATCGCGCGCAGCGCATCCGCGTAGCCGTCCGGAATATGGCTCGCGCCGACGAACGCGATCGTCTTCATGCCGGCTGCGCGCGCCGCGTTCAGACCCGCGACGCTGTCTTCGACGACGAGGCAGCGCGCCGGCTCGACCCCGAGCGTGCTGGCCGCGAACAGATAGACGTCGGGATAGGGCTTCGGCCGCGCGACCTGCTCGGCGCTGAACACGCGCTCGCCGAAGATCTGCTGCAAACCCGCGCGCCGCACCGAAGCGCTCACGCGCGTCAAGCGGCTGTTCGAGACGACCGCGGCCGGTAGCGTCACGCGTTGCAGCGCGTCGCGCACGCCGTGGATCGGACCGAGCGACGCGGCGAGCGCGAGCTCGACGTTGTGCTCGATCGTATCGAGGAAGTTCGCGGGCAGCGTAATGTCGAACTGCTTTTCGAGGCCGGCGAGAAAGCGCGACGTCTGCTGGCCGAACGCGGTTTTGACGACGGGGGCGAAATCGAGGCCGGGGAAGGTGGCCGTCAGCGTGTCGAACATCACGCGATCGGCGATGACTTCACTGTCGACGAGCACGCCGTCGCAGTCACAGATGAGGTGGTCGATCATGCCTGAAAAACGTTAAGCGCAAAGCGCTCGGGCGACGGGTTGCGGGCCCGCGCGCCGCGGTGAAAAAGCGCCATCATACGTGCTTTCGGACGCGGGCCTTCGCGCCGCGCCAAACCGGACGAATGCGCCGCCTTACGGCGTATCGGCCCAGGCCTTCGCCGCGCGAATCGCGCGCTGCCAGCCTTCGAGACACGTCTTCACCTCCGCATGCGGCAGCGCCGGGGTAAAGCGGTGCTCGAGCTTCCACTGGCTTTTCAATTCGTCGATGTCCTTCCAGTAGCCGACCGCAAGCCCGGCCAGATACGCGGCGCCCAGTGCGGTCGTCTCCGACACCTGCGGTCGCACCGTGTCGACGCCGAGAATGTCGGCCTGGAACTGCATCAGCAGATTGTTCGCGCAGGCGCCGCCATCCACGCGCAACTCGCCGATGCGAATGCCCGAGTCGGCTTCCATGGCCGTCAGCACGTCGAGCGATTGATACGCGATCGAATCGAGCGCGGCGCGCGCGATGTGCGCCGACGTGGTGCCACGCGTGACGCCGAACAGCGTGCCGCGCGCATGCGCGTTCCAGTGCGGTGCGCCGAGACCGGCGAACGCGGGCACGAGGTACACGCCGTCGCAATGCGGCACGCCGCGCGCGAGCGTTTCGATTTCCGCCGCGTTCTTGATGATGCCGAGGCCATCGCGCAGCCACTGCACGACCGCGCCGCCGATGAAGATGCTGCCTTCGAGCGCATAGTCGATCCGCTCGCCGATCTGCCAAGCGATCGTCGTGATGAGATTGTTCTTCGATTCGATCGGTTTCTCGCCCGTGTTCATCACGAGGAAGCAGCCGGTGCCGTAGGTGTTCTTCACCATGCCGGACTCGGTGCACATCTGGCCGAACAGTGCCGCGTGCTGATCGCCGGCGATGCCCGCGAGCGGAATTTTCGACGCGAACACGGTGGTCACCGTCAGTCCGTACACCTCCGACGACGGCCGCACGTCCGGCAGCATGCTTCGCGGGATGTCGAGCGCGGCGAGCAGCTCGTCGTCCCACTTCAGCATGTGGATGTTGAACAGCATCGTGCGCGAAGCGTTGGTCACGTCGGTGACGTGCAGCGCGCCTTTCGTGAAATTCCACATGAGCCAGCTATCGACGGTGCCGAACGCGAGCCGGCCCTGACGCGCTTTTTCGCGCGCACCTTCGACGTTGTCGAGAATCCAGCGGATTTTGGTCGCCGAGAAATACGAGTCGATCGGCAGACCGGTCTTCGCGCGTACGCTCGCTTCGAGCCCCTGCGCCTTCAGTTCGTCGCAGAAGTCGGCGGTACGGCGGTCCTGCCAGACGATCGCGTTGTAGATCGGATGGCCGGTTTCGCGATCCCACACGATGGTGGTTTCGCGCTGGTTCGTGATGCCGATCGCCGCGATCGACGTGCCGTTCATGCCGGCGCGCGTGACGGCCTCGGCGGCGACGCCGGCCTGCGTCGACCAGATTTCCTGCGGGTCGTGCTCGACCCAGCCCGGATGCGGGTAGATCTGCTGGAATTCCTTCTGCGCGATCGACACGACGTTGCCGCGCCGGTCGAACAGCATCGCGCGCGAGCTGGTGGTGCCTTGGTCAAGCGCGAGGACGTACTGATCCTGCATTGTCTCTTCTCCATGCGTGTTACGGATCGCCGGATTGCTGGCCGGCGATGGGAACGGCGTGTTGTTATGAGCGGGCCGCCATAGTGTGAGGGTGCGTGCCGGAGCCGTCCAGCCGAACCTGCAGTGGGTGGCCGAAGCGCGGCGCGTGGGTGCGGGTGGCGCGCCGCCTACGCGCTCTGCTGCGCCGGCTCGCGCGCGAACCACGCGTCGATGTCGCGCGTGACCTGCTCGAGCGTGCCCGGCTCGAGATGCAGGCCGAGCTTCGAGCGTCGCCACAGCACGTCCTCGGCGCTGAGCGCCCATTCGGTATCGCGCAGATAGACCAGCTCGGCTTCGTGCAGTCCCGGCGCGAACTCGCGGCCGAGCTCGGCGCGCGAACGTGCCGGGCCGATCACGCGATTCGCCCGCGTGCCATACGCGCGCGCGAGCCGGTGCGCGAGCGACGCCGGAAGCCACGCATGCTCGCGCGAGAACTCACCGAGGAAGCGATTGAAGTTCGCCTGCGCGATGTCGCCGCCCGGCAGCGGCGCGCCGGCGGTCCACGCGGGCGCACCGTGTCGCAGTGCCTCGGTGAGCGTGTCGACGGCCTGCTCGGCGAGCTTGCGAAAGGTCGTGATCTTGCCGCCGAACACCGACAGCAGCGGCGCCTCGTTCGCGGGCGCGTCGAGTTCGAGCGAGTAGTCGCGCGTGACCGCCGACGGATTGTCCGCGTTCTCGTCCTCCAGCAGCGGGCGCACGCCCGAATAGCTCCAGCGCACGTCGGCGGGGGAGATCTTCTGCCTGAAGTAGCGGTTGATCGAATCGCACAGGTACTGCGTTTCGTTCGCGTCGATCGCGACCTGCGACGGGTCGCCGCGATATTCGAGGTCGGTCGTGCCGATCAGCGTGTAGTCGTGCTCGTACGGAATCGCAAAGATGATCCGCTTGTCCGGGTTCTGGAAGATGTACGCATGGTCGTGCTCGAACAGGCGCCGCGTAACGATGTGGCTGCCCTTGACGAGCCGCACGCTGTGCGACGCCGGCCGGCCGAGAGCGCCTTTCAGCAGCTCGCCGACCCACGGGCCCGCCGCGTTGGCGATCGCGGCGGCGCGCACGTCGAGCGTCGTGCCGTCCGCGCGCTGCAGTCGCGCGCGCCACTCGCCATTGGCGCGCTCGGCCTTGACCAGCTTCGTGCGCGTTAGGATCGTCGCGCCGCGCTCGTGCGCGTCGAGCGCGGTCAGCACGACGAGGCGCGCGTCGTTGACCCAGCCATCCGAATATACAAAGCCGCGCTTGATCGAATCGACGAGCGGCGCGCCGGCGGGATGCCGGCTCATCACGATGCCGCGCGAACCCGGCAGCAGCTCGCGTTTGGCCAGATGGTCGTAGAGGAACAGACCCGCCCGGATCAGCCAGGCGGGGCGCAGGTCCGGCATATGCGGCATCACGAAGCGCAGCGGCCACATGATATGCGGCGCCGCACGTAGCAGCGTTTCGCGTTCCTGCAGCGCCTTGCGCACGAGCCCGAACTCACGGTACTCGAGGTAGCGCAGGCCGCCGTGAATCAGCTTGGTACTCGCCGACGACGTGTGCGCGGCCAGATCGTCCTGCTCGCACAGCAGCACCGACAGGCCGCGACCGGCCGCGTCGCGGGCGATGCCGGCGCCGTTGATCCCGCCGCCCACGACGAGCAAATCGTAGTTCGTGCCTTGCGCCACCTGCTGAGTCCTTTGCATCGAATCTGGAAGTGAGTTGGAAAGCAAATCGAACGCACCATGTTCGTTTGCGAACTCTAATGAACATATTCGAAAAAGTAAAGTTCACTCTATCCGAACCAATCCTGGCCGTATGGCGAGGGAGTGGCGCAACGCATAGCCGCGGACGATACTCTCGTCAGCAGCCATTTCGAGGTGATGTATGCGTGGACTTTTGATGATCGGCGCGGCGGTGCTTCTGGCGGGATGCGTGAGCACGCCGAGCCTGGAGGGGACGAGGGGCGCGCCGTCGTTCGATGCGTTGCAGCAGATGTGCTCGCCGCAGATCGTCGACTACGGCCCCGACGCGCAGGTCGTCTACGAGACGTTCTTCGACGCCTATGTGGCGAACCGGCGCGGGCGGCTGTCGAAGGAGGACTTCTGCGCGTTCCAGGCGTCGATTGCGCAGCGCCATGCCAGCGAGGCGACGAGCAGCGATCCGAAGGTGCGTAACCAGTGGGTCGAGTTCTTCAACGAGCAGCGCGCAAGGGCAATCAGCTGGCGTGCGAGTGTCGATTCGACCTTGCGTGCCGGGTGAGCGGCGCACAGATTTACGCGCGCTGCGCCAACGCTCCGCGCCACAGCATGCGCAAAATCTGCGCGAACACCGCTTCGCGCGACGGCTGTTGGGCGCCGTCCGCAGCAGAAGGGGCCTGTTGCGCCGCCGACGGCGGCAACTGGTTCGCGAGCGCGAGCATCGTGAAACCGTGCAGGCTCGTCCAGTACGCGTAGCCGATCAGGCGCGGATCGCCTTCGAGAATGCCCGCTTCGACGAGCCGCTCGAAATGCGCTTCCAGCAGCTGCCATGCGCGCCGCGACGCGTCGGCCAGTTCAGGGTAAGCGCCTTGCTGCTGCGGCGTCTGGTCGAACATCAAACGGTAGGCGTGCGGTTCGTCGAGCGCGAAGGCGACGTAGGCCCGGCTGACGGCGCTGTGATCGATCGCGGGGGCATCCATGGGGATGCTTTGCGCGGCCGCTTCGAGGCGCGCGGCGAACCGGTTGAACGCGGCGGCGCGGACCATCGCCAGAATTTCGTCTTTGTCGCGGAAATAGCGATAGGGAGTCATCGCGCTGCAGCCGAGCTCCTTCGCCAGCTCGCGCATCGTTACGCCCTGCGCGCCGCGTGTCGCGAAGGCATTTTCGGCGACACGCCGCATGGCTTCGCGAAACTGCTGGATGTCGTCGGCGGAGAGCGTCTTGGGCATATGCGAGGGCGGGGAGTCCGTCGCGTGAATTTACTGTGTAAATGAGCCGCGCACAATAAAAGGCCGCGAAGGCGGCCGTCGTTATGCGAATCGGGTGAGGCGAAGTCGCAAGAGGGGAGCGCGCGGGGCGTGCGCCAAGGCGGCGCGAGCACGCCGCCAACGACTCTCGAATCGACTGCCGGAGAAACTCAGGAATAACGTTTGATGGCCCGCAACGCGGTGTCGCCGGTTTCCGTGACGCGCCATTCTTCATTGCCCGATGCGAGGCGTTCGAGTTGCACCAATTGGCGTTCGAGCAACGCATCGAGTTCTTGTCGGTCCATATCGACCTGGTGGGGGGCGTCCTTGACGAGCAACAACGTGGCGAATTCATGCGGACTCAGCATCGTTCTCTCCATGTCAGGCAATCGCGGACAACCCATACAGTCGACCGGCAGGCCGGGTCGGGGTCCGCTAAAGGATCAGGGCGGGAGGTACGGCTTACACGACAGATTCACACAACCGACGCCGTGCGAAACTCGCAACGCACGTTGGGGAACTGGAGTGTAGGCGAGCACCGATGAAACGCCAACCTGGTGCCCGTAAATTTTCCATTTGACAATTCGCTGCGCGATTGGCGGTCCGGCCCCGCAGCCAGATTCTTGATTTCACGCGAAGTTTTGCGTGCACCGCAGCATGGCGGAGAACGCCTGGCATTATCCGGCGATATAGATTTGACAATTGGCGGCGCTCAGCGCCTCGGTCATGTCGGCGGGCGGGGCTGCGTCGGTAAACAGCGCATCGATCTGTTCCAGATGTCCCTGGCGAACTAGTGCCGGGCGGCCGAACTTTGAGTGATCGGCAGCGAGGAACACGGTGCGCGCGTGCTCGATGATCGCCTCGGCGACACGCACCTCGCGCGTGTCGAAATCGCGCAGCGTACCGTCCGTTTCGATGCTCGACGTGCCGATGATCGCGAAATCGACCTTGAACTGCCGGATGAAGTCGATCGCCAGTTCGCCGACGATGCCTTTGTCCCATGGCCGCACGATGCCGCCCGTCACCAGCACCTCGCAATCCGGGTAGCCGCTCATCATGCTTGCGACGTTCAGATTGTTCGTGACCACGCGCAGTCCGCGGTGGCGGTTCAGCGCACGCGCGACTTCCTCGGTAGTCGTGCCGAGGTTGATGAACAGCGACGCCTGATCGGGAATGTGAGTGGCCACGAGTGCCGCGATGCGTCGTTTCTCTTCATGGAACATCCGCTGCCGCGCGGTGTAGGAGACGTTCTCGGAGCTGGTCGGCAGACTGGCGCCGCCGTGATAGCGGCGCAGCAGGTTCATATCGGCGAGCCAGTTGACGTCGCGGCGGATCGTCTGCGGTGTGACGTCGAAATGGCTCGCGAGGTCGTCCACGGTTACGAAGCCGTCGCGTTGCACCCACTCCAGCAATTCCTGTTGCCGGGCGTTGAGAGTCAGGCGGGGGTCTCGTGTCATGTGTCTCGTGTCGTGGCTGTTGTATCGGCGCGGTCCGTCGCCGAACGCGGCTGTCGCTATTGTAAGACCATCGGGCCCCTCGCCCGCTAACGGGCGCAATCCGCCTAAACTTCACGGCAAGGTTTCAAACCTGCTTCGACCCCGCCATTCAGATGCATCGCGCATTTATTCATTTGATAAATGAATTTGTTTTTTGCCCCGCTTCGCGATGCAATCCTGGGTTCCACGATTTACTTGCTTTACAACCTTTCCCACGATGTCCGGCGACTTTTGCGTGCCGGGCCACGCTTTCGAGAGTGTTCGACATGACTGGCTTCAACTGGCAAAACCCCTATCCGACACAACGTCTGCCCGTATTCGCACGCAATATCGTCTCGACCTCGCATCCGCTCGCCGCGCAGGCCGGGCTGCGTATGCTGTGGAAGGGCGGCAATGCCGTCGATGCGGCCATCGCGGCCGCCGCCGCGATCACGGTCGTCGAGCCGGTGTCGTGCGGCCTTGGCGGCGATGCGTTCGCGCTCGTGTGGGACGGCAAGAAGCTGCATGGTCTGAACGCGTCGGGCGTGTCGCCGGCCGCATGGAACGTCGAATACTTCAAGCGCAAATACGGCGAGGAAAACGGCCTCGCGAAGCAGCCGAAGCGCGGCTGGGACGCGGTCACGGTGCCCGGCGTGATCGCCGGCTGGGAAGCGCTGCATCAGAAGTTCGGCAAGCTGCCGTTCGCCGACCTGATGGAGCCGGCCATCGAGATCGCGGAGCGCGGTCACGCGGTGGCGAGCGTCGTCGCGTACAAATGGGCGGCTGCCGTGCCGGAACTGAAGGATCAGCCGGGCTTCGCACAGACCTTCATGCCGCGCGGCCGCGCGCCTGAAGTCAGCGAACTGGTGCGCTTCCCCGGTCACGCAAAGACGCTGCGTCAACTCGCCGAGCAAGGCCCGCGCGCGTACTACGAAGGCGAGATCGCCGAGCGTATCGCCGCGTTCGCGCGCGAAGGCGGCGGCGCGCTGAGCGCCGACGATCTGCGCAACTACCGCGCGGACTGGGTCGAGCCGATCGGCAAGGACTATCGCGGCTACACCGTGCATGAGATTCCGCCGAACGGCCAGGGCATCGCGGCGCTGGTTGCGCTCGGCATTCTCGAGAAGTTCGACGTGAAGTCGCTGAAGGTCGACAGCGTCGAGTCGCAGCATCTGCAGATTGAAGCGATGAAGCTCGCGTTTGCCGACGTGTATCGCTACGTCGCTGATCCGCGTTCGATGGAAGTCACGCCCGAGCAGATGCTCGACGACGCTTATCTCACGTCGCGTGCGAAGCTGATCGATCCCAAGCGCGCGACGCACTTCAACTTCGGCATGCCGAAGGCGGGCGGCACGATCTACATGTCGGCGGCGGACGAGAGCGGCATGATGGTCAGCTTCATCCAGTCGAACTACATGGGCTTCGGCTCGGGCGTCGTGGTGCCGGACAGCGGTATCGCGCTGCAGAACCGCGGCTGCGGCTTCTCGATGGATCCGAACTCGCCGAACGTCGTCGAGGGCGGCAAGCGGCCGTTCCACACGATCATCCCGGCGTTCCTCACGCAGCAGGTGAACGGTCGGCAGGAAGCGGTGATGAGCTTCGGCGTGATGGGCGGCGACATGCAGCCGCAAGGCCATCTGCAAACGGTAGTGCGCATGCTCGACTACGGTCAGCAGCCGCAGGCCGCGTGCGATGCGCCGCGCTGGAAGGTCAACCACGACTTCACGGTCGATATCGAGTCGACGCTCGATCCGAAGACCACCGAGGGCTTGCAGAAGCTCGGCCACACGATCAAGTCGGTCGACGATCCGTACATGGACTTCGGCTCCGGCCAGTTCATCTGGAAGCTCGATCGCAACGAGCCGGAACGCGGCTACGTGGCAGCCAGCGACAGCCGCCGCGACGGGCTCGCCGCCGGTTTCTAGGTCGCAACACCGCAACACGCTGAGCCGAGGTCCGCAACAGTAGACAAACAGGAGACCACCATGAACACTCCCGCGTTGCATTCGACGATCGCTTCGCCTCGCGCCGCGCCGCTTTCGAAAGCGATGGTGCGGCGGATCGTTTTCTCGTCGTCGATTGGCAACGCGCTCGAGTGGTTCGACTTCCTGGTCTACGGCTACTTCGCGACGATCATTGCGAAACAGTTCTTCCCGATGCAGGACGAGTGGCTCTCGACGCTGCTCGCAATCGCCACGTTCGGCATCTCGTTCCTGATGCGTCCGCTCGGCGCGGTCGTGCTCGGCGTGTACGGCGACCGCAAGGGCCGCAAGGCGGCGCTCACGCTCGCCATCGCGCTGATGATGGTCGGTACCTTCACGATGGCGGTGATGCCGCCGTTTTCGTCGGTCGGTCTCGCGGCGCCGCTGCTGGTGCTGTTCGCCCGGCTCGTGCAGGGCTTCGCGGTCGGCGGTGAGTTCGGCAGCGCGACCGCGTTCATGGTCGAGCACAGCGCGTCGCGTCGCGGCTATTACGCGAGCTGGCAGTTCGCGAGCCAGGGTCTCGCGGCGATCACCGCGGCGGCCTTCGGTTCGCTCCTGAGCGCATGGCTGCCGGCCGAGCATCTGAATAGCTGGGGCTGGCGCTTGCCGTTCGTGTTTGGTCTGCTGCTCGGGCCGGTCGGCTACTACATCCGCTCGCATCTCGACGAGACGCCCGAATTCCTCGCGTTGCGTGAAGAGCGCGCGGCCAGCGAGGCGGCTGGCGAGCGCAAGGTCGTGAGCGAGACGAAGGACGCGTCGTTCTCCAATCAGTGGGTCAACCTGCTGCTCACGATCGGCATCGTCGCGCAGTCGACCGTCGGCGTGTACGTGCTGCAGCTCTACATGCCGCTCTACGCGGTCAAGCAGCTGCATATGGCGGCGGCCGCGTCGTTCGGCGTAGTCGTGCTGAACGGCGGTATGCAGTTCATCTTCTCGCCGATCATGGGCGCGCTGTCAGATCGCATCGGCCGCATTCGCATCATGCTGACGACGTCGATCCTGCTGGGTCTACTGATTTATCCGATGTTCGCGTGGCTGCAGACTCATCCGACGATTGGCTGGCTGCTCGTGCTGCAAGGCGTCGCCGGTATGTTCAAGGCCGCTTACTCGGGGCCGATGCCCGCGCTGATGTCGGAGATCTTCCCAACCCAGGTGCGCTCGACCGGTCTTTCGATCGGTTACAGCCTCGGCGTGACGATCTTCGGCGGCTTCGCGCCGACCATCGTCGAAACCTTCATTCATTTGACCGGCGACAAACTCGCGCCAAGTTATTACGTGCTGCTTGCGGCGGTGCTCTCGGGCGTGTCGCTGATCATCGTCGCGCTGCGTATGCGTCGCGTGCGTCCCGTGTCGGGCGACGTACAACCTGCCTGAGGACGCGGACGCCCGCCAGGGCCGACAAGCCCGCCGGACCGGACGTCTGTCCAGAAAGCCAGCCGTTTGAACGGGTTTTTTTCCGCCTTGCGCACTTCGTTGAATACGTTGGAAGATTTCGACTATCTTGCAGTCGGAACTGCGTTGATGCGGCATGGTCTGTGCTGTGTGATCTGCATGCCCGGATATCTCCGGCTAACATGCAGAGTACGAGGGCCCAACTCTAATTCACGGCGTTGTATCCGGCACGGAGAAACATCACGGCGAGCGCGGGGGGCAGTTGCGAGTGGCTCCACCGGCCGGTACAGCATGGGAGCAAGACACGATGCAAACAGAGCTGAACCATGTCATGCCCTGGCGGATCGAGGACATCGATCTGACGCGCATTGACCGGCAGAAGGCCGCCGTCAACGAAGACCTGCTGCTGTTGCTGTGTGCGGCTTCGTTCATCGAAAGCGGCACCGATCTCTATACCAGCAATCTGAGTACGTTTTTCAACGGCGATCCCGAGGTCTCTGCCTGGCTCAACGACGAGTGGGAGCCTGAGGAAATGCAGCACGGCCGGGCGCTGAAGACCTATATCGGATATGTGTGGCCGGAGTTCGACTGGGACACCGCGTTCCGTAATTTCATGGGCGAGTATTCGCTCACGTGCTCGGTCGAGGATTTCGAAAAGACCCGCGCGCTCGAGATGGTCGCGCGTTGCGTCGTCGAAACGGGTACCGCGACGCTGTATCGCGCGATCAACGAGTGCTCGGACGAGCCGGTGCTCAAGCAGATCACCGACAACATCCGCACCGACGAAGTCCGTCACTACAAGCACTTTTTCAAATACTTCAAGAAGTACAACCGCATCGAAGGCAATGGCCGGCTCGCGGTGCTCGGCGCGTTGATGCGTCGCGTGATGGAAATCAAGAACGAAGATTCGGAGATCGCGTTGCGGCACGTGTTCGCGATTCGCTATCCGGAGCGCGTGCACGACTTCGCGTATAACCGCGAGCGCGCGGCCCGCATCACTACCCTGGTGCGGCGCAATCTGTCTGCCGACATGTGCGTGAAGATGCTGCTCAAGCCGCTACAGCTGCCGGCGCGCATTCAACCGGGCGTGCATTACCCGCTCGCGAAGATCACGCAGCACGTGTTCTTTCGCTGAGCGATCGATCGTTGCGGCATTCATCAGCCGGATGCAGTTGCAACGACCTGACGAAGCGAACCAAAGTCCGCTCATGCGGGCTTTGGTTCTTTCGAGGCATGATTGAGCCTTATTGACCACTTCGAATGGATCGATGCCATGAGCGATTCCTCCGCATCCGCGCGTCCGCTCGAACAGACCGTATTCGACGAATGGCCGTCCAACGTGCGTGCGCTCTTCGACGGGGCGTCGCTTGCTGATAAGGCGGGCTTCACGGCCTCGCTGCTGACTGTCGATGCGAACGGCCACGTGCGCACATCGCTGCTGAGCGTCGGAGAACTCTATGTACCCGACTCACGCACGCTGTGCATCGCGCTATGGCCGCAAGCCCGAGCGACGCGCGCGATCGCGCAAAGCGGACGCGCGGCGCTGAGCTTCGTCTGTGATGCGGAGTTCTATCAGGTGCAGTTGCGTGTCGCGCCGTTGCCCGGCGTTGACGGCGACGACAGCGGTCTCGTCTATCTGCTCGGCGCGATCGACACGGCGGAAGCGCAAAGCGTCCGTTATGCGCGCCTGACCGGCGGCGTCACTTTCGAATTGCAAGGAGAGGGGAGTGCGGTGCTCGAGCGATGGGAACAGCAGGTCGAGCATTTGAAGCGGGCCGCCGCCGCGAGCAGCCGTTAGTCTTCGAGCAGAGAAGCACTAACGGCTGATACAGCGGCAGCCTTCAGGCACGGCGACGCTTAACGGCCGCGCTCGCCGTTGCGCGACGGTTGCGCGCCACGCGGCGCATCGTTGCGCTTGACACCGCCGCCGAGCAACGCGCCCGGATTGCCGTTGTGCGAACGATTGCCCTGCGGCTTGCGCGGCGCATGGTGCGCGGCGCTGCCCTCAGGCGCTGCGGTACGCGGCCGGTCGTCGTGACGCTGCGCATCGCGACGCGGCTGGCCGCCGTTGCCGGCCGGCTTCGCGCCTTGCGAGCGCGGCGCGGGCTGACCGTTCGACGGACGCTGGCCCGAGCGCTCACCCGTGCCTTGTCCCGTACGCTGACCGGAGCCTTGAGCCGGTTTGGCCGAAGCGCCACCACCAGCACCGCCCGCACTTGCCCCGCCACGGCGCCCAGCGCCTTGTTCCTGGCGCGGCGAACGTCCGCCGCCGCCCTGGCCGCGTCGCTGGATCGGCTCCGGCTTCGCGGTCGGGTCCGGCTCGAATCCGGCGATGACTTCCTGTGGGACCGGACGCTTGATCAGCTTCTCGATGTCCTTCAGCAACTGCAGTTCATCGACGCACACGAGCGACACCGCCTCGCCCGTCGCGCCCGCGCGACCCGTGCGGCCGATGCGGTGCACGTAGTCTTCCGGCACGTTCGGCAGATCGAAGTTGACCACGTGCGGCAGCTGATCGATATCGATGCCGCGTGCCGCGATGTCGGTCGCGACCAGCACCTGCAGCGTGCCGTCCTTGAACTCGGCGAGCGCGCGCGTGCGCGCGGACTGGCTCTTGTTGCCGTGAATCGCGAGCGCGCTGATGCCGTCCTTCGTCAGCTGCTCGGCGAGGCGGTTCGCGCCGTGCTTGGTGCGCGTGAACACGAGCACCTGGAACCAGTTGTGCTGACGAATCAGATGCGTGAGCAGCTCGCGCTTGCGGTCGCGATCGACCGGATGAATCTTCTGCGCGACCGTTTCGGCCGTCGTGTTGCGGCGCGCGACTTCGATCAGCGCCGGCGAGTCGAGCAGGCTGTCGGCGAGCGTCTTGATCTCGTCGGAGAAAGTCGCCGAGAACAGCAGGTTCTGGCGCTTCGGCGGCAGCTTCGCGAGCACGCGCTTGATGTCGTGGATGAAGCCCATGTCGAGCATGCGGTCCGCTTCGTCGAGCACGAGGATCTCGAGATGAGACAGGTCGATGGTCTTCTGCTGCATGTGATCGAGCAGACGGCCCGGCGTCGCGACGACGATATCGACGCCGCGCTTCAATGCGTCGATCTGCGGATTGATGCCGACGCCGCCGAACATCACGGTCGACTTCAGCTTCAGGTACTTGCCGTACGCACGCACACTTTCTTCGACCTGGGCGGCGAGTTCGCGCGTCGGCGTGAGGATCAGCGCGCGCACTACGCGCTTGCCGCCGGCGGCCGGCGGCATCGAATTCAGACGCTGCAGGATCGGCAGCGTGAAGCCGGCGGTTTTGCCGGTGCCGGTCTGCGCGCCGGCGAGCAGGTCGCCGCCATTGAGCACGGCGGGGATCGCCTGAGTCTGGATCGGAGTCGGGCTGGTGTAGCCAAGTTCATTGACAGCGCGGACCAGCGGTTCGGACAAGCCGAGGGAATCAAAAGACATAAAAGCTCTTTGCAATGCAGTTTCGCGAACGGTCCAGCGGGGGCAACGGACCCCAACGCGGAAAAACCAGCGCGGCATCGACACGCCAGGATGGCGTGTGCGAGGCCGAAGCCCGGTTCCGTTCACGGAGAAATCGGCGGCACGCTCACAGATGTGCCGGATGTTTCAACGCGCTATGCAGACACGTCGACTGGCCTTAAGTTGCATTTCGTCGCCGTGGAATGTCACGCGACATAGCGCGCGACACTGACGAATTGACACAGACTGCCCGCCAGTACGAACAGGTGCCAGATACCATGTCCGTGGCGGATGCGCTCGTCGTTGATGAAGAAATAGATGCCGGCGCTATAGATGACGCCGCCGGCCACGAGCCACGCGGTACCCGCGGCTGGCAATGCCTCCACCAGCGGGCGGACGGCTACGAGCGCGAGCCATCCCATCAACACATACAGCACCATCGACACGCTGCGGGTGCGTCGCCCGAGCGTGAGTTCCTGCACGATGCCGAGGGCGGCAAGCCCCCAGCTCACGCCGAATAGCGACCAGCCCCACGGTCCACGCAAGGTGACGAGCGTGAACGGTGTGTAGCTGCCGGCGATCAGCAGGTAGATCGCCGAATGATCGCATTTCTGCAGAATCGCCTTCAGACGCGGATGGCTCACGCTGTGATACAGCGTCGAGATCGCATACAGCACGAACAGCATCGCACCATACACGCTGAAGCTCACCACCTTGTACGCGTCGCCGGCGAGTGCGCCCATCGTGACGAGCGTCGCCAGCCCCACCACCGACAGCACGGCGCCGACGAGATGGGTAATGCTGTTCAAGCGCTCACCAACGGGCACGGCTCCTTCCTCCTGCACGGTCACCCGAGGGTGGCCACTAACACAAACGGACCCATATGATACCGGTCTTGAAAAAACGAAGGGCGCGGCCGCGAAATTCGCAGGCCGCGCCCGGGGTGCGTCGGACGCTGCTTAGTCGAGCGGTGCCGAACGCAGGTCGGCCACTTGCTGCGGCGACACGGCCGTGCCGTGGTTGCCCCAGGACATACGGATGTACGTCACGACCGCCGCCACTTCCTGATTCGACAGAGCCTGTGCGAACGGCGGCATGCCGTACGGATGCGGGTTCGCGTCCGTGCTCGGCGGATAACCACCGTTCAGCACCATGCGGATCGGGTTGACCGCCGACGGCATCTGGATCGACGGGTTGTTCGCGAGCGGCGGGAACGCCGGTGGCATGCCGAGACCATTGTCCGCGTGGCACTTCGCGCACTTGTCACCGTAGATCTTCTGACCTTGCTTCAACAGTTCGCCGCCAAACTTTTCCGAGGTTTCGAGCTGCAGCGGTTCCGGTGCTTCGCTCTTCTGCGGAATCGTCTTCAGGTACGTCGCCATCGCGTTGATGTCTTCGGCCGACAAATACTGCAAGCTGTTGTGAACCACTTCGGCCATCGGACCGAACACCGCGCCGCGGCTCGACACGCCGGTCTTGAGCAGATCGGCGATGTCCTGCAGCTCCCAGTCGCCGAGGCCGGCTTCACGGTTCGACGTCAGCGACGGCGCATACCAGTTCTGCAGCGGAATCAGACCACCCGCGAAAGCCGCCGAGCTGACCGGGCCGCCCATCGCGTTGATCGACGTGTGGCACATGCCGCAGTGGCCGAGGCCTTCGACCAGATACGCACCGCGGTTCCATTCGACCGACTTGGTCGGATCCGGCTTGAACTCGCCTTCACGGAAGAACAGCGTGCGCCAGCCGATCAGCATGTTGCGCTGGTTGAACGGGAACTTCAGTTCGTGCGGACGGCTCGGCACGTTGACCGGCGCGACCGAGCGCAGGTACGCATAGATCGCGTCGGAGTCGGCGCGCGTGACCTTCGTGTAGCTCGTGAACGGGAAGCCCGGATAGAGCAGGCTGCCGTCCTTCGAGCGGCCCGTGTGCATCGCGCGATAGAAGTCGTCCTGAGTCCACTTGCCGATGCCGTACTGGTCGTCCGGCGTGATGTTCGGCGTGAACATCGTGCCGAACGGCGTGGCCATCGGCAGGCCGCCCGCGAACGGCTGGCCGCCGCGCACCGTGTGGCAGGCGATACAGTCGCCGGCGCGGGCGAGGTACTCGCCCTTCTTGATCAGGTCGGCCTGGTCCGCGGGCGTTGCCGCCACGGCCGCGCCGCTGCCATGCAGATTGTCGCCGCCCGACCACAGGACGGGAACGAGTGCGGCAGCCGCGACCACGATGACTGCCGAGAGGGCGAACAAAGACTTGCGTTTCATTTGAATGTCTCTCCCGGCGCCTTATTGCGGTTCGCTGCCGCAGGCAAGCGGAGTCTTCAAGGAGCGGGCCGGAGCCGGCACGGGGTTTTGCGGAGCCTGCTGCGTGGAAAGCCAGGCCGCGACCGCGTTCACGTCTTCGTCGCTAAGGCGCGTGGCGATCGTGTGCATGCAGTCCGGCGCGATGGCGCGACGCGTGCCCGAGCGCCATGAGCCGAGTTGCGCGCTGATGTAGTCGGAGTGCAGACCGACGAGACCCGGGATCGCCGGTTCCATACCGGTCAGCGCCTTGCCGTGGCAAGCCGCGCAAGCGGGCACCTGCTTCGATGCATCACCTTGCAGCACGATCTGCTGACCGCGCGCGAGCGTGGCGGCCGATACCGTCGGCCTGGCCGGCGTCGGATACGGCGGGCGCTGCTGCGAGAAGAAGGTGGCGATCTGATGCAGGTAGTCGTCGGAGAGATACGTGACGAGGTAGTTCATGGGCGGGTACTTGCGGCGCCCTTCACGGAAGTTCTGCAACTGATTGAACAGATATCCCGCCGGCTTGCCCGCGAGGCGCGGGAAGTAGTCGTTGTCGGTACCTTGCCCATGTGTGCCGTGGCAGGCTGTGCAGCCTTGCACGCGCGCTTCCATCGTGTCAGGGGCCTTCGGTTGAGTCTGCGCTTTCGCAGCGCTATAGACACCCGCGGTGCCGATCAACAGAATGGCAAGCAACGGGCGGAAGAGGCGTCTTGAAGACACGCGTAACTCCATCAGAATCGGGGACCTGACCGAACTTCGGGCGGCTCGGTGTGAAGGACAGCCGTCGCTGCGGCGACGCAGCATTCTATCATCGAAGGGTGATGGTGACCATTTGCCGCATTAGAGACGGTTCCAGGTGTGACCGCCATGCGACAGTGTGTCGCGATGTGCCGATTTCGGACTTCTCCTGATTCATGTGTCGTGGTCAAGCCAGGTTGAACCGATCCCCGCGCGCGCCATCGAAGCGTACACTTCCGGGCTCGCCGGCCGTCGTGGAGACGACGCGCCTCGCCGGTCCGGCCATGTTCCATTCGTTCTCATCCGCTATCGGCCTTACATGAAGCTATTCGATTTTTCCTCGTCGACGCTGCGTGCGTTGATGTCCGGCGCGGTGGCGCTGGCCATGTCGTCCACCGCGTTCGCGCATGCGCATCTGATCTCGAGCGTGCCGGCCGCGAACGCCGACGCCGTCGCGCCCGCCGACGTGACGATCCATTTCACCGAGCCGCTCGAGCCCGCGTTCAGCAGGATCACGCTCGCCGGTACCAGCGGCAAGCCCGCGACGACGAGTACGTCGGCGGTCGATAGCGCGGACGCCCGCGTGATGCGCCTCGCGCTGCCGCAACTGACGAGCGGCCGCTATGCGGTGCACTGGATCGCGGTGGCCACCGACGGCCATCGTACGCAAGGCGACTTCGCGTTCAACGTCAAATGAACTTCGACGGACTGTGGATCGGGCAGGTCGCAATGGCCGCGCTCATGAACGTCGCGTTCGGCTTCGCCGTCGGCTCGGCGCTGCTCGGCGCATGGCTCGCGAAGGACGGACGACTCGGCACGTCGCCAGCGCGCCCCGGCTGGATGCGCGCGCAACGGTCGATGCTCACGGCGACCATCGTGCTGGTACTTGCCGATCTCGGCTGGCTGCTGTATCAGGCGGCGTCGATGAGTGGCGTCGCGTTGCCCGCCGCGTTCGGCGTGGTGCCGACCGTGCTGACCCAAACGCATGTCGGCTACGGCTGGAGTCTCGCGTTCGGCGGCGCGCTGGTGCTGCTCGGCACCGCGCTGAACCACGGCTCGGGCATGCTGCGTAACACCCTGCTGTGGCTCGCGGTGCTCGCGATAGCGGCGGGCAAGGCGTCGCTTGGTCATGCAGCCGATTCCGGCGTCGTCTCTGCCGCGATCGGCATGCAGACGCTGCACGTGCTCGCGACGAGCGTATGGGGCGGACTCACGATGGCCGCCGGCCTCGCGGTGCTGCCGGCGCTCGGCGCATCGACGGCGCGCGGCATGCTGATCCGCACGGCGACCCAGGTGTCGAGCGTGTCGATCGTCGCGGTCGCGTTGGTATTGCTGTCGGGCGTCTTCAATGCGGTGCGCGGCTCGGGCGGTTCGTTTGAAGCGATCCATGCGAGCACGTGGGGGCATGTGCTGACGTTGAAGCTCGTGCTGGTCGCGCTTGCACTCGTGCTCGGCGGGCTGAACCGGACCTCGGCGCTGCCGCGCCTGCGTCGCACCGCGTCGACCATGGATGCGCACACCTTCGTCAACGTGATGTATCTGGAAGCGCTCGTGATAATCGGCGTGTTCGTCGTTGCGGCTGCGCTGTCGCATAGCGTGCCGGCGTTCGCGGCGCTCGGTTGAACGCGTGGCGCGGCCTGCGTGTTTGAGCGATCCGTCGATGGATGCTTGAGGGCCGCTTACTCGAAGCCGAGGCGATGACCGAGAATCGGCGCGCAGAACAGCGCGATCGCGCAGCCCGCGGCCTTGCCTTCGAGTTCGGCGCCGGCCGCGTGCGAGCCGGCCATCTGCGTGAGCAGATGGAAGACCTGTGGCAGGCAGTACAGCACCGCCGCGCCCATGAAGCATTTCCCGACCACCGCGATGCTCCATCCGCGCTCGTAAGCGAGCATCGCGCCGATGATGCGCAGCACGCCGAACGCGACCAGCGCGCCGACCGCTGCCTGTTCGCGGATCAGATAGTCAGGAAGGAATTCGCCCATGGCCGTGCCCAATGCATGTGTCGTTTGCATGCATTTCAGCAAGGCGCTGGCGATACGTCTGTCCGATACCGAACAAACGGTGCGAAGGCCCGCGCGTCACGTGGCCGTGACGCGCGGGCAGGGCCACGAACGAGGCGCTCAGCGGATGCGCTCGATCTTGCCCACTAGGAACAGATACGACAGCGCGCCGATCACGCCGACTGCGCTCATGAACATCAGCGCGGGCTTGAAGTCGCCGTTGCGGACGATGAACCCGATCACCACCGGCACGCAGATCGACGACAGATTGCCCATCAGGTTGAACATGCCGCCGGTCAGGCCGAGCAATTCCTTCTTCGCCATCGACGACACCAGCACCCACGTTATCGACGCAAAGCCGCTGCCGAAGAACGCGATCGCCATGAAGAGGATCACCATCGCGGGCGTGTCGACGTAGTTCGCGCCGACGATCGTTGTCGATAGCAGGAGGCCCGTGACGATCGGCACCTTGCGCGCGACCGTGGCCGACACGCCGCGCCGGATCATCCAGTCCGACAGCAGACCCGAGCCCAGAATTCCGACGAACGCGGCGAGAAACGGCACGGCCGCCATGAAGCCGGCCTTCAGGAAGTCCATGTGCCGGTACTTGACGAGGTAGGTCGGAAACCAGGTGAGGAAGAACCACAGCGTCGAGGTCACGGCGATCTGGCCGATATACACGCCCCACAACTTACGGTTGCCGAGCACGGCGCGCCAGTCGGCGGCGGTGTAGCGCGCGCGGGCGCGCTGCATGTTCCCGAGGTCGACGAGGCCGCCGCCCGCGCGGATGGTTTCGAGCTCGGCGGCGTTAATGTCGGTGGCCTCGGACGGCTCGCGGTACAGCGCGTACCAGACGAGCGCCCAGCCGAGGCCGATCGCGCCCGTCAGAAAGAACACGCCCGGCCAGCCGAAATGCTGCTGCGTGAGCACGAGCGCGGGCGTCAGGAATGCCAGCCCGACGTACTGGCCGGACGTGTAGGTGGCGATCGCGCGGGCCCGCTCGTTATCCGGAAACCACGTGGTGACGACGCGATTGAGCGTCGGATAGGCGGGCGCTTCGAGCGCTCCGAGCAGCACGCGCAGCGACAGCAGCATCACGAACGCGCTGGCGAAGCCTTGCAGCAGCGTCGCGAGCGACCACAGCCCGATGATCAGCGCGAGCAGCAGGCGAGGGCGCGTGCGGTCCACGAGGATGCCGCCGGGAATCTGCAGCAGCGCGTACGACCAGCCGAAGGCCGAAAACACGAGGCCCATCTGGGCGGGATCGAGTTGCAGGTCCTGGCCGATCGCGGTTGCGGCGATCGACAGATTGCTGCGATCGAGATACGTGATGACCACGGTGATGAACAGCATCGCGAGCAGGCGGTGGCGCTTGCCGGTCGCTTGCGCGTGGACGTGAATGTGGGTTGTCTCCACGGAGGTAGCCTTTTGGTGTTTTTTATCGACGGCGGGTGAGGGTGAAACGCAAACCGCGCAAAGCCGGAACGCCGCCCGCCGGCAGCATTCCGCCTGATTCGCTCAGCTGCTCAGATCACCACTCGGCGACGCTGCCGTCCGCGTGACGCCACACCGGATTGCGCCAGCGATGACCGACCTTCGCCATCTCGCGCACCTTCTCTTCGTTGACCTCGATGCCAAGTCCCGGGCCCTGCGGAATCGACACGAAGCCGTCTTCGTACTTGAAGACTTCCGGGTTGCGGATGTAGTCGAGCAGGTCGTTGCCCTGGTTGTAGTGGATGCCGAGGCTCTGTTCCTGGATGAAAGCGTTGTAGCTCACCGCGTCGATCTGCAGGCAGGTCGCGAGCGCGATCGGGCCGAGCGGGCAATGCAGCGCGAGCGCGACGTCGTAGGCTTCGGCCATCGCGGCGATCTTGCGGCACTCGGTGATGCCGCCCGCGTGCGACGCGTCCGGCTGGATGATGTCGACGTAGCCGCCCGACAGGATGTGCTTGAAGTCCCAGCGCGAATACAGACGCTCGCCGAGCGCGATCGGCGTGTTGGTCTGATTGACGATGTCGCGCAGCGCCTCGGCGTTCTCCGAGAGCACCGGCTCTTCGATGAACAGCAGCTTGTACGGGTCGAGTTCCTTGGCGAGCACCTTCGCCATCGGCTTGTGCACGCGGCCGTGGAAGTCCACGCCGATGCCGATGTTCGGCCCGACCGCCTCGCGGACCGCCGCGACGTTGTTGATGACGCCTTGTACCTTGTCGAAGGTGTCGATGATCTGCAGCTCTTCCGAGCCGTTCATCTTGACGGCCTTGAAGCCGCGCTCGACCACCGCGCGCGCGTTGTTGGCGACATCGCTCGGACGGTCGCCGCCGATCCACGAATACACCTTGATCCTGTCGCGCACCTGGCCGCCGAGCAGCGCATGCACCGGCACGCCATGATGCTTGCCCTTGATGTCCCACAGCGCCTGATCGACGCCGGCGATCGCGCTCATCGTGATCGGGCCGCCGCGATAGAAGCCCGAGCGGTACATCACCTGCCAGTGATCCTCGATCAGCAGCGGGTCCTTGCCGATCAGATAGTCGGACAGTTCCTCGACGGCCGCGGCGACCGTATGCGCGCGGCCTTCCACCACCGGCTCGCCCCAACCGACGATGCCCTCGTCGGTCTCGATCTTCAGGAAGCACCAGCGCGGCGGGACGATGAAGGTTTCGAGCTTGGTGATTTTCATGGCGCGTGTCTCCTATGTCCCATGCAAAGCAGGCCTGCGCGGCCGCGGAAAAATTCGGAGATTCGATGCTACAACAAAAGCGCTTTAAAGTACTATTAATAGTACTATTTGCCAAATAGTGGTCAGACTGAAAGAATGACGGCCGCGTTGCGCCACCCCACCACCAGCCGCGAGGAGAAAGCCATTCAGCACGATCTGCACGGGCGAGTCGCCCAACTGCTCGCGACCGCGATTCTGCGCGGCGACCACGCGCCGGACTCGATCCTGCCGCGCGAAGCCGAGTTGATGGAGACGTACGGCGTGAGCCGTACGGTGCTGCGCGAGGCGCTGCGCACGCTGACGTCGAAAGGGCTGATCGGATCGCGCCCGCGCGTCGGTACGCGCGTGCGTCAGAAGTCCGCGTGGAATCTGCTCGATGCCGATCTGCTCGACTGGTACTCACGCGTCGCCGAGCCGATGGCGTTCGCCCTGAAGCTTCAGGAAATGCGCGAGATGATCGAGCCGTACGCCGCCGGCCTCGCGGCCGACGCGTACACCGACGAGACGTTGGGCGCGCTCGCGGCCGCGCATGCCTCGATGGTGGCGGCGCGTAACGTGGACGAATGGGTGCGCGCGGATCTGCAGTTCCACCTGAGCGTGCTCACTGCGTGCAGCAACGAATTGCTGATTCCGCTCGGTGCGCTGATCGAGCGCACGCTGGAGGCCCAGTTGCGGCTCAATGCGAAACGCGCCGACGTGTTCAATGCGTCGCTCGCCGAGCACACGGCGGTGTTCGACGCGATCTGCGCGCGCGATGCCGCAGGGGCGCGCGCGGCGATGGCGTCATTGCTCGGCGTGACGCGCGGGAGAATCGAAGGCTAAGGCCGGCGTCGCCGCACTCGGTCCCGATCTCAATCCATCGCCGCATGCGCAACCGATGCATCGGGCGCCTTGCGCGACGGCCGGATCAGCAGCAGCAGCGGGATCACTAGCAGCGTCGCCATGAACATCAGCTTGAAGTCGTTCAGATACGCGACCATCGACGCCTGCTGAGTGATCGACGCGTTCAGCGCCGCGATGTCATAGCTCGAGCCGCTGTCGAGCATCGGCCGGATCGCCGGATTGAACGCGGTGATATTTGCCGCGAGGTCCGCGTGCGAGATTTGCGTGTTGCGCGTCATCAGCGTCTGCACGATCGAAATGCCGATACTGCTGCCGATGTTGCGCATCAGGCTGTACGTCGCGGTGCCGTCCGCGCGCAACTCCGGCGACAGCGTCGAAAACGTCAGCGCGGACAGCGGCACGAACACGAGGCCGAGCCCGAAGCCCTGGATCACGCCAGGCCACACGATATTCGACGCCGACAGCACGATCGTGTAATGCATCATCTGCCAGAGCGCGAACGCCGAAATCAGGAAGCCGCAGAGCAGTAGCAGCCGCGCGTCGACACGTCTTAGCAGCCGGCCGGCGATCAGCATGGCGACCATCGTGCCCGCGCCGCTCGGCGCGGTGACGAGGCCCGTCATCGCGACCGGATAGCCCATCAGGTTCTGCAGCATCGGCGGCAGCAGCGCGCGCGTCGCGTACATCACCGCGCCGATCACGAAGATGAAGAACGTGCCGGTCGCGAAGTTCGGGTCTTTCAGCAACTGGTACTTGAAGAACGAATCCTTGCCGACCGTCGCCGTGTGCACCAGAAAGAACGCGAAGCTGATCGCCGCGACGAGCGCCTCGATCACGATCTCGGTCGACGAAAACCAGTCGAGCTGCTCGCCGCGATCGAGCATCGCCTGCAACGCGCCGATCGCGAGGCCGAGCGTGATGAAGCCGAACGCGTCGAACTTCACGTCGTGTTTCGGCTCGCGCGTCGGCAGGAAAGTCGCCACGCCGAACAGCGCGAACGCGCCGATCGGCACGTTGATAAAGAACACCCAGCGCCAGTTGTAGCTATCGGTCAGCCAGCCGCCGAGCGTCGGACCGAGAATCGGCCCGACCATCACGCCCATACCCCACACGGCCATTGCCTGGCCCTGCTTTTCGCGTGGGTTGATGTCGAGCAGGATCGATTGCGACAGCGGCACCAGCGACGCGCCGAAGACCCCCTGCAGCAGGCGCGACCCGACGATCTGCGGCAGCGTCTCGGAGAGTCCGCAGAGCGCGGACGACACCGTGAAGCCGCCGATCGCGATCAGCAGCAGCCGCTTCATGCTGAGGCGATCCGACAGCCAGCCGGTGAGCGGCGTGGCGATCGCGGCGGCGACGATATAGGAGGTGAGCACCCACGTGATCTCGTCCTGTGACGCGGACAGCGTGCCTTGCATATGCGGCAGCGCGACGTTGGCGATCGTGCTGTCGAGCGTCTGGATCAGCGTCGCGAGCATGATCGAGATCGTGATCATCGGCCGGTTGAGCGGTGCGGTAGTGCTCGTCGGCGTGGAGGCGGAAGACATGAAGGGTGGGGATCGTCGAAATAGTAAGCATGCTTAGTATATCGGATGTGCGGGTTTGCGCTATCGGGAGTTGTGCTGACGGTCGAACGCATGCGCAGTCGCTCTGCAAGCCGGAGTGCTTCCGTATAATCCGCGCATGAAAACTCAATTCGAAGAGCGCTTCGGCTTTCTGATTTACGACGTCGGCCGCCTCTCGGGCAAGCGGTTCGACGATCTTGCGAAGTCGTCGGTCGATCTGACGCGCGCGCAGTGCCGCGTGCTGGCCTATCTCGGCCATTACGGCGACATCAATCAGGCGCGGCTCGCGGACCTGCTCGAGGTCGCTCCGATCTCGGCGGGCCGGCTGCTCGACCGGATGGAGGAGGGCGGCTGGATCGAGCGGGCCGCGAATCCGCAGGATCGTCGCGAGCGCCAGGTGCGCATGACGCCGAAGGCCGAGCGCACGCTCGGCAAGGCGCGCAAGGTCGGCGACGAGGTTGCGCTCGAAGCGCTGGACGGCTTCAGCGATGAAGAAACAGCGCAGCTGATCGCGTTTTTGCAGCGGGTGCGCGGCAATCTGAGCCGGCTGGTGGACCGCTGAAACGTCGCGGTCTTTGGCTCGCGCTTCAAATCACGTTATCTGGATTCCGAGGCGGCCGCGGCGCCGCTCGGCGGTACCAGTTCGTAACAGCCCGGCGCCGCTGACGTTTTCGCTTTGCCATCCGGCTGCAGTGGATCGATGCATTTGAACGCGCTCTGATCCCGCTGCACGAAGATCGTGTCGGTCGGGCCCGTGTTGACGACGGCGACGATCTTGTAGCCGTCCTGCAGCAACGTCGCGAGCATGGTTGAGCTGGCGCGCCACTGGCTGTTGGACGGGGTCGGGGTTTGGGCTTGAGCGGTCAGGGTGGCGGTCGTGCCGGCGAGCGTGAGCGCAGCGGTGGTTGCGGCGAGCGCGACGGTGCGGAACGTCATCAGGGGAACCTCCTCGAAGTTGCAACGGATGGGCGATTCTGGAAGGAAGCCTGCCAGGTCCTGCATCCTTGATGCGCGTTGGAACCTCCGCAGAGAACTGGCCGGGCTGGCTCATGACGCTATTCTCGCAAGAGAAGGAGGCGGCAACAAACCCGGAGCGCTTTAGTGGCGTGTATCCTACGATGGTTCTTGCCGAATTCGTCAGCAGACCGCGAGGGCTTCATGGATACGACAGAGCGGACCATCAAGTGGCGCAATCTTCCGCGCGTAGACGCTGTCGGAAGCGAGCCAAGGAATCCACTTCCTGCGGTCTGTGACGTATCGGTGACGAACGTTTGCAACGCCGCATGCGACTTCTGCGGGTTCTCGCGCGAAAAGAACCTGGCGGGCCCGCGTCGCTATCTCGATCCTGATGAGTTCGCGCGTGCGCTGCCGATCCTGCGCAGACGCCGGATTCGTTACATGACGCTGCAGGGAGGCGAACCGCTGGTTCACCCCGAGATCGCATCGCTCGTGGCGTCAGCCACCAAGGCCGGCATCCAGTGCGGCGTGATCACGAACGGCTGGTTTCTCCCCCGCCACATCAAGGAACTGGCGGCGGCTGGCCTCAAGCGTCTTCTGATTTCCATCGATAGTGCGGACATGAGTGAGCACGAGCGCAACCGCGGCCTGCGCGGTCTGGAGGCTCGCATCCGCGAGGGTATCGCTCAGGCGCATAGCTTCGGCATCGAGGTCTGCGCATCGATTACGGTGAGCCGTCTGGTCCGTTACGAATTGCTTCCCGAGACACTCAACCGGCTTGGCTTCGATAGCGTCGTTTTTTCCTATCCACGACGCGAGGCGTTCGGTTCCACATCGCTTGTTTACGACGAAAAATCGACGCTCGTCGATCTCAGCCCTGACGAACTGCTCGAAGCGTTGAGCGCAATCGCGCGCCTCAAAAAGCATTTTCGTGTGATGGACCCGAGCGCTGCGCTGGCCGAGGTCGCGCGGTTCGTGCGCGGCGAACAGCAACTGATCCCCTGTATCGGTGGCAGCAAGTATTTTTATATCGACTGGAACCTCGATATCTGGCGTTGCGAGGCGTGGCCTGAGCCGATGGGCTCCGTCTTCGACCTCGACCGGCTGCCCGACAATCGGGAGCCCTGCAATGCCTGCATGATGGGGTGCTACCGCCATGCCAGTGTCCTCATGCATGGCGCCATTGCAGTGACTGACTCGGCGTACGCGCTCGGCAGGGGCGAGTTTCGCGCTGCTGTCAGTTCGTTGTTCCAGCGCGGCGTTGCGTATTCCCTGTGGGCGCTCGCCGTTGAGGAATTGCCTCGGGCGTCGCTGGCCTCGTTAGCAGGACGGCCCGGCGCACGCAGTTTGGCGCCGCAAAACGAATAAGCTCGATCTACCGCAACCGGGGTTACTGGCGGGAGAGTGTCTGCCTGTAGGAGGTCGTTTGTTCGAAACTCAAACAGACATTCCCGCGCTGAAGAATAGCCGGAGTATTGCGATCGGTACGGTCGTCGTTACTTCCTGTGGGCTCATCGCAGCCGTTGTGCTGGTCGTCGCCAACGATGCAACACTCGTGCTGCATGCCATAGCCCGCGTCGGTTGGGGCATCGCCGCCATCGTGGCGATTCGCGCCGGCATCATGGGGTTGACCGGCGTAGCTTGGGGCTGTCTCGTTCGCCCGCTGACGCAGCGGGGTTTCGGGCTGTTCGTATTCCTGCGCTGGGTGCGAGAGGCGATCAACGTGTTGCTTCCGGTCGCGTCGTTCGGTGGCGATCTGATCGGCGCGCGGCTGCTGACCTTCTGGGGTGTGGCTGGCGGTCTTGCTGGCGCATCAATTCTTGTCGACCTGCTGATTCAGGCGTTCGCCCAGTTCCTGTTTACCGTTGCGGGGTTCGGGCTGCTCGTTGCGGACGGCCGTGCAGGCGCGATCGCACAGTGGCTGGCGACCGGCCTGCTGATCGCAGCGGCGGCGCTCGTCGGCTTCTACGTCGCACAGCGCTTCAGCCTGTTCGATCTGGTCGAGCGCGGCATGCTCGCGGCAGCCCGCTGGTTGAAGGCATCGTTCGGCAGCGAGATCCGGCTGCACGACAACCTGCAGCGCATCCACGCGAACAGGTTGGCCATGCTG